>NZ_MTAW01000099.1 GCF_002154725.1 Nostoc sp. 106C | reverse complement strand
GGATTTGGGGGATTCTCCCCCAAATCTTGGTTTTTGTCCGACAGATGAGAACTCTTATCACCTTAACTGAAGCGTATTGCCTCATAGGCAGTCACAAGGAATGGGGAAGGGGACGCGGGGAATGACAAAGGACAAGTGACAAATGACAAAAAGAGATAATTCGCGATCGCACCCTTTTTTGCCAAGAGCGATCGCGAATCTAACCGATCATGATTGCCAAATATATCTCTATGCAGCACCCTATCTAGTTTTCTGCCTCTAATGCCACTATGCAGCAGATTTTATCGATGCACTTGATTTTTAGGAATGCATATAGTTGATTATCTGATATATCAAACTGAAAATAGTTAACAAAAAGCACAATTTCTAAGTTTATTTTGCAAAATTTTAGGATTAAAAATTAGTTAATTTTTTTTAATTTTGAGATTGCTTCGCTGCGCTCACAAAGCTTGGCAATTTTGAATTAGAACAAAGCGGATGTCACATTTTTTGTGTTATAAAACTCACAGCAATTTATCTTAGAGCCAAAAATACTCTATGGAAACAGAACAACTGGAGCGTTTTAAAGAATATGGCGAATTCATCCTCCAGAAATTAGACTCTGTGCCTGAATATCCCTCCAAGCAAGAAGATTGGGTACCAGCTAGTCTTGATGAGAGTCTGTTTCGCCTCCGGGAAGCTGCCGAGAAAACTGTAGAACTTGCTACTTCACCAGTGAAAATCGGGGTGATGGGTGAATTTAGCAGCGGGAAAACTTTGCTGTTAGGCAGCTTGATCGGATACGCCGATGCTTTACCAGTTAGTGAAAACCCTACGACGGGCAACGTTACAGCCATCCACATCATACCTCAGGACGGCTTTGCAACTACGCAGTTAAGCAACTTTACAGTCGAGTATCTTTCTCACGAAGGTGTGAGTGATTGTCTGCGGTTCATGATTGGGGAAGCCAACCGTCGGACAGTGGCCGCTGGACTCCCACCTGCGTTGCTATCGAAGCTGAAACAAGGAAAAGATATTCTTAGCTGGTGTGAGGAAACATGGAAAATTAGCAATAATTTAGAGTTACGTTATCTACTGCGGGAATTAGTATTATTTGTTCGTGCTTATCAATCTTATGGTGAAGTCATGTGTGGTGGTTGCTACCAAATTGATGCTACCACTGCCCGTGAGGGATTGCAGCTAGCCGAGCAGCCAATGGCAATTCAAACTATTAACTTTGATGATTTACCGCCTGCTCATATCAAATTACCGAGTCCACCTCAAAAATTACCATCAAAGTTATTGCAGAATAGTTTCCCGCTAATTCGTCGTGTAGATATAGAAGTAAAAATCTCACGAGAAATTTGGGATGTTACTGGTGCTTCGGAATTTATTCTGCTCGACTTTCCAGGGTTGGGTGCTGCAAATTCCGGAGCGAGGGATACATTTTTATCGCTGCGAGAATTAGCAGAAGTTCAAACAATTTTGGTGCTGTTAAATGGTAAATCACCAGGAAGCGATCGCGCCAATAAAATCTTTACGATGATGCAGCAGCAGCGTCCAGGACAAGACCTCAAGGATCTAATTCTTGTAGGTGTGGGACGCTTCGATCAACTTCCCCTAGAAAGTGAAGGTGGAGAAAGAGAACTCGACCAACTAATTAACGATGGTGCAGACAATCATCGTTTACAGGAAAGTAGCGTTTTCCAAAAACTCAAAGTTCTGCAAACTACTATTGATGGTGCTAGTGCATTTACAACCCAAAAAGATCGCATTGTTTTACTGTCACCACTACTAGGACTGGCTGATTTAGCAAAACGTTCAACAACAGTAAAAGCCGGCTCACCAGAATTTTTGGCTAACCTAGACTATCCCGATTATTTAGACCGTTCCAAGCGGTTACAAGATAAATGGGGACGGTTAAGCGATCGCTTATTAGCATCTGATGCGCGTAATTATCTTGGGAGACAACTAGGTTACTTTGCTCAAGATGGCGGGATCAGCAAGCTGCGGGAATTGATTCAAAACCATGTAACTACTCATGGTCTGAAACAACTTTATGAAGACACTAAAAGAG
The DNA here is from genome assembly GCF_002154725.1 of Nostoc sp. 106C. Taxonomy (GTDB): domain Bacteria; phylum Cyanobacteriota; class Cyanobacteriia; order Cyanobacteriales; family Nostocaceae; genus Aulosira. The sequence goes on along the minus strand of NZ_MTAW01000099.1, from coordinate 73,497 downwards.
CTGCTGATGCTGTGCGTCAACAACAGGATAACCTCAAAACTATTCTACAAGAAATTCACGAGCAAGGTATGCCAACTTCAGAGAGTCCAGCTTTGCTAGATTTGCGGGCGGCGATTGAAAATTTGGATAAAACCTACAGAAATTTCCAAAAAGATTTAGGTAAAGAACCGCTCAAAGATAGACGCGGAATTGGTGTCAGCGATGTTGTGAAAGACGAGCTAACATATAGAATTCTTAATTGGAATCAGTGGACTTTACTTTTCAACAAAGCTAATAATGGCACGATCGCACTTACCGAATCTAAAGGCGCAGCCGGGAAGTTATTTGATCGGGGTAACAAAGTCAATACTACCATTCCTACCAAAAGCGACGATTTTTATCCAACATTTGCCAAAACTGTTCAAGAAGTAGAAGAATTTGCCCGTGATCGCATCCGGCAAGCAATTGTAGATTTGCTGAACAAATTATCAAATATTGTCGCTCAAGAACGTGAATATTTGCAAGCAAATCTCCACTCAGAAATGGAATCAGATATCGAATCTAAATTTGGTATTGAAGAAGCTGAACTTTTTTATAAACTGCTATTAGGTTGCGATCCTAACCAATGGCAAGAAGCAATTATTTCAGAAATTCACAGCAAAGAAAAAGCAATTTCACCAGAAATTATCTTCCCATTAGCGCGTCAAGATGAGAAACACAATATAGGTCAAATTTTTGATTGGGCACCAGAACGAAATGGCTCACCCAGATCTAACAATCACCAGCTTTTTGTACTGCGGCTACGGGATGAAATTACTGCTAGCGCTAGTCTTCATCTTGTTCAATATGTTAGCGAAGTCAATCAACAAGTTAATGCAGAATTAGCAGGTGTTTTGGATCAAATTATTCCTAGTTTGCAAAATCTTTCTAAAAAAGAAACATTACTCAGATATATTGCTGCTGGAGAATCGCCTTCACAGTTATCTATTCCTACTTGGTTACAGATTCTTTCAGATATCTCAGTTATCAATTATCAGTAACCAGTTATCAACTCACTAATTAGTAATAACTGTTTACTGAATAAGGAAAATATGCAATGCCTGTGGAGATTCGGCTGTTACCTCGCTACCAAGTACGTGTTAAAAAAAATAGTGAGTTGGATATTCCTGCTATCCAAATTCTTCCTTATGGCAGTAATATTCCTTACATTTATCGCATTACTTGCACTGTCAAGGGAACACCAGCAGAATTAGTAGCAAAGATTCAACAAGCATATCAACAATATTACTCTGCCATTCCTAGCAAAATTTCTTACATCAGGCAATTAGGACAATATCCTTGTAAATTAGAGCAACCTTTAACACAGCCGATAAATTGTAATTTACAGGTAATTGTTGAGTATTTTGATTCTGATGCGGCGGGTAATTCACTACTAACGGTAAGAAAGCAAATCGAGGCTGACTGCAATCTCTTCTCCCAAGCTTTTGTGCAGCTACCAAAGCAAACAACAAAAATAAATACTAAAATGAACCCTTTTGAACTTAATAGTAATAAAGCGCCAAGCGAGCAACAAAAAAGATTTCCCGGCTGGTTTGCCTTAGATTTTGGCACATCAAACTCTACGGTGACACTGTTCGATCCAATTGAAGTACCAATTGCCGAAGTATTACCCAAAGAACAAGAAATGCGACTGCGCGATCGCATGGCACAATGGTTAAATTCCCCCGCCTCAGTTGCTTTACCAGATATCAGTGCTAGTGACTGGGAAAAATTTATTACTGACATTAGTAAAAATTTGGAGATTGAACCTAGCCGATTAAGTGAAGTTTTTGAGAGTGATAACAAAGAGCGATTTTTAGAAGCAATTCGCCAAATTGAATTATGCTTAGGTACTAGCGATCGCTTCCGGCGTGCAGTCAGCAAAAAGCTTTATCAGATATACCATGAAGTCTTTCGCGTTCCTACTCTAGAATCGCAAAATCTCATCCCGGTTGTATTAGATATCGATCGCCGCAGTACCGAAATTAAAAGCGAGTTAGAAATTGCCAAACTTGCAGCTTTAAAACTGAAGATGGGTAGAGAAGCAAGCGACAACAGAAAAAAGGCGATCGCCCAAGGAACCAGCAGTGCTTTAAAAGAAATTATCAGCCGATTTCATCACTCACCCAAACGCTATTTTGGTCAGGATCGTTCTTTCCCAGTTATTTTAGATGAATCAGAAGAAACAATAAATGTTAACCAATTAATTCAAGCAGCTTGGGGACATTTAATTGAGTTAACCGAAGACTACCGCCGACGCGCTAGACGTAGGTTTTCGGAAGGAGATTTTCTCTCAGCAGTTGTTACCTATCCCACCGTCGCCCCACCTGTTGTTCGCAAAGAAATTAAAGAATTAGTTGGACAGTTAGGGCTTGATGATGTCCAAACTGCTTATGATGAAGCCGTTTCTGTAGCGATATTCTTTCTCTGGCGAGAATTTGGCGGTAATCTCAATATTGGAATTGAATCTTTCAAAACTCGTTGTCGCCAAGAAGGAAATAAATGGTCGCAAAATGTTCTCGTTTTAGATATTGGTGGCGGAACTACAGATTTAGCTTTAATTGAACTAACTTTAGAAGATAAAACTCCCTTCTTTGCCGACAATGAAGACCGAGGCTTAGGAGGACGCTACTATAAACTTACACCTAAACTATTAGGTTCATCTGGGCATTTACAGTTAGGTGGAGAGTTAATTACTCTGCGCATCTTCAGACTTTTAAAGTTAGCGATCGCCGACTTTTTATTAACAGCCGTTACCACAGGCGATTTAGAAAGCGACAAGCTAGAAGATTTAATTAACTCCGAATTAAACGAGCGTTTTCTCGAAAATGGACAATTCAAAAGCGGCAGTATTTTAAAATGTTTGGATAAAGAAAATCCCGAAGGTGATGCTGCTTATAAAGATGCCTTAGATACGGCTGAGAAAGTATTACCTACCCGATGGCAACAAGCACCCCAACGCCTACAAACTTTTTATACACTCTGGGATCATGCCGAAGCTGCCAAAATCAAACTGGGACAAAAGCCAGCAGAAGACGCTTCTCCTTTAACGTTTACTCTCTCAGAACAGCAAATTTCCGAACTGCTAACTCAAAGTGCGATTAAATTCCAGGTAAAAGATCCCAGTAGCATCTGCCTTACTATTGATAGTCAGCAATTCGATCGCGCTGCATCATCATCAATTAAAGAAGCGATCGGTATAGCCCAAGGTTTGATGGATAGTCGCTTGCGTCCCCAGGATAGCACTGTGGATGCTTGGAATACGCATAAAGTTGATTGGTTAATTTTATCCGGTAAAACTTGCAGCCTCGACCTCGTACAGCGCCACATTTACCAAGAATTTAGTAAATCTCCTTATTTTGTCTGGAATCCAGAACGAATTACCTTTGTGCTGGAATTTACCAAATTAGCCACCTCCGCCGGTGCTTGCTATGCCGAGAAGCTACGCAGATTAAGATTTGACCCCGAAGAGTCAAAAGGATTACTACGTAAAGGAGCCAACCAACTAGAAATTGACGTCAAGAACCTGTTTTATTATTTACCTTGCAACTTCAAACGCAAAACCCAAAGCAACGAACTGCTAACAATCTTTAAAGCCGGACAAGAACTCTATCAACTAGCTGCTGAGGAAACTGTAGCCAAAGTTCGCACTGAGTGGCAGGGGATACAGTTAACTAACATTATTTATCGTCAAGATTACGAAGACGGCGACTTGCGGCTTTGGGGTAGCTTCGATGGCAAAAGCCTGATGGAAAAACTGGGGTTGTCAGAATCAGACTTTCTTAGAAAAATCAAAGTCCAGTTTGAAATCGATCAAACTCTCCAGTTCAGCGTCTTGCTTTGTCAAGGAAATCCTCATTATTTAATAGATGTTTCTGGCATTGATGTCAGTTCGGTAATTTCTGCCGCCTCAGAAACTTCAGCACTGTTTGCTGATGGCAAATTGAAGTGGAATATTGCCGTTGAACGCCCCAATAAAAACTTGAATGATGGTGATATTGCCATTAACGTTCTAGAGTCAGCAACCGTCGATCAACCAGATGCCTACCATCTCGTATTTGAAGCCGATAAAGATGTGAGCAAATCGCTGCAAGAATTTCACTATTTACGCGATGGTTCACCAGAACCAGGAACCGGGTTAGTCAGTAATCCTTTGCCTCCCTTTCCTAATAATGGGCAACACACCTTCTATGTTGTGCAAACAGATGCCGAAACCAACACCAAAAAATGGATACGCATTGGCGCATTAAGCAAGCCCGATGTTACCACAGATTATCCTTGCCAATATCGTGTGACTCTCGACAATCAAGGTATCTTACGAATGCACGCCGGTGAAGTTCCTTACTGGATATCAAATAAACAAGAAAGCCTCAAGCAACCAGGATGTGTTTACCGCGCTGAACTAGAGTTGCAACCCAACGAAGTCGATAAAGAACGCGATCCCTTTTGCGGAATTCATTAGGATTGGTAGCTCACGCAAAGGCGCAAAGTCGCAAAGGAAAACTGCTTAAAATATCTTCCTGCGTGTCTTTGTGTCTCTGTGGTTCGTATAAAACTTACCTTCGCGTGAGATAAAAAACAGGTAAAACCAGAGGCGAAATTCATGCAGCACCTACGTCATCTATTAGAAACAGAAAACTCACATTTAGCCCAATTACTCCGGTTTAGCCTGTATGGAATACAAGCTTCTTTAAAGCAAGCCCAAAAAGAATTTCCTCTCGATCCTGGCGCTAAATTATGCGACGAAGTGCTGCAAGAAATTCACTCCTTATTACAACCAACATCCTACAAATCTAACTCTAATAGTGAATTAAAATTAAGTCGCCTCCAAGAAGCATTTGATGCTGATAAAGAACTCAAATTGTATTTAGGAAATTCCCAACTACAAAGCCAAACAGACGCAGAATTATGGAACGAGATTCAACGTAAACTGCTGCGGGTTCCAGAAGACTTGGCTACATCGTGGCGACAGCGTGCCTTAACTCTGGCTCAAGAAGTGGGTGCAGTAGAAAACACTTCGGATCTCTATCCTCTACCCTTCATCCGCGATGAAATTATTTACCCTGGACTGAGTGGTACTATTCAAGCTAAGGGTTTGTGTTTGTCTGAGAAAGCACTATCTTATACAGAAATTGCTCAAGCAAGTAAATCAAAAGATTTAAATTTCCTAGCTGGTTATTTATTTTTATGTATAAATATTATCGAAATAGAACCAGATTTACATCATGCGTTAAAGAGCGTTTTTAGCTTTGATATTGTCTCCTTAAACTCCAAGCCAGAACAGCAAAACCAATATATTGAAGCTTTAACACACCGCTTTCAACGCACCCAAAAAGCTGTAGAAAATGCTGATTCAGTATCAACCCTACGTGCTTGGATTGACATGGATGAAGCAATCCACTCCTTGGTATTTATTCCCCCAGGCGATCGCTATTCTTGGTGGGGTAAACTACAGCAAGAATCACGACGTATGCTGAAAAAATTTGTAGACCAGGCAATTAATGCAGGAAATGAAGTCAAAATTCGCCAATTATCAGGGCTTTACGCCGATATCTGCGCTTTAACAAAAGATGACCTGCAACTAGATTGTGGCGGTAATCCTGGGGAAGTTTTGACCTGTCTGCGAGTATATGCACGCATTAATCAAGAAGATTCTCCAGGGCGTGTAATCTTTCGCTCATCACGATAATCGTTGGTACTTTTTATCCTAAAATTTTCGCGATCGCAGCAAATTAAATTATGCTCAAAAGCCCACTTCGTTATCCAGGCGGTAAATCAAAAGCAATCAATCAAATAATTGAATACTTACCAGAAACTTTTTCTGAATTTAGAGAACCATTTGTGGGTGGTGGTTCTGTATTTATCTATTTAAAACAAAAATTTCCAGAGCTGAAAATTTGGATTAATGATTTAAACCGTGAGTTATTCCTATTTTGGAAATTTGCCCAGTCTGATATATTTCAACTAGGCTCTGAAATACGTAGGATTAAGAATAAATATACAGACGGTAGATTACTATTTACAGAATTAACAAGTGTCAATGTCAATAATTTATCTGATTTAGAAAGAGCAGTCCGCTTCTTCGTCCTCAACAGAATTACATTTTCGGGAACTGTAGAATCTGGTGGTTTTTCTCAAGAGGCTTTTCATAAACGCTTTACTAACTCATCTATAGATCGTTTAGAGAAATTAGAGAGTATCTTATCAAAAGATATTTTAATTACTAATTTAGATTATAGTGAATTACTAAATTCAGCAGGTGAGGAAGTATTTCTATTTCTAGATCCACCATATTTTATTGCTACAAAATCTAAACTGTATGGCAAAGATGGTAACTTACATACCTCTTTTGAACATCTAAAATTTGCTGAATTATTGAAACAATGCCATCACCCTTGGTTAATCACATACGATGACTCGCTACAAATTAGAGAAAATTTTCACTGGGCTAATATCTCAGAGTGGGAATTGCAGTATGGGATGAATAACTATAAGCGGAGTAATGCTGCCAAGGGAAAAGAGTTATTTATTACTAACTATAAAATTTTCTTGTAGTGAGGACTTAAGTGTTCAAATACAGCAATTTGCAGTTTAATTTACCACAGTAAAGGCACAACAATGTTATGCCCTTGCAATACTCTGTACCTCACTCTTTTGCAATATGCTGTGTTTAGGTTTAGCCCAAAAGGAAGCGATAGCAGCATGATACAAAAATAATTACAAGGTACAGGAAGTATTTCTAGCTTTAGGCTTAGCCTTTAGGCGACACAAAATTTTTGAAGGATGTCAACACAGGATTAGGGTTAGTAAGTTGATTTGTATAGATAGCAGTGCTAACGCTTGTAGCAATATTGTTAAGAACATTATCTTCAGAAAGAAGTTCAGATAAATCCTTATTGGTAGAATTGGCAACATACGCTAAAACAGTAGTAACTACTGGTAGCCACAAGGCAATTAAGTCATTAATAGACTTATTTTTAGCATTAGCTGTATCAGGAGTAAACGCAACTTGTGCTAAATCAGTTTTTTCATCAAGAATAGACTCAAGACATCTCCCAATAATAGCTATCAAAAAATTTTTGAACCGAAGATTTCTGAACAGAGAAATCTGCTTTTCTTCTAAGCTAAGTAATCTATTGCTATTCTGCCTAGTCTTGAGTTCTAATTTTCGAGCATCTATGGACTTGGACAGCGTATGCACAAAAAGTATATGCCTAGCTTTTTTATCCTTAAATGCTTGTTCGTAAGAACTACGACGCTCAAATAAAGAATTTTTACCTCTACTAGCACTCTGAAATTCCCCAGAAAATGCAAGCATAGGTTGAATAACTTGTTCAATACCTAATCCAATTGATGACGAGCTAAAACCTCGCTTCAGTGAATAGTCATAACCTAAATTTTTAAATTCGTCAGCAATACGTTTTTGTTCAGAGCTATTACTGTACTGATCCCAGGTTGTGATTTCATTTTGCGTATTGTTATATTTTACTATTTGACTAATAGTATTAGCATCTGAACATTGAATAACACGGCATAAAACTTTGACAGTTTTCAAATCATGCTTAGTTAAATCTACCGAACCAATAGAACCAGTAGTTTGAGCACCATTAATAATAGAAATTCCTTGAAGAGTTGTGTTAGTTGACTTGGTTTCGTCAAAACTTAATGTCAAAATAGTGATTCCATTATTATATACCCAAAAATTATTTGGATCACTTTCTGCTGATTGACGAATACCAGTGTTAATTTTCCGGCGTTTGGTTATTCCTAAAAAGCCTCTATAATTCGCCGAAAATAGGTCATCACTATATTTATTGAATAAATCTCTCAACCATGTTCCAGGAACAGATAGTATTGCAGATTTCCAAGACGGACCTTCTTCGGTAAACTGTACTTTAGCGGGGCATAGAATAGTTTCCTTTACTGCTATAGATGATTCTTGTGCCGAATAAAGTCTATCAAGCGTTTCAGTTCCCAATTCTCGCGAGAAAACTTTTATATTTAAATCTCTTGACAAACTTTTTTCAAGATAAGCAGCAGCAGTATTTAGTTCTTTAGACACATTGACTGATTCTGGAAGATTATGCACATAGAGCAAATCAATCTGCTCTATATCTCCATTTTCCAAAGCTTTTCGGCAATCGATAATGATAGCTTTCAGCTTCTCTGGAACTTCATTCAAATCTCCTGACAAGAGCCAAGCAGATGCAGTGTTTAGATCAGATGCTTTATTAGCAGGAGCACTATCAACCTTTCTAGAAGAGTAGTAGCCTTGAGCAAATACAATCCTCTTTAGATCCCAATCAAGATGTATAAAATCTATTTTTTTATCATTACCATTATCTGTAAGAGAGCTAATGGCTAACTGCTCTGTATCCGGGCAATCTAAGTAAAGAGCCATTGCCCAAGCTAAATAGGCATTTCCTTCACCAAACTTTTGAATAAGAGATGCATTTGCTTTAAAAGCATTTAAGTAAATCATAATGTCAATGTATAAAGTAGTTTAGTTATTATATGTAATGTTTATACGTAATCAGCAAAGTAGGTATGATTATAGCTTGCTGTCCTAGCTATATAGAATTATGCCGCACCTTTATGTAATGCCAGCTGCAAGGGGTCATACTTTTGACATCAATGAACATTGTTGTGCCCTTAGGATAATTTAGTGTTCAAAGCGTGTATTCCATACAAATGAAAAGCGCTTTGTCTCAGCACTAAAGTGTTTACTACAAACTGTTTCCCATTTTCCGGTAGGATAGCTCCCAGACTCATCAACGAAAGCTCAACCCTACCACACGCAAACAGACCTTTTCTATGACAAGTTCCCCCATCTCCACGCCAGAAACTTCACCTAGCTGGTATCTCCTGCTGCAACAATTAATCGATGGTGAATCTTTATCCCGCGCTCAAGCTGCTGAATTGATGCAAGGATGGCTAAGTGAATCTCTACCTCCAGAGTTATCGGGAGCAATTTTAACAGCACTGAACTTTAGAGGCGTTTCTGCTGACGAGTTGACTGGAATGGCGGAAGTATTGCAGTCTCAATCTTCCTTTCTCAGAACTCAAAACTCAGCACTCACCAGTCTCATTGATACCTGTGGCACTGGCGGAGATGGTTCATCAACTTTTAATATTTCTACAGCAGTTGCTTTTGTGGCGGCTGCCTATGGTGTACCTGTCGCCAAACATGGTAATCGTTCGGCTTCCAGTTTGACAGGAAGCGCCGATGTCTTGGAAGCTTTGGGTGTAAATCTCAGTGCCCCTAGCGAAAAAGTACAAGCGGCAGTCGAAGAAGTGGGGATCACTTTTCTATTTGCCCCTGGTTGGCATCCAGCACTCAAGGCGGTTGCTACATTGCGGCGGACTCTTAAGGTACGGACTGTTTTCAACTTACTCGGGCCGTTGGTAAATCCTTTAAATCCGACTGGGCAAGTGGTAGGGTTATTTACTCCCAAACTTTTGGCAACAGTTGCCCAAGCTTTAAACAATTTGGGTAAGCAAAAAGCAATTGTTTTACATGGGCGAGAAAAACTGGATGAAGCGGGGTTAGGAGATGTAACCGACTTAGCAGTTTTATCTAATGGTGAGGTGGAGTTAACGACTGTAAATCCCGAAGCTGTTGGTGTAACGGCTGCTACTATAGGTGCCCTCAGGGGTGGGGATGTTCAGGAAAACGCTGAAATACTCAAAGCGGTACTACAAGGCAAGGGCACTCAAGCGCAACAGGATGCTGTAGCGTTAAATGCCTCCTTGGCGCTGCAAGTGGCGGGTGCGATTCCATTACTAGACCATGCCCAGGGTATTAAAGTAGCTAAGGAGATCCTAGATAGTGGCGCTCCCTGGGTAAAATTGGAGCAGTTAGTTCAGTTTCTGCGGAATTAATCTCTGAGCGCGATTGCGGGCGAAATTCCACGACATTGCGTTTGATGGTGACATCGTAGTTGCCGAAAAAGTCGTGACCAAGCAGTCCAGTTTCTAGATCTGAGCCTGCGATCGCTACTGGTACTTTATTCACCATTACTCCAGCTGCTGCCATCGAATCAACATAACCAATCGTAAATTCCACTTGCTTAGAACTGGCTGTGTTCGCTTTAGCTTTGCCGACGGCTACTATACCTAAAGCATTTGCCATGTTTTGGGTAATTACAGTGCCACTAGCCCCTGTATCGACAATCATCTCAAATCTTCGTTGGCCATTGAAGGTAACGTCAATAATTGGTGTTCCCCCAATGCGGCGTTTGATTGGCGCGATAAAGACATCTTGCTCTTGCTCGATTTGTTGAGTTGGGACCAAGACCGACTGTGGTAATGGCTGCCGCTTTGGTAAAACTGGCGGTAGAGGTTGAGTTGAGTTGAGTGTGGTTTTTCTGGAAGGAACAACAACAACTACCCTTTGAGGCTTTGCCGCTATTGGCGGTAGGGGTTTTGGGGTAGCTTGATCCAAAGCATATTTGATCTGGCGCTGGTATTCTGAGATTTTGATTTGGGCGACCGTGAAATTGGGGCTTTCTTGCTGCACGTTTTTCATCAGCGCGATCGCATCCTGGAACTGACTCACCACCAACTTCCAATCATCGGGCGATTGGGCAGATTTACTGATCGTCATCGCACCTGCGGCTTTGTCCAGCGCCATTTCAAAAGAATTTAGTTCAATTGCCGAAGGAGTCTGTGGCTGTGGTTCTGGGCTGGATAATGGTGTTGCTTCGATAAGAGGCGATGCTGCTGCATTTTCCACAGGCGTAGGCTGCTCATGGTCGCGAGTCGCAGTATTTTGCTTGTCTTCACTACAGGCAACACCCAAAACCGCTAGCGCACTTGATAAAATAATCAGGATTGCACGGGATAAAAAAGACTGGAGCATAATTAACTTCGATTTTACCTGCCCAGAGGGCTGCAAATCTACCTCTCCCCACCTATTTCCTTAGAAAGAAGTTAGGAAAGAAATTGGAAACAAGGGGATTTGGAAGAACAAAGAAGAAATAACCAATGTCTGTTAACTCTTAACTACTATTTAAATTTTTTATTTTTAATTAATTAGCTTCAAAACGCTAAGTCTCTAAACTCATGGGATAATTAACACTCGCAGCTTATACGAAACTAGGGACTAAAGACTAGACACTAGAAAAAATCTTCAGAACCCCTAGCTTTTACCCCCAGCCCCTAATCATGATTGCCTTCATCGCTTATGTCCCCGTCTGACACAATACCTGCTCTACTTGTCCTAGCGGATGGAACTGCTTATCGCGGTTGGTCTTTTGGTGCCACAGGAACCACAATTGGGGAAGTGGTCTTTAACACTGGCATGACTGGATATCAAGAAGTGCTGACCGATCCCAGTTACTGCGGTCAGATTGTCGTTTTTACCTATCCTGAATTGGGTAACACTGGCGTCAATCCTGAAGATGAAGAATCGGCTAGACCCCAGGTGCAAGGTGCGATCGCCCGCAATATTTGTCAGCGACCAAGTAACTGGCGCTCGACACAATCCTTGCCTGACTACCTGAAACAGCATCAAGTACCTGGTATTTACGGTATTGATACCCGCGCCCTTACCCGCAAAATTCGGATGTTTGGAGCTATGAATGGTGGTATTTCCACATCTATTCTGGATGAGGCCGAGTTACTAGAGCAAGTACAGGCAGCGCCTAGTATGCAGGGATTAAATCTGGTGCGTGAGGTTACTACCCCAACAGTTTATCAATGGTCAGATCCCACAATCCCCGCTTGGGAATTCAACTCTAATCCAGCGGACAGTGCGGCAGAAGCTTTTATCGTTGTTGCTCTTGACTTTGGGGTGAAACGTAATATCTTGCGTCGTTTAGCAAGTTACGGTTGCCAGGTAATTGTTGTTCCCGCGCATACACCACCAGAGGAAATTCTCAAATATAATCCAGATGGCATCTTTCTTTCCAACGGGCCTGGCGACCCCGCTGCTGTCACTGAAGGTATTGAAACTGCCAAGGCACTGCTAGGCGCTGAAAAACCCATCTTTGGTATCTGTATGGGGCATCAAATTTTGGGTCATGCCTTGGGAGCAGAAACCTTTAAACTTAAGTTTGGTCATCGGGGATTGAATCAGCCTGCGGGTTTACAACAACGGGTAGAAATTACCAGCCAAAACCACAGTTTTGCTATTGACCCGGATTCTTTACCTGAAGCAGTTGTTGAAATTAGCCACCTCAACCTGAACGATCGCACTGTTGCTGGGGTACGTCACAAGTCTCTGCCTGTGTTTTCAGTACAATATCATCCAGAGGCTAGTCCTGGTCCCCACGATGCTGATTACTTGTTTGAGGAGTTTGTCCAAGCAATGCGAGCAGCACGCCAATTAGCCGCAACTGGGGTTAAATAAAATTAGGACAAGAAATTTTAGATTGAAACCTAATCCAAAATCTAAAATCCAAAATCCAAAATTGTTTCCCATACCCTAAACCAGCAGGTTGTAGACAACTTGCACCAAAACCATCTATACTGGAGCGTTCACTTTCACCATGAGGAGGGAGTTATTGCTGAGCCACTGAATCTAACTGTGAGCCTGAGGGGTACTCGTGAAGCCCGGGATAACTGTCAGCTATTCCGCCTCACAGGTTTGTTAGATGCTTTTTCTGAGCCGACATTTCGCAAGGTACTAGGTAGCAAGATTGATGAGGGTCCAAAGCACATTATTTTGGATCTATCACAAATTGACTTTGTTGATAGCTCTGGCTTGGGTGCTTTGGTGCAGCTAGCCAAGCAGGCTCAAAACGCCACCGGCACCTTGCAAATTGTCACAAATGCCCGTGTCACTCAAACGGTCAAGCTTGTTCGCTTAGAGAAGTTTCTCTCCCTGCAACCAACTGTTGAAGCGGCTCTAGAAAACATCAAGTCGTCTTGATTGCTTGACCAAAAAAACAATCTAGCTATCCGATGCTTTATCTGGATAGCTTAATTTTTAGCTCAGCTGGCTAGCCAACCTCTCTATTTATGGCAGAGGTATCAAGCCAGCTAATATTAAAATTTCAACTTTTAAACAAAAAGATAAAATTTAGTCAGTAATTTTTGTTAGTGTAGATTATGCTAAGTATCTCAACACATAATTAATGATGCCTGCCAAATGTAGCACACTAAGGAAAGATTAACTTGTGAAGCCTAAGGAGGAAGAGCTATTAGATGGACAAGATGAAGCTGCTAAACAAAATTCATTTTGGACCCAATCACTCTTGGCAAGCACATTTCAATTACCCCAACAAATCTCTGTTTCACAAGTGCAACAAATTTCTCCTGCGGCATTAGCATATGTGGGAGATGCAATTTATGAGCTATATGTTAGAATGTTTTATCTAATGCCATTGCAGCGACCAGATACTTACCATCGTCTGGTAGTGGCACAGGTTAGAGCAGAAAAGCAGGCGCTACATTTGCGATCGCTAGTACCTCATCTGAGGGATAGTGAATTAGATATTGTCCGACGGGGTCGTAATGCTGCCACAGGACGCTCAAAGCGGGCTGATCCAGAAATTTACCAACAAGCAACTAGTCTAGAAACTTTAATTGGCTACCTTTATCTCACAGACTTCCCACGCTTAACCGAGCTTTTGCAAAAACTCTATCTAGAAAAATAGTGGGCAATAAATCTCACGAAAGCAAAATCCAGTGGAGTGAGCTTCGGTAAGTTTGGGAATCACTATGCCCACCCATAAGTCATACCAAATACTCTTATGTCATCAGATAAACCCAGAAAAATCAAGACTGCTGGCGAACCTAATCGCGGGCTACCTGTGAAAGTGAAAAGCAAGCGCGTTCTTGCTAATCCTATTCGCAATCCCAGACCGATTGATGGTACTAAGCCAGTTCGTAATCCCAGGCCGATTGATGGCAGTAAGCCAGTTCGTAATCCCAGATTTGGCGATGCTAAACCCGAAACTAGCGGACCACGCCAAAATCGTACCGTTCCCCATCCACCCTCAGAGATCAAACAAGCACCAGAAGATAGTGATATTATCTATGGTCGTCATCCAGTATTGAGTGCTTTAGAAAATCAGCGCGGTCTCAACCGAATTTGGATTACTACCCGTTTACGTTACGATGCCCGCTTTCATCATTTGATCCTGCAAGCCAAGGACAATGGTGCAGTTATTGATGAAGTAGAACCAAAGCGCTTAGACCAAATCACCGACGGAGCCAATCATCAAGGTATAGCGGCGCAAATCGCTCCCTACGCCTATATGGAATTGCCAGATTTAATTGAGAAGGCAAAATCTGTCAGCGATCCAGTCATTATCGTAGCTGATGGGATCACTGACCCCCATAACTTAGGTGCAATTATTCGCACCGCAGAAGCTATAGGCGCACAAGGATTAGTTATTCCTCAAAGACGGGCATCTGGGATCACTTCCACAGTGGTTAAGGTAGCAGCAGGTGCTTTAGAAAACTTCTCCGTCGCCCGCGTCGTTAATTTGAGCCGTTCTTTAGAAGAACTGAAGGAAGCTGGCTTTTGGATTTATGGCACAGCAGCAACCGGCAGTGAACCTCTACACACAGTGAGTTTTAGCGGTCCGATTGTTTTAGTAATTGGCTCAGAAGGCGAAGGACTTAGCATGTTAACACAACGTTCTTGCGATGTCTTAGTGTCAATTCCCTTACAGGGTAAGACCCCTAGCCTTAATGCCTCAGTAGCAGCAGGTATGGCGCTTTATGAAATTTATCGCCAGCGCTTGCTAAACACACATTATCTGGATAAATTACAAAAACCTCTTTGAAAAATAAGAGTAAAAGAGTATAAAGAAATGTAAAGCAAAAAAACAGCAAAATATCGTTTAATATCCAGTACCTCATTCATAAATTGGCAACTACCATGAAAACCATTTGGGATGATCTCAAGGAAACGTTGATTAGCACAGTCAACAATCTAGGCTTGGCTTGGTGGGTAGAGATTGTGACACAAAACCCCCGTTGCACATACTACTTTGGCCCATTTCTGAGCTCTGTGGATGCCAATCTGGCAATTAAAGGTTACATAGAAGATTTGGAGACAGAAGGCGCACAGGGAATTATTGTAAATGTGAAGCGTTGCAAACCAGATGCTTTAACAATTGCTGAAGACTTGGGGGAAAGGATTGACCGCAAAGTAAAGCCTGCCTTTAGCGGTCAAATGTAAATTAGGCAATAGTCAGTATTCCTTATGCTAAGACCTGAGTAGAACCGAGAAAACCAGGAAAAAATTTCTTTTTCTCTTCTCTTACGTTTCAATTTGCTTGCTTGAATTGTTGAGAAGCAGAAATGTTTCTAACTTCTCAACTACGCCAGATGCTTTTAGTCTGGCGGCTAAATGCACTGAATCCGCCATACCAGAAGCAGCAGCGTCTACAGCATTTTGTACTCAATCGACCGGGAATTAGTGACGGAAAATTACCAAATTACCTGAGAATGTTCTTCTAGCCAGTGGTCAATGTCTCTCAATACCTGCTCGGGAATTTCCCAAGGGAAAAGGTGGGCAGTATTGGGGTAAGATTGCCACTGACAATTCTTGAGGTGGCGAGCCGTTTCTAAACTAGCATCAACTGTGATGTGGCGGTCTTGGGCACCAGCAAGTACTAAACTCGGACATTCTATTTGCCACAAGTCTGTAAGTCTGTTATATCCAGATTGTATGGCAGTGAAAAGAGCACGAGAAGCGGCTGGGGAAGTTTGTAAATAAGCTGGCACCGCGTCCTTAGCGATATAGCTATATGCTGTTGGTGTATGCTGTTGGATTAAGTGACGAAATAGCGATCGCTTAGCAAAAGTTTCAATATTCCACTGCCAACTCGGTTTGATATAGTTCAAGATTCCCGCAACACCAGTGTAAAGATTATCCTGCCAAGCGATTGGCGGATGGTTGCCACGCGGTCTGGCGGCTGTAGCCACCAAAATCAGCCCTGTAATGCGTTGTGGCAGGCGCAATGCCAGTTCCATCGCCAGAATACCACCAAGTGACCACCCTAATACCAAACATTTCTCAATCTGAAAGCGGTCTATTAGAGCTTCTAGGTCATTTAAATGGTCTTGCATAGCAAAATTTCCTGAGAAGCGACTTTTGCCATATCCACGTAAATCAGGGGCAAAAGTTTGGTAGCGCTTTGAGAGGTGATTTGTAAATACAGAAAGACTCCGACCGGAACCAGGATGGCCGTGTAAAGCCAATATAGGTAAACCTTGACCTTGAACATAGACATTCAACTTCGCAGCATTAGCCGCAGGATAACTATGCCCGCCCATCACTCTCCGTTCTCCTGTCTAACAAACCAATGTTCTAAAATGCCTTGGCTTTCGGTTCGTAAACCCCTAATTTTTTTAATATCCGTCATAATTTTTTTAAAGTTTCGTTGAGTTGCATCATGATTGGGCTGATGAATTTCAACTACCTGCACCAGTAAATTTACCGTTGAATGCAGTTGTGCGATCGCAGTTTTATCAGCCTTTATAGCTGCTGTGTTCGCTTCAGCCCTTTGTGCTGTCCGCTTTAATCTTTCTCTCATATAAATTTTTTATATCTTGCTTCTAATTGTGACATAACCTGAGAAGCAAGGATTTCAGCATTATTAGGCGAACCATTAAACTGATGTTTCTTGGTAGCCTCCAGCGTAGGTAATCACGCACATCTGCCTATATGTAGTGTGAATACCGAAAGCAACTCCGGTAACTTTAAAAGCAGGGTTAAAGATATTTTGGCGATGACCGCGATCGCGCACTCCATCATCAATAATTAATTGCATAATTATATCTTCGGCTAAATGAAAACCATAGGCAATATTTTCGGCTGCGGTAATTTGCCAATCACCATAGCGGCTAATGCGAGTAAAGGGATCGCTACCATCGCTACCGTAGTGGCCAGTCGCGCCTGTGATTCCTTGGTCTTTAACGTGATCTTTAGCAGCCAAAGACATACCATTAGAAACGCTCAAAGCTGCCACAGGACGAACAGAATACAGAAATAAAATTGCTTCATTAACTGCTTTTATTCCTTCTTGAGTTTGCAAATAAACCCGCTCGGAAATTCTAACTTGTCTACCTTGAAAGCGCTGTTTCCAATTATCTAAAACTTGGATATATGCACTTGGATTTATCCGCACCTTGTTCATTTCTGCTATTACTTGTTTTTCTAAAAGTGATAGCATTTTCTATTAATTAACATAAATAAAAAACTATCACAGTAAACTTATGATTTCTCTCTATAACCACCAGCGTAATCAATTACGCAGATTGTTTTATATGATTTGTGAGTTCCATAAGCAACACCCGCGACTTTGAAAGCAGCGTTAAAAATATTTTTGCGATGACCGCGATCGCTCACACCATCATCAATAATTAACTGCATGACGATATCTCTAGCAGTGTTTGGGCCATAGCTGATGTTTTCGCCTGCGGTGGTTTGCCATTTACCATAGCGATTAATGCGAGTAGCAGGGTTGCTACCATCACTACCATAATGACCTGTTGCACCTTTGGGGCCTTGGTCTTTGACATGATCTCTAGCACCTAAAGACATCCCCTTAGATGTATTCAATGCTCCCACAGGACGAGCCGACTTGAGAAATGCGATCGCCTCATCCACAGCTGTGACTCCTTCTTGAGTCAGCAAATAAGTATTATTAGCAATTTTGACTCGGTTACCTTGAAAGCGCTTTCTATAGTTTTCTAATATGGGAAGGTAAGCCTTGGGATTTGTCCGTACCTTGTTAGTTTCATCAATTACTTGTTGTTCTAATGGCGAAAGGTAACTTGCCTTGGCTAACAAAGTAGGAGTAGCTTTCTGAACTATAGACTGGGGCGATTTTGCTACAGACTGGTTAGGGGGTAGCAGTTGTTGATAACAGCTAGCTATCAGGGTAAGGGGCAAAAATAGCCAAATTCCAGCGCGACCCATGAATTACCTCACAATGTTATTTATACGGCTTAATTTATTTAATTTTAGATACACTACAGGATAGTAATATTCCCTAATTTTAAACAGAGATATTCTGAAAGAAAAGCGCAGAGTTACGCCAAGGAGTACAGACAAATCTCCTATACTCGGCGTTAAACCTCTGCGTTATACAATTCTCACTCAACATCATGTTGTAACCTTTATTACAATAAACGTAAAGAGTGAATTGACTACCTAGGGGGGAATATTGTTCCCTATAAATGCCTGTGGTTCACAAATTGAACATTGCTATAGGTTTTTTGGATTCGCAGTATGTCATGATCTACTTAGCATCAGCTAATATACTCTCGATGTTTGATAACTGCACTACACCAGAGAAATTTTTACTATTCATGACGAAAAAAGGTGTACCAGCAATGCCCAATTTTTCAGCTAGTCGAACATCTTTTCCTATAGATTTTTCAGCAAGATTGTTGACACCAAAGGCATCAATTTTAAACTTTTCTAGATCTAGATTCAAAGATTTAGCGGTATCCAGATATAACGCTTGGCCAAGTTGTTTTTGATTAGCAAACAAAGCATCATGATATTCCCAAAATTTGCCTTGTTGATTTGCGGCCCAAGCTGCTTTAGCCGCCGACAATGCTTCAGCATGAATTGCAGTTAGAGGGAAATATTTGTAAACTAATTTCACTTCATTCTGGTGCTTTGCTAACAACTGTTTCAGGGTTTTATGCGCCTCAGCACAGTAGGGACATTGAAAATCGGAAAATTCTACTAACACAATCTTTGATGTTGCCAATCCAGTAGTAGGAGACTCACTAATTACCAACTGAGGATTTGTTTTTAAATCCTGTAAAAATGCTTGTCGTGCTTGCTGTAACTGTTGTTGCTGTTGTTGCTGGTATGTTTGGACAGATTCGATAATTACCTCCGGGTGTTCGCGGAGGATTTGTAATACTTGCTGTTCTAGTTTGGGATTGGAACTAGCCGCTTGTGCGGGAACTGCCCAGGCTAAAAGATAGCACAGTAAGCTGATGCACACCCATATACGCATATACTGAAAAAATTGACGCATACAAAAACTTCATCTCTCAATATCCTCCTAGTATTCCCTGAGACGAGTCTAGGCGATCGCATTTCTGGGCAAAATCAAATTTAATCAATAATTTATTTAAGAAGCCGGGGTTCCCCCAGCCACATCCGTAAATTTATCAATAATCACGGTATTGTGCGGTTTTTAGTTTTAACGCTTAAGAAATTTCTGTTTTAACCTAAAAGTTAGCAATCAACAGTCAACTGTGAAAATACAGTTTTTACAACATAAACCACATCTATTTTGAGAACCATAGTTTTAAAAGTAGTGGGAGTATCTTGCTCCCTGCTCTTCGTAGCGGGCTTTCCGGCCCGCACTACTCCAAGTGCCAAAATGGACGAGGTTTATTATTGATTTGCATAGCAATTTCTCATAAGAGTGAACTAAAAAATTTTATAAAGAAATAACTTAATATTTTAAAAAGTTATTGCAAAAAAGTGAACTTAGGAGAAAAATGCTATAATTCAGCTACTTTTTTTTAGATATTCTTTGCAATACTTAACTACCTTTTAATGAACAAAGGTTAACATAGATTAAAAATAATAAATACCATCATATTTTAGTAAATATATCAGGCTAAATTGAGAGTAAGCTTAATCATTGGAGCCTAGTTAAGAACTTATGTAACTAAGCGCAAATAAACATCACAATCAAAAATGAAAGTCTATATTCTGATTCCAGAACAACAATGATATGGACAATTAGCTGTGATTTTATATGTGCGAAAAACTTACTAGGTTGTTCAGCAAGGTTATAAAAAGCCTAGCTGAGGCAAATCACTAAGAGCAGAAACCAAAGCAATCTTAACAACAAGACAGACGTATGATGATAGAGAAAATTTTGCTGGCTGTGTCTGGATTGGGACATGCAGAAGAGATGCTAAAAGCATTGAAAGAAGTGCCATCAATTCAAAGTGCAAAAGTTACAGTTTTGCATGTGGTACCACCTCAATCTACCGCTAATGCTATGACCCAAAAGTGGGAAGAAGGTGGCAAGATTCTGGCTAATGCTATTCAGTCTTTGAACTTAGATCCGAGTCAAGTTTCTTCAATCTTGCGACAAGGCGATCCCAAAGATGTAGTTTGCCAGGTAGCTGATGAAATTGATGCTGACTTAATTATCATGGGTTCACGGGGACTCAAGCGGCTGCAATCGATTTTATCTAACTCAGTTAGCCAGTATGTGTTCCAACTGTCATCTCGTCCCATGTTGTTGGTAAAAGATGACATTTATGTTAAAAGAATTAACCGCATTATGGTGGCAATGGATAACTCTGATGCCGCAAAACATTGCTTGAGTTTAGCTTTATTTTTGCTGCGAGGTATCCAGGGGGGTCAGCTAATTTTAACTAATGTTAATACAGATTTGCGTGGTAAATCATCTGATGTGAACGAAATTACCCCAGAGAAAAATTCAGTTTTAGCAGCAGCAGTTGCAGAAGCCGAAAGGCAAGGAGTTAAAACTCGTTGTTTTACCAGTAGCGGCAAACCAGGTGAAGAAATCTGTCGCTTGGCAGAGGAGTTGAACGTAGATTTATTATTGCTTGGATCTCCAGATCGCCGTCCATCAGTAGCTAAGAGTTTTGTCGATATAGATCGGCTAATCGGCGCTTCTTTGTCCGACTATGTTCGAGTCAATGCTACTTGTCCTGTGTTGTTGGCACGAACCGTTAGTTAAGGTCACAATATATTTAGCGGTTGATAAACAAAAACCCCTACACTTATGGTGCAGGGGTTCTTTATCTTATAAAAAACGTATTAACTATCTTTTTTACCTTCGCGGCTGGCAGTTTGGATGTACAGAACTATTAAAAATACAGCGGGAACTAGTACAAACAGAATGCTCGCTACGAACCCCAGGTCATTAACTTGCATGGCAAGAAAGCCTCTCCTAGATTTCCAGTCAACAACATTAGAATAGCATCATCGATGACAGAGTTTGCCCAAATTTTCTGCTGCTGCAAATGCTTAGTAAGCTGAAATTAGCCCAAAGGCTAAGGTTTAGTTACGACGCTTACTGGCCCATTTACTAAAGATTGGCAAGCAAGGCGGTAATTTTCAGGTTTTTTCTTCAATTTCCGGTTTTCTACATCTGTGCGAGGGGAAAGATTCTCTATACCTTCAACAATCTCGACTATACAAGTACCACACTGGCCATAACCACCGCAATTTGTCATTTTGCCAAACAATGTATATATATCAATCCCATTTTGCATTGCTTTGAGCCGCAGATTAGCACCATCGGCTGCTACTACTTCTTTATCTTCTTTAATGAATTTGATATTACCCATAAGTACTACCTTATTAACTTTAAGCTTGGTTTTTGACTTTTTGTGAACCAGGCTTGATATGCTAACTTAAGTCTATATTAAAATATTACATATTATTAAGAAATATCAATTTTAGCAAAGAAAATAATTCAAAAAAATAGGACAGGTATTTGAACCTGTCCCAGAAATTGAAACTTAATTAACTTACCTAAATCCCACTGCTGCTTGCCAAACGAAAGCAAGTAACAAGAAGAAAACGGGAATTATTGGGAGAACATCCACTAAAGGATCAAAAATTTGGTAAGCTTCAGGCAATTTTGCTAACAACAGTGCTGCTTCCATATTCGTTTAAATCCACCTATCCAACACAGCTTTCATAATTGAGAAGTATCTTAACATGGTTTAGTCATTGGTCATTGGTCAATAGTCATTTGTTATTGCGCCTTGTGCTCATTATTTGTTAATTGAACCAATGAGCAAATTCTGTGGCAAAACGATCGCTTAATATTGCTTCGCGGATGTGTTGGGTAAAGCGAATTAGTTCAGTTATGTTATGAATACTCAATAGGGTGTAAGCTAAAATCTCTTGTGCTCGCACTAGATGAGAGATGTAAGCACGGCTGAAGTTTTGACAAGCATAGCAAGTACAAGTTTCATCTAATGGTGCAAAATCTTCACGGAATTTAGCATTTTTTAAATTCCAGCGATCGCCTTGTACCATTGCCGTACCATGTCTGGCCCAACGGGTAGGAATTACGCAATCAAATAAATCCACACCAGAAGCGATCGCAATTGCCATTTCTTTATAAGTACCAACACCCATCAAATAACGAGGCTTTTCGGGTGGTAGCAGTGGTGCGGTTGTTCGCACAATCTGAGCCATTAGTTCAGGTGGTTCTCCTACACTCACGCCACCAATGGCATATCCAGGCAAATCTAACTCAGCTAAAGCCAAAGCAGCTTGCGATCGCAAATCTAAATACACACCACCTTGGACAATGCCAAACAGTGCCTGATCGCTGCGTTTATGAGCGACAATACAGCGTTCTAACCAACGGTAAGTGCGTCCTGTGGCAGCTTCTACCTCTTGGCGAGTAGCTGGATAGGGTGGGCACTCATCAAACGCCATAATCACATCCGCCCCTAGAGTATTTTGAATCTCAATCGAGCGTTCCGGTGTTAATTTAATAATTTGTCCATCATGGGGCGAGCGAAAAGTTACTCCTGCTTCTGTAATCTTTCGCATCTCACTCAAACTAAAGACCTGAAACCCACCAGAATCAGTGAGCATGGGACCATTCCAACCCATAAATTTGTGCAGCCCCCCACCTCCAGCCACAATTGCTTCCCCTGGTTGTAGGTGGAGATGATAAGTATTAGATAATACCATCTGCGCTCCAGTTTCCTGAAGTTGGGCTGGGGTCACAGTTTTGACATTTGCCAGCGTTCCCACTGGCATAAATCTTGGGGTCTCCACAGGGCCGTGAGGGGTGAAAAATACCCCCGCTCTAGCTTTTGTCTGACTACAGCAAGCAAGACATTCAAAAGAGAAATTGGCGCTCAAGGTAAAAGTAATTTTATTTCGTTAAATAATGGACAAGTATAAAAAATGGTAACTCGGTATTAGCTACCACCTTAGTGCTAACTACTAACCGATTACCAACTTTTCGACTATATAGTATTTCTGTTGCTAGTTAAAACGACTCAGAAGTGTCATCATCAATTTCTGCATCCCATCTAGCTGAGAGTACTTGCTCCATCATGGCTTCGATGGCACTAACATTCAAGTTCCGCTCCCTTCGTTCTTGTAAAGGAGTTGAGAGGGGAATCAGCCGCAAACACATACTTTCTTGCATTAAATCAAAGTAGGTTTCTTGTTGCGGGGACTGTTTCAATTCTAAGTAATCAAAACTATGAACATTCAAATAGAGCGCTTGGTTGGCAACTAGAGTAGATCTTTGTGGATTGGCAAACACTTCCATCACATCCCCATCACCCTCACTCTGTAACTGGCCTTCTTGGGTGTAGATGTAGTGGACTCGACCTAAGTCAGCCAATAATCGTCGCATATCGAGCTTATTCACAATAATGCCCGTGTTAATAATGCACGGAGCTGGTATCCTGGTGTCGGGTAGATGATGACTCATAAGGAAATGGGGAATGAGCGAAGGTCAGGTGCAACAGCGCAAAACATTTAAGCCAACGGTCTGTATACCCCCTACATTTAAAAAATATCAACTTTCGAGGGCAATCGTTTAACAACCTGGATTAGGTTCTTAATTTAAGAATACAAAACAATACTCTCTGTGTTGAACTTTTGCATTTTTGAGATTTATTAAAGGTTTGTATAAAATTATGCTAAATGGTTTTAAGCACACTGAGACTAGCATAACAAAATTTTTTCGATGAATCTGAATAGCAAATAAAACTTATTTAAAGCTTTAAAATCATCTAACACAGCTTGTAACGGAATGAACTTATTCCATAAATAGCTGTTGAGGGAAGCAAATAATATGACAAACCAGCCTCCATCTGGAAAAAAGCTGCTGTTAGATTTAGCTGCTGCTGTAATATTTTATACTACTATTCCATTGCCAAATCTGACAGAATTAGAGTTTTGGCGGGTAGCGCGTTTTGCTCCACTAGTAGGACTATTGATTGGCGGAATTTTAGGGTTATTTGATACAGGAATGACTTATTTGGGTATACCAGTATTAACTCGTAGCGCCTTAGTAGTCAGTCTGAGCATTAGTATTACTGGAGGACTGCATTTAGACGGAACGATGGATACTGCTGACGGTTTAGCGGTAGGCGACCCAGAGAGACGGTTAGAGGTAATGACAGACAGTGCTACAGGTGCATTTGGAGCAATGGCAGCGATCGTCTTATTATTGCTCAAAACAACAGCCTTAACAAATATAGAAGCAAACCGTTGGTTGATATTGATGGCGGCTTGTGGCTGGGGACGCTGGGGACAACAGCTAGCGATCGCTTGTTATCCTTACTTAAAACCTACTGGTAAAGGCGCATTTCACAAGCAAGCCATTCAATCTTACAAAGATTTGTTGCCGGGACTGCTGTTGCTCATAGGTTTGAGTGGGTTAGTTGTTTTGCTAGATAGCAAGCGGATGTTTTTGGCATTAGCAATGGTAATCGCTGGAAGTGCGATCGCCATCCTTACTGGTGCGTGGTTTAACTATAAATTAGGCGGACACACAGGCGACACTTACGGCGCAGTCGTTGAGTGGACTGAAGCCTTATTTCTTTGTGTGCTGACTGTTTTTTAAGAGAAAGGGGCACAAGAAAGAAATAACTAATGACCCTTGTCTATTATCTTTCGACAAATCACAAATGACCAATGACTACTTCATTTTATCGGTTGCAGCTTTGTCACTTTAAGTTTAAACTTTCCAACACCAGTTTCTCCAAAAGAACGGACACGAATAATATAAGTACCTGTTTCTACAATACGAGTAAATAATAGGGAATTACTGGTGCCATCGGGTCCGTCATCATTTTCTGCCAATGTTGCTCCATCAGGTGACAACAGGGTGATAATGCTGTCAAAGTTGTCAGATGCCAAATCGACTGCTAAATTATCGCCTTTATTCAACTTCACCGTATAATCACGGGCAAATCCGCCCTGACCTGTAGGAATATCTTTCTCTGAGAGCGTATCGTTAAATTCAGCACTACTAGTAGTTAAAGGAATTGGACTATATAACTTATTTTGAGCAAAAGCTGCGCTTGTACTGACACCAATTGCCACTAATGTGGCTGGAACGATGATTACCCGTTTTAAACCGGCTGCAAAAGCTTTACTGATCATTTCAAGCAAAATTCCCACACAAACAGGGTGATCTGGTCAATTATAGAGTTCTCTGAGATAGCTTGCCCATGAATTGTTTGGTTATTTATTTTTGATAGCAGTAGCAAGTGCTACTAACCCGGAGACCGCAATTCCCCAGTTACTAAGTGTTTGTACCGCTGCTGCGGCAGTAGCACCTGTAGTATAAATATCATCAATTAATAATACTGGGAAATCCGGTTGGCGATCGCGAAATTCTGGACTCACAGCAAAAGCTGCTGCCAAGTTTTTTTCTCGCTCTGATGCTGATAAACCAAACTGCGCTTTAGTTTCTCTAACTCTTTCTAGACCATTTAGTTTGAATTTTAACCCAGTTGTTTGACAAAAACTTTGTGCTAAGAGTGCAGCTTGGTTATAGCCGCGTTGTTTTTGCTTACTAGCGTGAAGTGGTATGGGAACAACAACGAACCTTTGATCGCGTCTTGGCGAATTTAATAACCAAGCCTCTCCTAACCATTGACCCAAAGGACGAGCAATTTGAGGTTGATTTTCGTATTTCAGCGCCGCGATCGCTCTTTTTAGGGAACCACCATAAACTCCCCAGCTAAACACTGGTAGAGGCTCTTTCCACAAGATATTTGGATCTTTGAGATGACATTTTTTTAACTGTTTTTCACAGTATTCACAAAGTTCACGAGCTGTACTTCGTTGACACAGCGGACAATGGGATTGAAGAAAAAGGTTAAGTAAACCTTTAAGTGCGGTTCTAGCATAAATCACAGCTAGTCTTTCCTTTTGAAAGCAGGTATGGCTGACATTAATTTGGCACAAATCAGCTTTGTCATTCTCAGTGTTCCCTTCATGTCTCTCATCTCCCTTCCCATACCCCTTTTTCTAGCTAGGATATTAATTACTCTTGTGAATGCACCCGACCTTCACATTTGCTGAACAAGTCATGCAAAAGATAGAAACGACGTTACCACTTCGCCTGTGGACTGTTGAGGAATACCACCGAATAGCTGAGGTTGGGATTTTTGGTGCAGATGAACGTGTGGAACTCCTAGATGGAAAGATTATTTGGATGAGTGCCAAAGGAACAGCTCATACCTCATCTGTGGGCAGAACAAATAAATTACTACAAAATCGTTTAGGAAATCGGGCTTGGGTAGCTATTCAAGACCCAGTAAAGTTAAATGAACGGTCTGAACCAGAACCAGATATTGCAGTCGTTAAAGTAGACCCGCTAGATTATGCAGACCATCATCCTATTCCACCTGAGATTTATCTGATTATTGAGGTGGCAGATAGTAGCCTGAAACTGGATTGTGAAACTAAAGGCAAAGCCTACTCAAAAGCGGGAATTAGTGATTATTGGGTGCTAGACGTGGTTAGTCGTCAAGTACACATCTTTCGGGAACCAAGTGAAGATGGCTATCAAAGTGAAAAGATTTTGGCAGAAGATGAAACTATTTCACCCTTAGAGTTTCCTGATTTGAGAATTCAGGTTTTAGAGATGTTACCGCTAGTGAGTAGGTCTTAGGAGTCGTGTAAAAATAAGTTGAACAATTTAATATAAGTAGTGCGAGCATCTTGTCCGCGCGAGCAAGATGTTTGTCCTTCGGACACGCTACGCGAACGCACTACTTATTTTTACTTGATGCCTTAGTTAAAAGCGATCGCCTTTGAGTAAAATGGCAAACAGCACCAAGCTTGTATTTATGGTTGCTTGAGTAATTTTACATACACCCGATCGCACCTTGGGGTTTCTACACCTGTTGCTGGTTTATATCCGTTACTTTCATAAAGTTTGACCGCTTCTACTAAAACACTCGCAGTTTCAATCCAGATTTGCTGAAAACCACGGGCGATGATCGCTGCTTCTAGTTGTTGTAACAAATATTTCCCTAATCCTATACCTCTGATACTGGGTAAAAGGTACATTTTCCTAATTTCTACAGCTTTTTCACCCCGATTTACAGGGTAGTATGCCCCAGTACCTACTAACTGGCCCTGGTGTTCAATTACCCAAAACTCCCCACCAGTGGCTAAGTAGCATTCCTCTACTTGCACCACATCTCGGTCAGCGCCGTTGGGTTCCCAACCCAAACCGTATTCTGATAATACATAACTGATAACTGCGGCAGTGCTTGTGCGATCGCTCTGCTCCCAGTTACGAATCAAAAAATCTCGATAATAATCTCTCATCGGAAAATTTTCAATAATTTTTAATTTTGAACGGGAGCAAAGTGAGAGTCAAGTTTGTACAGAAAATTCTTCTGGATCTATATCCCAATTTACCCAACGAACAGCAACTCTGGCAGAGTTAATCTGTGGCGGTACTCTTAATGTATGAATTTTTGCCGTGCTAGGGCAAGTCATTTTCAAAAGATGAATTGGCTCAACATCGACATCAGCATCAATGCGAAGTAGGGTGTATTCTTGCCAAGAATCGATGACTTGCGCTTGTAATTGCTCGCATATGCGATCGTAGCCTATACCTTGGATTAAAACGCGCCTGAGTTCGGCATTATCTTCTTCTAAAAGCCACTGCGCTTGCCATTCGTGAGGGTGTAGCTTGCCGTATTTCTCTGGTATTTTCACTCCGTGATAGTAGTATCCAATATGCCAGCCATCGCTAAACTCAATTGCAGGTTCGCCTTCTGCGTGTAAGCGATCCTCAGTATCTAAAGAGATTTTACGAGGGCGATCGCACACTATACAAACTCTCTCAAACGGAAATATCCAACCGCAGTTTTCAAATAGTTGATTGAGACACCGCAATGCTTCTTGTTCTTCTTGGTCAAGCTGATAATTAAATTCACGAACTAAAAACTCGGTCGAACCAATCATCGTCAGTAATTCTTCAGGCATAATACTAATTTGCCCTAAAATCCTCAAATCATAGTCTTCTAACTGCTTGTGAAAACGTCTCCACACTTCTCTAGAAAAGCTATTTTGTGTAAGGCGGTTTTGAATCTGATTGTATAGAAAACATCGCAATCCTCTACTCAGTTTTTTACCAGTAATTTGCTCGATTCTCTCTGCTATTCCTTTTTCCAATTCTTGACGTTCAGGCAAACACTTTAAATTTACGGACAGACTAGGTAAAAAAATAATTTTAGGTTCTTCCAGACCCATGTAAGCATAAATATCCTTAACTGCTTTTATGCTTTTTTGTTCATCAATTGGTACAGTATAAATATTAGAACACTTGCTTTGGAGTGATGACCAGATATTCCTGTCGAAAATTGGTGGACGAATCCCCAGTGAATTTAGGTTTGTCAGTCCAAATAATAGGCTCAAGTCGGAAATTTGATTGCAATTGAGATATAAGCGGTTTAGGTTAGTTAACCTAGATATGGGACTTAAATCCGAAATCTGATTGTCATTAAGTACAAGTTCAGTTAGGTTAATAAGTTTAGATATCGGACTTATATCTGAAACTTTATTGCTAGTGATATTCAGTCTAGAAAGATTTGTTAGTTCAGATATAGGACTGATGTCTGAAACTTTATTACCAAGAAGATTCAATGTAGTCAGGTTGGTCAGTCCAGATATGGGAGTCAGGTCGGAAATTTGATTACGCTCGAGAAGCAGTACAGTCAGATTCTTTAGCTCAGATAGAGGACTTAAATCTGAAATTTGATTGCGCTCAAGATTCAGTATAGTCAGATTTTTTAGCTTAGATAGAGGACTTAAATCTGAAATTTGGCTGCACTCAATAATCAGTACAGTTAGCTTGCTGAGATGGCACAGAGGATTTAAGTCTACAAAGTTTTTGTTTTTGTTACTGAAATAGAATTTAGTCAGATTAGTTAGGCTAGACAGCGGACTTAAATTTAAAATGTTCTTATCAAAAAGATGCAGTACAGTCAAGTTAGTTAGGCTGGACAGCGGACTCAGGTCAGAAATACCCTGTTTAGAAAGAATCAATTCGGTAGAGTTTGATAGTATCTGCTCTGCTTCATAGCAATCAGAAGTACCAGCTTTCGCCAATAGCACCTCAACTGTATATCTTGCTTCAGTTGAGAGGCTATCTTTATGCAAACACCAGTCAGCAAAGCGGGTAAAGTTCGGAGTCTGGTTTGGCTGTGGTTCAGACATCGGGTAGTAGCTGGCGGGGAAACTCTAACTTACGATACCCAGGTTGGTGTAAACCTCAATCAAATTACCATCAGGATCGCGAAAATGAGCGGTGCGGATTCCCCAGTCTAGACGGTCTGTAGGTGGAGCCACAACGTTCGCATTATGGTCTTTGAGCCGTTGATATACTTCATCGACATTATCGACGGCAAAAATTAAAGATGTTTTATCCTGGCTGTAAAAGGATGAAAGCTGATTTGGGATGATTTGGGACATGAACTCTTTCTTTAACACAGCCAGCTGGATAGATCCAGTACTAAACTCAGCGTATCCAGTCTCTTCATCCCCCCAATCTACATCCAACCCCAGTAAATCCCGGTAGAACAGAAAAGCATCTTTATAGTTGGAAACAAGCAGTCTTAGGTGTGTTAACTGAAGTTTCATAATCAATGTGCGTTAGTTTACTAACTGTGAATTCTAGGCTCTGGGTGCAAAGTTGCTAGCAATTCACTTTCAACAAATGCTAGTTCATCGAGCCGTTGCATGACAAGTTCACGGTCAAAGTAAGTATCGGCTAAAACCCAGTAAGTACCAAAGTGACGTGCTTCTGATGCCATCAAACCGCGATAAAATTTCGCTAATTCTGGCTCAGGACAGTGGGTAGCTAACAATCCTAGACGTTCGTGACTGCGCGCTTCAATTAATCCCGTAACGAGTAACGAATCTAAAAATCTATCGGGTTCTTGGGGACGAACTTGCGCTTTTAAACCTGCACCGTAGGGAGGTGGCGATAAAGGTGCAAGGGGGATGTTGCGGCGTTCTAGCCATTGATTGACTAGTTCAAAATGCTCTAGTTCTTCACGAGCGATCGCAGTTAATTCTCTGACCATTTTCGCATTGGAAGGGTAGCGAAACATAAAATTTAACGCCACACCCGCAGCTTTGCGTTCGCAGTGGGAGTGGTCGAGCAAGATAATATCTAAGTTAGCGATCGCTTGTTCTACCCAAGCCGAACTGGTAGGTTGTTTGAGGGCGTTGATAGTTGTTAATGCAGTAAGCACAGGATAAAAAACTCCAGAACTCTCAATTTAGCTGACATAGCCTAGCAAATTGATTTTAATCCTGGATGGGGCGATTGGGACTGAGAGGGGGTTTACTACCATTCTATGGGTTGGCGATCGCGGAAGAATCCACCAGTAGCACCCCCATCACCAAGAGTTGCTAACCACACAATTGTATCGACTCCTTGTTCTGGAGTTCTTGGTGCATTTTCTCCACCCATATCGGTTTGCACCCAACCAGGACACACAGAATTAACTAAGATATTTGTGCCTTGTAATTCGCTCGCAAAAATCCGTGTGAGGGCATTCACAGATGTTTTAGAAATGCGATATCCTGGGGAACCTCCCCTCATATCAGTTAGTTGTCCCATTCCTGAAGAAACATTGACAATTCTGCCGTAATTCTGTTTCTTCATGAGAGGAAGTAACGCCTGAGTTACTCGCAAAACTCCATAAACATTTGTTTCTAGCGTTTGTTTTAAAGTATCAACTTTGGCATCAAAAATACTGTTGCTACCTGTTTGAGAATCTATATATACACCTGCATTATTTACTAATACATCGAGTTTGCCAAATTCATTATCAATAAATTTAGCTAATTTCTGGCAAGTTTCATCACTAGTGACATCAAGAGGCTGAGAAATTACATCTAATCCTTCATTTTTTAATTTGATTCCTGCTGATTTACCTTTTGCTTCATCTCGACTGGTGAGAATTACCTGATATCCTTGTTTAGCCAATTGGCGAGAGGCTTCAAATCCCAAACCGCGATTTCCACCTGTGACGACTGCCACTTTTTTAGTTGTATTCATAGTTGTTTCAAGTTATCAATCTTAGGAGATTTAGATCCCCGACTTCTTGAAGAAGTCGGGGATCTGGACAGCGATTTGGTGCTGACTATGCGAGAGCATAATCATGGTTATATTCAACTAACTCAATTTCGTTACCGTCAGGATCATTAACATAAATTCTATGCTTGGTTTCAGTAGCTGTCATTGTGTAATAGTCAATGCTATGAGCATCAAGCAATTGTTTCATAGCTTCGCCATCTTTAATTACGAAGCCGACATGATTAATGCCAATGCTTTCGTAAGGCTGATGTACTCTTTCTTGTTCAGAATCGTCATTTAAAGCGAGATAAAATTGGTTGTTGCCAAAATGCATCCAGCGGTCGCCATTGAATACGCCTTCGGCTCGCACATACCAATCTGGGAATAAAGTTTGGTAAAACTTTTTAGTAGCGTCGATATCTTTACAAGAAAGGTTGATGTGTTCAAAGCGAATCATGTTCATACTTTGCTCCTGTGAATTATGTAAGTTAAATTTTTATTTATTAGTTATTCAAATATTTGAATCAGCCAAAAATTTATCAGGCGAAATCGAATAATTAGGAATTATCCTAAGGCAGTATCCAAGAACATCATGATGACAAACCCCACCATCACACTTATTCATGCAATTTATAAATAAATCATAGTCGAAATGATTATGAGTTGCAATATATCAAGATAAAAAATCGCAGATGTTTTTTGTCTGCGATGAAAAAAGTTAGATCTTGGTAAGTCTAAGTTAGGCTCGGCGTGTAATATTGATTTGGTAATCAGCCCTGAGATGTTTCAGAGGAAACTGCACAAACTTGGGTTCGCCTGTATCCTCCCAGTTGAATGTTTGTAGTAAATGCGACGCGAAAACTTTTGTAATTGCGATCGCCAATTGCGCTCCCAAGCAAGCGTGTACGCCACCACCAAAGGGAATAAATTCATACGTCTTGCCTTCACCACGTTTTGGCAGAAAACGCTCTGGATCAAATACTTCTGGCTCGTGGAAGTACTCTGGCATCATGTGTGCAATCCGTGGTTCTGCGATAATTACACAGCCTTTGCTATACAAAATGCCATCCAGTACTACAGACTTAGTGAGTAGACGACTGGCTGTAGAACTGGGAGGTAGAGTCCGTAGTGTCTCCTTAATTGTTGCATCTAAAAATACCATTTGCTTCAAATTTTCGGGTGAGAACATATTGACTGGACTGTTTTCCCCTACCAGACTGGCTTGCTCCTCTTGCAGCCGTAGCAATACTTGCGGATGGCGAGCAATTTGGTACAGGAGCGAAGATATCAGTCCTGATACCTCATAATCTGATGCCCATAGCTGTAGTAGACACTGATTCTCAATTAACTCTTCACTAAAGACCCCATCGGGATTTTCTTGCTGGCTGGCTAGCATCATCGAGAGGAAATCAGCAGTGGGGTTCATAACTTTCCCCTCATCTCGCCGCCGACGCACCACAGCACGCATAAATTCCAAGAGTTTGGTACGTGCTAAAAGTCCGCGCCCGTATTTTGTTAAGGGAGACTTCCACTGAGACAAACCATAGAAGCCATCAAAATATACCTTGTACAAAGCTTTTAACTCAGCTTTGGAGGAAATTGGTAATTCTTTGAAAGTGTGAGGATTAGAGTCATCTAAACTGATTCCCAACAGCAGAGGGGTAAGTACATCAAAGCAAATCTTCTCCACAGCAGAGTATAAGGCTATGCTACTGGGAGCAGTCCAGCTATCGATCCCGCGAACAATTACGTCATTGATTTGTGGTGTATAGCCATCAAGTACCCGGCCAGTCAGTCCAGGCGCTAAAGCATTTTTACGCTGACGATGCAAATCAGGTCTTTGAAACAGACTGTACTCACCGAACATATCCATTGTGGTTGCTGGTAGTGCAATCTCTGTATATTTCAAATCCCCATTAAATGCCATTTGAATAGCTTTAGCGGAGCCTACAAAGATAGTAGTGCGACCAAACACCCCTGTATTAAAAATAGGGCCATACTCTTGGAGATTTTTGCGGCAGAACTGATCCGGATTCGCAATGTACTCAAATGTGTCATACCACTTTGGCTTTCTGGGTGGAGTGGTAGTTCCGGTAGGTGGCGCTTGTCCATCCTCAAGTACAAGTACTTCTTCAGCGTTGGCAGTATTCTGCATAGCTTTGCGAAGCTCAAATTTTATCAAGTGTTCTCATTTTAACTGCGTCTGTTGACTAGGGTGGCGCTAGCTTGGTCAACGGGCATGAGTACTATTTCATTGATATTGACATGGGGCGATCGCGTGACGCAGAAAAATATTACATCAGCCACATCATCTGGAGTGAGGGGAGTGACGCCCTGGTAAACTTTTTTGGCACGTTCGTTATCACCATGAAAGCGTACCTCACTAAATTCTGTTTCTACCATTCCGGGATCAACAGAACTTACCCTGATAGAAGTACCCAACAAATCTTGTTTTAAGCCTTCAGAAATTGCTTTGACTGCGGCTTTCGTACCACAATAGACATTGCCATTCGGGTAGGTTTGATGTCCGGCGATAGAACCAATATTTACCACATGACCGCGATCGCGTTTTACCATCCCAGGCACAACATAGCGGGTGAGGTAAAGCAAGCCCTTAATATTGGTATCAATCATTTCTTCCCAATCCTCAAAGTGGCCTTCGTGTAGCTTGTCTAAACCACGACTCAGACCAGCATTGTTGATCAGAATGTCAATTTCAGACCAGGAGGAAGGTAGGCTAGAAATAGCAGATTCCACAGCAGCGCGATCGCGCACATCTAGTTGTAATAGATAAATTTCAGTATTAAAGTCTTTATTGAGTGCATCTGCTAGTTGCTGTAAACGTTCTAGTCGTCGCGCCGCTAAAATCAGTTTTGCACCCGCACCAGCAAGAACTCTGGCACAAGCAGTACCAATACCACTACTTGCGCCAGTGATCAGAACAATTTGATTTTGCAGGGAAATCATTGTTAGTCAAAAGTCAACAGTCCAGTGTCAATTGTCCAATAATTCGGAACTAATGACCCAGATTAGATGACTGGAAGGGAGATGAGGGAGTGTGGGGAGAAATGCCCAATGCCCCATGCCCAAACTACTTTTTCACCACTTGTAGACGCTGTGTTACCATCGTCATCCCATTTCCGCGCAGGATTACCGCAGAAATCCATTGGTTACCAGGAGTAGATGGTGCACGTCCGACTTTAAAAAGCCCACCAGAGGTAAGTAATTCTAAATCCACAGGTGTGGGGTTGAGATATTTGTCGGCTTGAATAGGTTCTTCTATGGCTGTTCCTAAAAGAAAATCATCCCCTAAAGGTTCTTGGACGATCGCATCAAAATTATATTGCTGTCCAACTTTGACTTGTTGTGGTAACTTAACATCAACTTGAGGTGGCTTGCTACCTGAAGTGAGTAAGGTACGTTCCGACAAAATATCTTGACGGAGGATTTTTGCACCTGAAATGCGTTGACGTGACTTAATTGTGGCATTCAGAGCTAAATTATTACTGTTAGCAGAAGGTAAGCCAGTTATATTAGTTACTGTTTCAGCGACAATGGCATTGCCTTCAGATTGCCAAGATTGCAATTGGGTAGTGTATTTTAATTTGGGATATCGCTTCCAGAGGTCAATTAAGGCTTTTTCCAGAGTTTGGCGGTTTAATCCATCGCCATGAACAAAATTAGGGCTGTAGAATTCGATTACCTTTTTAACATCACCAAGGCTTGCGGCTGTATCAATTTGTGTCAACAAATTTGCCAATTCGGGGGGGGCGTTTTGAGCGATTTTCTCGGCTGCTAGACGCTCAGATGATGGTTTGCTGGTGTGTAGTGATTGCTGTGTTGTACTTGCTTGAGTGCATTGCCAAGTAGTTGCTATACCAAATGTCAGTATGGATAAAATTAGCCAGATGCTAGTGGGAAATTTGCGGTGGCGTCTCAGTAATAAATTAATAATGTTAGTCATTGGCAAGAATTTACTGATTTCACTAGAGAAGGTGGGAAATTGTTTTATCTTAGTTAAGCTAAGCGCTAAACGGTAGGGGTTTGATGGTAGAAGAAGCACCGATTAGGTTATTAATAGCTGCCAGTGGTACTGGTGGACACTTGTTTCCAGCGATCGCATTGGCACAAAAACTTCCAGAATATGAAATTGAATGGTTGGGTGTTCCCAATCGATTAGAAACTCAGCTTGTTCCTAAGCAGTATCCATTGCATACTATTGCAGTCGAGGGGTTTCAGCAAGGTTTTGGTATTTCGTCTCTCCGTATCTTGGGTAAGCTGCTCGGTTCGATTTTGCAGGTAAGACGAATTCTCAAACAGGGAAAATTCCAAGGCGTATTTACAACGGGTGGTTACATTGCTGGGCCAGCCGTGATTGCGGCGCGTTCTTTAGGAATACCTGTAGTTTTTCACGAATCCAATGCTTTACCTGGTAAAGTCACGCGCTTTTTTGGCCCTTGGTGTAGTGCTGTCGCCGTAGGATTTGAAGTTGCTGCCCAGTATTTGCCTCGTGCTAAAAATGTCTACGTTGGTACTCCTGTGCGATCGCAATTTTTAGATGAAGGCACTAATGCATCGCTGGATTTACCCATTCCGAATGGGGTTCCCTTAATTATTGTCTTTGGTGGTAGTCAAGGCGCAGTTGGAATTAATAAATTAGTCCGCGCCTCTGCTCCTGCTTGGTTTGATGCTGGAGCATACATTGTGCATTTAACTGGAGATCAAGACCCAGAGGCGGATAGTCTCAAGCACCCCCAGTATATAGCTTTGCCGTTTTATAACAATATGGCGGCATTGTTACGTCGAGCAAATTTAGCGATTAGTCGTTCTGGTGCAGGTAGCTTAACAGAATTGGCTGTGTGTGGCACACCAGCGATTTTGATTCCTTACCCTTTTGCGGCTGAAGATCATCAAACTTACAATGCCAACGTATTTACAAAAGCAGGTGCGGCGTTAGCCTTTCAACAATCACAGTTAACTGCTGAAGTTTTGCAAACTCAGGTTTTGAACTTGTTGAACTCACCCACAGAATTAGCCAAGATGGGAGAAAAAGCTAAAGCGATCGCTATTCCTGATAGTGCTGAGAAGTTAGCACAATTACTGCGTGAAGCGATCGAGAGATAAAAAGGACGTTGCTCAAAGAAGGTATGTTTTCAGTTAGAAGAGGGAATGCAGTAACAAAAGCTAGAGCTTACTTTTAACTCATAAAGGCTTATTGATAACCTTACCTTTAACAAAAGCTAGACCGATTTTACCGCCATCTCTCTCTTCTTTGACCTGATACAAAGCATCATCCATAGACATTGCTCTCGCTACACTT
Organism: Nostoc sp. 106C; assembly: GCF_002154725.1. Lineage (GTDB taxonomy): Bacteria > Cyanobacteriota > Cyanobacteriia > Cyanobacteriales > Nostocaceae > Aulosira. Next base: position 37,128 of record NZ_MTAW01000099.1, on the reverse strand, counting down.
TCTGTATTAGAACGGCTATTATATCTAGCTACAATTTGCTCTAGTTCACCTGGTTGTATTTTGACGACTACCCAAGTTGAATTTCTATCCTCTGGTTCATCAATGTAGAAATTGAATTCAGGCTTAAAACCCTGTAAAAAAGCAATCAGTTCTGTTGCCTCTTGGTGGGTTTTAGCTCGATAAAACTCATAACTTAAACCGTTTTTATCAGTCACATAAATAGCTTTTTCCGCGTCATTCTCGCCATTTATCCAAGATATCCGACTGAATATCGAGCTTGGCAAATCGACCAGCTGCTCTAGAAATTTCCAATGGTAACTTTCTGGAGAAAGCGGCGCTATACAATTAATCAGAGTGTAGTTATTACTTTTAGTATGATAGTAGGTAACCCAAAATATTAGCTCATTAAGCCGACCATACCATCTTTCACATGGACCCGGTTCACTCATATCAAGAGGATTAGAAACAGCAGGAACCGGAATAATGTTTTGTAGTTCAGCTAGAGTAATATCGACAATAAATTCTCGCTCAAAAAAGTAAGTTTGGATTGAACGATAATTAGTAGCATAGTAATTATTAAAGTATGACCACCATTCGTCGGCTTGAATCCAATTGATCATTGACTTGCTTTTAACGCAACACACCCAAAATTGAGGCACTTTGATTCTAGCGATCGCAGTTGATTTTGAACATCCCTGTCTCATTCATCGTTGTTCTGATTTAATAAATACCTATTGATACTTTGTCACGTTAAGTATAATTCAATACAGTTCAGTTAAAAAAATTCATTGGCAACAAAGTTCACAAATAATTACTAAACAAAAAACCGAACAATTATTTTGGAGGGGGCTTGGGGGACGCAACCGTCCCCCAATCGGGGGTTTGGGGGAGAATCCCCCAAATCTTGGTTTTTGTTCGACAGATGAGAACACTTATCACCTTAACTGAACCGTATTGAAGTATAAGTAGGCAGCAGGGGGAAAGGATTAGAGACAAATCCTTGAGCTTATACCAATTCCAGGAAAAAATGAGACAGATGCGTAGGTTGGGGAGCCACTCACGTGGGCGGGTTTCCCGACTTGAGTGAAGTGGCGTTTGAACTGTGTGAAACCCAACAATTACAAAACTTTGAAGTGTTGGGTTTCGTTCCTTAACCCAACCTACATCCACATCATATTTTTTGTGAAATGGTATTAGGCATTTCGTGAAATGGGATGGCAATTCATTTTCAACTCAAATTTCCAAATGATGATGCGCTAAAAAAAACAGGACTTATATTTGTGTAAGTCCTGTTGAGAATTATAAAACTCTTAATTGGATAGTTTTATTTTTCTATTGTGCTTTCGCGGATGCAGCTTTTGCTTCTACCTTAACGCTCTTGACACCTTTTTGTTCCTTAACTAAGGGTGCAATTTTTTTCAGATCAGCCTCAGTGGGAACTGTTCCTTTAACTGTGACAGCACCATCTTTGTCTTCAACAATTAACTTGCTGCCAGGAATCTTTTCTGATAATTTGCTGAGAATTAAGCTTTTAGAAGTACTTTCAGCAACACCTTTAGCAGCAGTTTTAGTGTTTGCAGCGGCTTCTTTGACTGCGGTTTTGGTTTTGTCGCCTGTTTCTTTGACTGCGGTTTTGCCAGTTTCAGTAGTAGTTTTAGCTCCAGTTGCAGTTTTTTGAGATGCTTCTTTTGCTGGTTGGCTAGACTCATTGGTGGTGGAAGTGTCTGAACTGGTTTTTGTTGCATCTTGACAACCAAAAGTACCAACCACCAGAATACCAGTAACTAATAATGGAATTAGCTTTTTCATATCAATCTCCGAGTTGAGTAGTTGAAGCGATTAATTGAGCTGTGTGTGATGTTGAGGAGCGAATGTTAAAAACTAATTAAAGTTGAAATTGCACAAGTGCTAAATTCAGCACTAAGACAATTGCAAACTGAAGCTTTGACACTTCTGGAGGCAGGAATATTTTAGCTCCCGACAGAAGTACCAATTTAAATTCAGTTGCGGCTATTGATGAGTAAGACTTCACATACACTTGATGGCTTTCTATCGGCTGAACATAGATAGATGCCAAACGGCTTTCCTCAAGGTAGGTTATGTTAGTCCCTCAATAGAAATTTGATATTACCAGATTTGAGGAAGTTTGGCACATCATCCTCCAAAATTTTAATTATCTATGATTTCTGACTTGTTATTTGTTAAAAAGCAATGGCTGTAGGTAATAGGCAAGAGTCAAGAATCATTAGTTATTTCTTCGCTCCCCTCTGACTTTTCTGCTCCCTTCCAGTCTCTATTTTCAATATCCAGGGGAAATTGCGCCTTTGTTGTTCGGTTATACGACTGTCGCCAGTACACAAATGACTATAACCTCGTAAGTAAATGGTGAAGTACTTCACTTAGTTGCTGTAAATCGCTCTCCAACCAAGGGGTGAAAAGCTGTGTACGAATGGATATTGCCAAGTCTGAGAGAAATTTTAGCTGAAAGTCAGTCAACCCTGACTGAATGTTCACCAGCAAAAGCAGAGTGGCAGTGGCGCATCAGCCTAGCAGCAACAGAACAATTGCTAATCAATACTTTGGCAAATGCTGCATCTGATGCTACCGCAGGATTAGTTTTAGCTGCACCAGCACCCCTGTTTAGTCAACCTACACTGACTCAAAGCTTACAAACGGTAACATTCACAGCAAAGCCATTTAATCCTTTGGCATTGATGCCATTTGAAATGCCACTACCTCTAGAAATGGTAGAAGACATTGCTCCTCATGAATCAGTACTACCTTTATTACCTGCCGATCCTCTGGGGACAGAACAATTTTGCTTAGTTTTTACAGATAAATTTAGATTAGTGCTGGTTTTAGCAAAACACAAGAGCGGTCAAAAAACTTTTTTATTTTCCTTTGACCCAGAGGTAGTCCAGCAAGCTTGGCGTGCTTTAGGCGCACGGGTAATGCTGACTAACCCAGATTTTTTTGCTGATTTGGACGCATCAGTTCAAAAATTTGCGCCAGTGCCTCCAGATTATCGCACTGTCATGCAGTTTAGTCAGTTGTTGCTGCAAGAATTAGCACCGGAACAAGAGAAGGAGAATGTCCCCACTTCACCTGCTGTTTCTATACCCACATCTTCTTCTCGTTCGGATGTGGAATTACTCCAGGCCTTTGCCCATGAAGTCCGGACTCCATTGACTACTATTCGCACCATGACTCGCTTACTGCTGAAGCGGCGAGACTTACCTGCTAATGTAATTAATCGCTTAGAAGTTATCGATCACGAGTGTACCGAGCAGATTGACAGGATGGAGTTGCTGTTTAAAGCAGCAGAACTAGAAACATCTAACCCGGTGAAGTCTGCACACACTCAATTAACACCGATGTCTCTCGATCAAGTCTTGGAGCAGAGTATTCCTCGTTGGCAACAAGCGGCAAATCGGCGTAACTTAACTTTGGATGTGGTTTTACCCCAACAACTGCCAACGGTAGTGAGTAACCCTACGATGTTAGATCGAGTACTTACTGGTTTAATTGAAAATTTTACCCGTAGCTTACCTGCTGGTAGCCATATTCAAGTTCAGGTGATCCCGGCTGGAGATCAACTAAAGTTACAGTTATCGCCCCAAGCTCAATGCAAAGATACTAGCAAGCCTAGCCCACCAACAACGCCGCCCATTCGCAAAGCTTTAGGTCAATTGCTAATGTTCCAACCAGAAACGGGTACGATTAGTCTCAATATTGCGGCGACCAAACATCTGTTTCAAGCAATTGGTGGCAAACTAATTGTGCGCCAGCGTCCACAATATGGGGAAGTGTTGACTATTTTCTTACCATTAGAAGTTAGTGCTAAGCAGTGGTGATCCAAATTCTACAGGTGCGATTACGCTGAGTGCAGTGCCCTTTGGCGATCGCATGTTGTATTTTTGATATGTGAGCGATGGAACTGGTAAAATAAATCGACTATTTTAAAACTCTAGTAAAATCAAGCTTTTAACTTTGTCATGGTGGTTGGCAGCAGCTATGCATGACATGCATGGCGACCTAATATAAAGTCAACACAGTAATTTTAAGACTGAGAGCCTTCATATCTGCAAAGAAGGTTAGTCTGTTGACTAGGGGTTTATTGGAGATGCTCTGTGTTCTGCTTAGGACGTGTGGAATTGGAGCCAGCAAACAGATGAGAAAATTTGCCAAGTTGCGAAACGTTACATCTAAACTGAAGAGCGATCGCGTACACGGGCTAAATTGACTGTAAAAGTCGAACCTTCATAGGGCTTACTTCTCACAGCCATAAAACCACCGCAACGCCAAAGTAACTGCTGCACAACCGTTAATCCTAAGCCTGGCCCGCTAGATTCATCCGTTGCGCCAGAACGCACACGATAAAAGCTGTCAAAGATTTTGGGAATCTCTGTTTCGGCTATACCAATACCTGTGTCGCGGACTTCTAATTGCACATAATCACCATGCACGCGCGATCGCACCCACACTTGCCCGCCACTAGGGGTAAATTTAATACAGTTATGCAGCAGATTAATCACAATTAGTCTCAAACCGCCACTCACACACCACACAGATGGTAGTTCTGTGGGCACTGTGTAGGCTAACATAATTCCTTTTTCCTGAGCTACAGGCTGGTAGGTACTAACTATCCCTGGCACAACATCCGCCAAGCATACCGACTCTAAGGGCGAATCTTGTAAATTGCGATCCAGATGTACCAGATCTAGCAAACCAGTAATTAAAGAATTCTGGCGATCGCATTGGGTATTTAACATTTGTAAATAACGTTGCCGTTGGGGAGGTTTCAGCGTTGGAGAATTTAACAACGACAGCGCTGTTTTCATATGGGTGAGGGGTGTACGCAACTCCTGACACGCATTGCTCAAGTATTCATCCTTGGTTTGTGCTTTTTTGTAGAGTTTTTGATTTTGCTGCTGCAACTTGGCGATGCGCTTTGTCATCAGTTGATGATTTATTTCATCCTGTCGCTGGATTTGTTTGACTAAAAGCTGATTCATCAGTGCTGATTCGGGTGCAGTCGGGCAAAGAAAATCAAGCGGGAGCATTGGAGCTGATTCTGGTGTTCTTGCTTGTTTGATGCCATCTAGCACTGGTTGAATTACTCTGCCTTCCATAGTAGTCATTGCTAGTAAAGGCATAGTTTTTCTGGCACTGCCCTTTTTTAACATTTGAGTTTTACGTCTTTTTGGCGGTCGATGAGCCAAAATTAGACTGCAAAACTGGGGTGACAAAACTATTACAAAATATTCCCTTTGCAAGAGCTTATTTGGTAATAACTTAATGATTAAGTCATCAAGTGATGGGCTAAAATATGTATCCCCTCTAGCTTCTCCTTTACGCCTCTCATCAATCTGACAGTTATAGATAACAACAGAAACATCCACTGCGGACTGATAGCGCATTAATTCTGATTGCCAAATTTTTCCTGGCGGTAGCTTTACCCATAAAGTCGCTGCTATTTTCTGGTCAATCAGCAAGTCAATTTGTGACCTGAGTAGTGATAGCAGAGTAGCAGGACTGAGGGGTAATGGTTGAGGAGGCGCTTCCATTGCCAAAGCCAACTGATAAATTGATAGATCCTGAGCCAGAGAATCATTCATGAGTCAAGCACAAGAAGGAGGGATAGAGAAGGATATAGGAAAAGATAATTATGTCTTTGCTTTTCACCCTGATGTTTACCTTAATTACCACAAAGCTACGAAAATTAATATTAATTATGAATTCTGGATGAGGAATTATAAAACTAATGGAGTGTATCATTTACCATTTAATGTCGCAAGCATATTTGAGTTGAAATAAGTTGAGAATTGAGAATTTATTATTGGGGTTTATTTATATCCTAAAATTCTCCTGTATCTTATTGCTTCAGTAATAGGGACGCCAGCAATAGCGTCCCTAACAAGAAATAAAATTCTTGATTAATTTTGAATCTTCAGCCTTTCTTGTAAAGCTGCGCGTGCATGTTCTCGGTCATCAAAGTGAATTTTTTCTGTACCGAGAATTTGGTAATCTTCGTGGCCTTTTCCAGCCAGTAAAACTCCATCTCCAGGTTGTGCTTGTAAAATAGCAGTACGAATAGCGGCAGAGCGATCGCCAATTACTGTGGGATTTGTCGTTTCCGGAATTCCTGCCAAAATATCTTGCAAAATCCTTTGTGGGTCTTCAGTGCGGGGATTATCTGAGGTGACTACAGCCAGATCTGCTAATTCGGCGGCAATTTTCCCCATTTTCGGTCGCTTGGTGCGATCGCGATCGCCACCACAACCAAACACACAAATCATCTTACCAGGAATAAACGGACGTGCCGCTTTGAGCAGATTCTCTAAACTATCTGGTGTGTGGGCATAATCCACAATCACGCTGATATCCTGGTTTGGAATCACCTGCACCCGTTCCATCCGTCCGGGAACACCAGGAAACTCAGGTATAGCAGTTGCTACTAATTGCAAATCTAGACCCAAGTGTAAAACTGCACCGACTGCTGCCAAAAGATTTTCTAAATTATACTGACCAACTAAAGGTGAACGAAAAGCTACGTTACCCTTAGGTGTATGCAATGTCCCACTAACACCATTCGGCTCGTAATTAAGATCGCTCATCCAAAAATCAGCATTGGCATCGTTAACACTGTAACTCCAAACTTTTTCTGGACTCAACGAGGCAATTAATCTTTGTCCATAAGGGTCATCAGCATTAATGATTGCCCGCCCTTTGAGATAATCTGGACTAAACAACAATGCTTTCGCCGCAAAATAATCCTCCATATCGCGGTGATAGTCCAGGTGGTCTTGGGTGAGATTGCTAAACACTCCCACCTCAAACTCACAACCCAACACTCGACCTTGGGCTAAAGCATGAGAACTAACTTCCATCACTCCATACTCACAACCAGCATCCACAGCTTGCGCTAGTTGTTGTTGTAGTTCCACCGCAAACGGTGTAGTGTGAACAGCCGTTTCTGCAAAACCAGGCCAGCGAGTGTAGAGAGTCCCCATCAAAGCTGTTGGGAGATTTGCTTTCTCCAACAGAAATTCAATCAAGTGAGTAGTTGTAGTTTTGCCATTAGTGCCGGTGACACCAACTAATTTGAGTTTTTGCCCTGGGTAACCGTAAAAAGCACCTGCAATTTGGGCACAGGCTTTAGTCATGTCACTAGCACTAATTACAAAAGCCTCGGTTGTGGGAGGATTTTTCTGGACAGCTTGGACAGAGACAACCGCTGCTACCGCACCAGATGCGATCGCACTTTGCCAAAATTCTCCCCCATCTACTCTTGTTCCTGGCATCCCAATAAACAAATCTCCCAAACTGCAAGCATGGGAATTTGTCTTCAATCCCTGCACTTCTGCATCCTCAAAAGCAGGATGGTTAGGTAATTGCTCTACAGTGTCGATCGCTGCTAGTAATTCCCGCAGTTTCATTTTGTGAACCTCGTCACACGCTTCTCTTGCGCTTATTCTGCATTATTTTTTCTCATTGGATAAATACTTACGCAGCATTTGCTCCAACTGCTGCACACTAGCACGAGGAGAAGGACGTGGCAAAGGTTTTTCAATTAAATCTTCCTCTGCGTTCTTGGCGTCTTGGCGGTTCCCGTCACGATGGCAAAGTGGCGTTAGCGCAAGCGGTAGCGACGCAGGAGCGTCACCCGAAGGGCGGTTCGATAGATATAAAACTGGCACCTCATACTGATACGCCAAAAACCAATCCTCACGAGTTGTAATATCCCGAATTTCCAACTCAAACGCCACATTTTGGATTTTTTCTAGCTTTTCCTGTAAACCTTCACATAAATGGCATCCAGGTTTGCTGTATAAAATTAATCGCATTTGCTTCCATCCCTGCCGCAACTCCCATTTCTACAAGCGATCATAGGCTGAAACTGGATAGGGATATCTTCTGTGTAAGCTTGATCGGCGTTGAAAATTTAAAATTGGTGATAGCTTAGTTAAACTAGTTCAAAATAGAGTCACAAGAGACGCGATCGCTATGACTCAAGTTAAATCTCAAATTACACTACAAGAATTCTTGGCACTATCAAAAGAGGATATCACTTACGAATTAATTGATGGCGAAGCAAAACCCAAAATATTACCAAAAAGATTTCATTCTTATGTAAGAGGTGCGATCTACATACTTTTATCACAGAAAATGCAAAATCGTGGTGAGGTTGGTATCGATTGGGCAGTTACTTTAAACCGTAAGGGTCGCGACTGGGTGCCCGTACCAGACTTACTTTATGTATCCTATTCTCGGCTTCCAAGTAAGGTAATCGAAGATGAACCTTGTCCCATACCGCCAGACTTAGCTATTGAAATTATCTCTCCTGACCAAAGCTTTGGCGAAATGAGCGCCAAAGCCACAGATTATCTCGATGCAGGCGTGATGAGAGTTTGGGTTGTGGATGCAAGAGCTAAAACAGTTACTATTTTTTATCCTGATGCACGACCTCAAACAAAAAGTGGTGAAGATAGTTTAGAAGATTGCCTTTTTGAATGGCTGCAAATTACACCGCAACAAATTTTTCAACAAGCAGGAATTTTATAAAGCAATACAGTTCAGTTAAGAAAATTCATTGACTACAAAGTTCACAAATAATTACTAAACAAAAAACCGAACAATTATTTTGGAGGGGGCTTGGGGGACGCAACCGTTCCCCAATCGGGGGTTTGGGGGATTCTCCCCCAAATCTTGGTTTTTGTTCGACAGATGAGAACTCTTATCACCTTAACTGAACCGTATTGTTTTATAAAGATTTTGAAACAGCGGCTTTACTGCCCTAACTTACGAGCGATCGCCTAATTATTAGGTTTTGATAACATAAGCGATACATTAGTTTACGCTCTAGTACCCTAAGTTAACTTTATCACTACGCGATCGCCTCAAAATAAATAGTTACAGTAGACTAAATTGCAACACTTCGAGAGTTAGCAGATCCAACCAAAATTACGACATATTTTTTACTAATAAACTTTAATCATACTGCATATAAATTTTTATAATGTGCGAAAATATCCAAGCATCTAATCTCAAGTAACATAATTAGCAGGCATTACCAGTCACACACGTTTATTAGCATCTACCTTTTTATACATTTAAGAAGGGCATTATTACTGGATGGAATTTACTGAGTACTCACGTGATTTAGAAACAAGAATTGCCGAAGAAAGTTTGCTACATAGAATAACAACCCGAATTAGGCAATCACTCGAACTGAAAGAGATATTAACGACTAGTGTTGCAGAAATTCGTGCATTTTTGGGTACAGATCGCGTAATGGTGTATCAATTTGACAGCGATGGCAGTGGAGAAGTCGTGGCTGAATCTATACACCAACAGCGTCTACCATCACTGATCGGGCTGCACTTCCCTGCAACTGATATTCCCCAAGAAGCGCGAGATATGTTTCTGTGGGCGCGCCAACGTTCAATAGTAAATGTGGCTAGTGGGCGGATTGGACTATCGCCATTAGACAGCCCCGAAACTGGCAAATCTCTTAGTAATGAAAATCTCTATTACCGAGCAGTAGACCCTTGCCATATTCAATACTTAACAGCAATGGGTGTGCAGTCTTCGCTAGTAGTGCCAATTTTACATCACGACCCGAAAGAGCAATCAGCAAAACCTCGACTGTGGGGATTGTTAGTATCGCACCACAGTACAGCACGCACAGTTGGGAAACAAGAACTGCAATTAGTGCAGCAGGTAGCAGATCAAATATCAGTTGCGATCGCTCAAGGTTATCTACTCAGCCAAGCCCGTGCGGAGCAACAACGAGAAGCGATCATCAACCGTATTACCACCCTGTTACATGCCCTGCCAACAATCCAATTTCAAACAGCACTAGAAGCAACTGTAGGAGCCTTTGATGGCATAGGTGGCAGACTTTACATTGAGCAGAGTGCAGAATTATTCACTTGGGGCGAACAACCGACACTGACAGAAGGACAAGCAAACAGTGTCATGGAACAGCATTCCCTGTGGCAAGACTGGATGGCTGAATGTCAAACAGGTAACCTTTGGGCAATTACCGACCTATACAAAGAACCTCATTGGCAAGAACTGGCTCCTGTTTTCCAGCCAACCCAGATTCGCGGTATGTTGCTAATTCCCCTCAATTACCGTCAAACTTATATTGGTGTTTTAAGTATTTTTCGCTCTGAATTTGACAGCGAAATCTTGTGGGCAGGACAACGCGATAGTAATGAGCAACAAAAGCTACCCCAGCTTTCATTTGCAGCTTGGCTAGAACAAAAAAAGGGACAAGCACCTGAATGGAAACCTGAAGAAATCTCAATGGGGCAAGCTCTAGCAGATCAATTTGCGATGGCAATTCAGCAACAGCAAATGTACCAACAAGTACAAGCACTGAATACTAATCTTGAACATTTAGTAAAAGAGCGTACAGCCCAATTACAGCAAGCTTTAGAGCTTACCAGAATAGTTAAGCAAGTTTCCGATCAAATCCGTAGCAATCTAGACTACAAGCTTACCTTGCAAACTCTCGTACAGGAAGTGCGAAAACTGCTCAAAACAGACCGGGTAGTGATTTATAAAATTCTTGGTCAGTTAGGAGGTGAAGTAGTTGTAGAAGATGTGGACAGCAACTTGCGTCCTATTGTAGGGATGAAAACCCCATTGGAATGCTTTCCCGAAGCATCTGCCCGTCTTTACTTGCGAGGAAGAGTGCGGGCGATCAACAATACAGCTTCAGAAGATTTGACTCCCTGCCATCGAGAGTTTTTACAGAGTCTTCAGATCAAAGCAAATTTAATTGTCCCAATCAAGATGGGTACGCAATTATGGGGATTAATCATCGCCCATGAATGTTTTGCTCCTAGAAATTGGCAGGATGTGGAAATGGATTTGTTGCAGCATCTAGCAGATGAGGCCGTGCTTGCCATTCAGCACGCACAACTATACGAAAACAGCCGTGCTGCCGAATTTGCTGCCACAGCGCAAGCTGAACAGCTAGCCCAAGCTCTCGAACAAATCAAAAATACTCAGGCACAACTTATCAAAAGTGAGAAAATGTCCAGCTTAGGACTATGGGCGCTGGGCGTAGCACACGAAATTAAAAACCCTGTTAACTTTATCTCCACTAATTTATCTGACATCAGCGATAGTACCCAACAACTGCTGGAACTTTTGCGCCTGTATCAGTTGTACTATCCTCACCCAAACGGTGAAATTAGCTATTACGCAGAAGCGATCAATTTGGATTTTCTGATCAACAAGCTACCTAAAATCCTGTTATCAATGAAACTACAAGCTGAACGCATCAACTCGATGATGTTATCGTTACGAAATTTTTCTTACCAGGATACAGCAGCGATGAAACTTGCTGACCAGCATGAAACTTCTGAAATTAGAAATCTATTCAGTAGCCAAGAATAGCCGATAACAATCCTCTGGATAACAAAGTGTAAAAGCCCCTCTCATATATTGCAGCGGGGCTTTGTAAACTTTATTTGCTAAAATTTGCTGTTATTTTCTTAAAACGCGCTCATGATGGTGATGATGCCAGCGCTGGTCAACATGATGAGAGCGCCCATAAATATAGATACACCCAAAGAACCTGGAGTTTTTGAATTGTTCATTTTATTTAGAATCCCCGAAAGTTAAGGATTCATTAAGAATATCAATATCAGTATTGTATATCCATATAAATACGGTAAAAATTAAAATTCCGTAATCTTTCTTAGTAAAGGCTGTGGTATTTACTTATAGATGAGGTTGCTGAACTAATTAAATTCTATAACTTGTCAGGATTTATTAACTCTGGCTATGCAGCTTTAATAGCGTCAACCATATATACACGTAGTTATGTATCAATAGCTACAATAAATAAATTTATAAATCCCTCATACCCTAGCGATTTATGTGCCTTTATATGTGCACATATGAGGTAAAATGAATTTTGTTGAAGTTCAAGAACCATTTAGCTAAAAAATTATCATGACAGTTTCCACGGTCTCTAGAAACCAAACAAGCGATTTTGATTTAGAGCAGTTAAATCAAGAATTTGAAACTGCTACTCCCAAAGAGATACTGGCCTGGTCTATAGAAAATATCCCCACGGGACTGGTACAAACCAGCGCCTTTAACGTGGATGACATGATAATTACCCATATTCTTTATAGTGAACTGAAGCATCCCGTCCCTGTTATTTTTCTTGATACTCTCTACCACTTCCCTCAAACCCTAGAACTAGTTGCCAAAAGTAAAGAAGTCTATAACTTGGATCTAAAAACCTACAAGACTCCAGACGTAGATAGCCGCGAAGCCTTTACCGCTAAATATGGCGAAGCGCTCTGGGATAGAGATATTACTAAATTCCACCACGTTACCAAAATTGAACCTTTGCAACGGGGTTTAGACGAACTCAACACCATCGCTTGGATTACTGGTCGTCGCCGTGACCAAGCAGTTACCCGTGCTAATATGCCTATCTTTGAATTGGATGGCAAAGAGCGCTTGAAAGTAAATCCCTTAGCTAACTGGACACGTCAAAAAAGCTGGGTTTATGTGGCTGAACATGGAGTAATTTACAACCCCTTGCATGACCAAGGCTATCCCAGCATAGGTGATGAACCAATCACTACCAAAGTCGGTGCAGGTGAAGACGAACGCGCTGGACGCTGGCGGGGAACTGGCAAAACTGAATGTGGAATTCATATTTAATAGTGATTAGAGAGTAGGAAGTGAGAATTTGAGGAAAATCATCTTTTCCTCCAACTCTTATCTTCCTTCTCTTTTATCCTGTGCTGACTCTGCACCCATCCAGATAGACACTCACTCCCACACAAGAAATATATAAGCTAGTTTATTGACTATTTTGCTGAAAAAGTTGCTCTAAAGCTGCCAATTCAGCTTCTGTTTCTGCATCAGATGGTGGTAACGGACGCTGCATAATTGAATAAAGCGATCGCTTTTGCACTTTCGCAGCTTGCAATCCCAACTCCCGTAAAAAATCCTCAATTTTTAGCACCATTTGTTTGCGGTCAGCTTTTGTAACATCAGGACTTTGGTAAATTGCAGCCTTAATAGCAGGCAAAAATATTGTTTTAACTACTTCATATTTTCCATCAATGACAGCCTCTTGGGCTTTATCAACCAGTTCTTTGATGCTGCTTAATGACTCCCAATATTGAGCAGTGCGCTTTTCTATACGAAAGAGCATATAGCTATAGCCTTCTAGAAGTTTGCCGTCACGCTCAAAAGTTTTTGTTGTTCCAGGTGAACCAAGACAGAGGCTATCATTGACAATACAAAGATTATCGCTGTTTATCTTGTTATCCTGCGCCAAAATTGCAGCAAAATAACCCGCTTTTAGGAAATTGCTACCACCTCCATAAGCTTCAGAAAATGTTTGTTGGTAGCCTAGTTCTAAGCGACGCTCACCAATATCGAGTAAATCTTCAATACCCCGATATACTGGTTCTGCTAGCTTTATAACACTTGAAAGTTCCGGCACTGGTAGCAATTCAGAAAATCTGCCTATCGCCTTAATAAATTTACCGATGGAGTCATTATTAGCTATGCTAAATAACCCTGCTTGTAACTCGACTAATCCATCATTGAAGGGAAATAAGGATGTGAGTGGATAGTTACACTGAATTACTTTATCCAGATTATCTGCTATTGATTTTTCTAATTGTCCAGGTGCAGCCAGATAGGGAATTATTACAGATTTCCCACCGTGATTGAAGCGGACAGCAGCATGAACCACCGGATATCTTTGCTTGAACCATTCTACATCTTTAGCCAAGCGCATCTCCACTAGCCAGATACGACAATAGGCTTCACCTGCAACAATAGGTTTTTCATCGTAGTCTTTATCAACTCGATGTTTAGGTAGAAAAAGGGTTTTATATTTTGGAGCCTCACGGCTGAAAGTTTCAGATAAACTCTGTAAAAAGCTCATTAAATTATTCCTCGTCACATCAAAGTAAATGCTGTGAAATTTGATTCCAAAAAGCACGGATGGGAATACCTCCTGTTGAATCTGGAGTCACAGAACGCCTTATACCGGGATTTCCTTGATGAATTGCAATCAATTCCCATTGGCGATTAAAAATTGGTGCGCCAGAAGAACCGTCATCAGTTTTCAAATTATGGTCAATGTAATCTTCTCCTACTTGTGTAATTTGTCCAAATTCAGAAATGATTACCGATTTTCCTTGTGGGTGATGGATAATACAAACATCTTGACCGCTATCTAATATAGATGTTTTATCAATAAAAATAGCTTTTTGTTGTGTTTGAGCGTTGATTTTCAATAATGCATAATCAAGGCGACTATTATTACTAATAAAATCTAATTGCAAAATATTTTTTTCTGATTCGTAATTTCCATCCTTATAGTTAAAGCGCACCCATGCTTTTTGCACTTGGCTCTTAGTAAAAATGTGATTACAGGTTAATAAAAAGTTTTTTGTAATTAACACCCCTGTACCTATGGGGTTTCCTATAGGTGATTCAATTCTGCCAACTGTGTTACAAGCAGCTAATGCTTTAAAGTTTTCCTGACCTCTTTCGACTAATCGAGTAAATAATTTTGAATCTTCGTCTTTAAAATTATATATTATAGCTAAATCGCTTAGGTACTTAAGCAATTTCACCATTGGGTGAGATTCCAAACTATTACTAGAAATTTGATACTGTTTAAATTTTGCTACTAATTCATTAGCAAAATGAATAGATTGTGTATCCCATTTCAAATTACTTAGAAAAGCGGAATCAATACCAGCGCTTTCTAAAACATTTTGGCGATCGCTAGCTAAAGGAACCTTGAGAGCAAAGTGATTTAGTGCCATAGTTAATGGTGTGATATCTTGCTGCTCTAAAAATATTTCTGGATTCATGGCGCTCTCATATGTCCAAGTTACAGTAGGTTTGATAATTGCAAAGGAAGAATCGTCAACAGCTTGAGTCGTTGTAATAGAGAATTTATTCAAAAGTTGCTCAGATGTTTTGTCTTGAAGAGTTTCATCGAAATTTGGGGTAGATGTTAGTATGTTATTGCTCAAAGCTGTGGTTGTAACTGAGACAGTAATAGGTACGCTAGAATTTACCTGGTTAAATCGACGCATCAAATATTGGATCAAGTCTTGAATGGAATAATCTGATTTTAATTGATATTCTTTTAGTGTTTTTTCTAAGGGTTTTATTATATTTATATAAAGCTTGTTAACATATTCTTGCCGTGCAGTTTTTGTACCTTCTAACTGCTCCGAATAGAAACTGTACCATTGCCAAAGAGAGCGAAATTGGTTAGGATTTGAAATTGATATCCCTCTGTCCACAAGAAGTGTTATTTTGAATCCAATTTCGTAATATAGGTTCATATATTGTTCTTCATTTTCTTTAATTGAAGAAATAGTATTACTTTCAATAGCTACCGCAATCAGTATTTCTTGTAGTTTTTGTATTTGTGATTTTAATTCTTCAATTTGTGTCAGATCTAGCTCATTGTCTAAGGCTTCTGATGAGGTTACTTTGAGGTAATGTTTGCATAAAGCAATGTCAATTTGAGTGCAAATATTTTGATAAAGATTATGAATATAACTTCCCCGGAAAGCAGATTTACGTAACTTAGACTTCCAATACTTATACCAGTCCCAGAGTGAATAAAAATTATTTGGATTTTCTATAGGTAATCCTTCATATTGAAGGTCTTCTATTTGTGATGCTATTTCTTGATAGAGTTCTTTGTACTCTTCCTCTTTATCCTGAATTCGATACTCTTGTGAATTAGTAGCAACTCCAATCATTATCGATTGCAGCTTTTGAATATTTGTTAATAATTCTTCAAATTCAGTTGATTGCATACAAAAAATTACAGATTGCTGCAAATGTCATCTTGAAAGACTACATTACCACCTTTGGCTATTTCTGATTCAGCAAATCTTTTATATGTTCTACTAACAGTTCTATCTGACCGTTTCTATTTTCATACCACTCACGAGACCAAATTCTGTAAATGTTCCAACCCAAGTCTTTCAAAATTTTGTGGCGAAGGCGATCGCGCTCCCGTGCTGTAGGATATTTATGATAAATAGTTCCATCACAAACAATACCCAACAAGAACTCTTCTGTTTCTTGTTGTCGCTCATCTATTACTGCTAAGTCTATAGGATAGGCTGAACGACCTACCCGTTTTTTTATCCTGTATCCTTGCTGCGTTAGAGCTTGATATACATCCTCTTCAAAAAGAAAATCAGATTCGGCAAAATTATTATCAAACTGTATATCTAATTTCTCACCACCCTTTTCAGCAAACTCAAAATATTTTTGTATCAATTTCACTTCCTCATTATCCGAATCAAAATCTGCTGCTTTAATAGAAGCTACTAAGACAAACTTGCTTTTTGCACGAGTAACTGCTACGTTTAAGCGTCGCCTTCCTCCTGGGTTAGTAAGAGGCCCAAATTTATGAACTAGGTTTTGGCTGTTTTCATAAAACCCAAATCCAAAGCTAAAAATAATTACTTCTTGCTGGTCTCCTTGAACTCTCTCTATTGGTTTAATAAAGAAATTACGCGAGTCTTCTTGGCATAATTCTTGAATGTCTGGATAGTTTGAACTGAGTTGCTGTAGTTTGTCTCGAATCATTTCTGCTTGAGATTCATTTAACGTAATAATTCCCAAAGAAAGTTCAGAAAGATCCTGATGTTCTCGACAATGTTCTAAACAATGCTTTATTGTCAGTTCTGCTACTTTTTGTGCTTCGCGGATATTATACTTTGCACTATCACCAGGGGTATAGATTCCATCTGGAACGTACTCAAAATGAACGCCTAGATTAGGATTTTTTGCTGGATTCGGGAAAGTCAAAAGCTCTGAATCATAAAAGTTTTGGTTTGAGAAAGCAATTAAACTCTCGTGTTTACTGCGATAGTGCCATTTCAGCGTAAATTTCTCTAGGAATGTTGAAGATTCATCGAGTAAACTTTCATATATTTCTTGCTCCTCGCCTTCATCACCTGAAGCATTGCTTTTAAAGAAATAAGTTGGCGGTAGCTGCTTATTGTCACCAACGACTATTACCTGCTTTGCTCGCATAATGGAAGGTACTGCATCTTCGGTACAAATTTGGGAAGCTTCATCGAAAATTACCACATCAAACTCTACAGCCTCTGGTTCTATGTATTGACTAACAGCAAGTGGACTCATTAGCCAAAAAGGTTTTAAGGTAGTCACAAGTTTAGAGGCATCTTTTATGAATTGACGGATTTTTTTATGCCCTTTTTTTAATGTGTTTTGTTTTTCGAGTGATAGTATTTGCTTCTTTGCTTCTGATTGTCTAGACCACTCTTTCCAGCGTTCAGCGTGAAGTTGTCTTAAACACTGTATTGCTACTTGATACTGTTCAATATCAAGCTGAGAAAATTCCTCTAATTTCTGCTCATGCCTTTTTTGATTAAAATTCCGCAATTCAGTACTATCTAAGATATATTGCAGCCAGTCTTTATAAATGCCTTTTTGCAAAACTAAAAACCAAAAATTTGCTTGAATATTAGACTCTCTTAGTTTTAATAAAAAATCTTTAGCACCAATAGCTTCTAGCTCCTCTACTAGCTGTTGGCAGTCTAAACATTGTTGGAACGAAACTAGCTCTTTTTGGGCTTGATTAAGAAAATGTTCTACTTCAGATAAAGATGTTCTTTCCAATTCACCAGGTTTTGTCATTTCTTCCTGCTGAAAATGTTGTCTGAGGAATTTAAAACCTTCTGTTATCGAGTTTCGTGAATTTTCTAAATTTGTTAATAAAGTCCTAACTTCTCGCAAATTTTCGGATGAAGAGATAACTACTGTAACTTGCTTTGAAGGCAAAGAGTAATTTTGTATGACTTTCAACCAATTCAATGCTTGTTCAATAGCATCTAAGTCTGGCATTCCTTCTTCAAAGAATGAACTAAACGCTCGATGATATTGATGTGTAGTATCTTTCAATTTATTCAAAATTTCATTATGCTTAATTGCATTATCAATATCTTTAATTAATTCTGTGTCACGTACTCTATTTTTTACTTTTTGCAGACAAACAAGGCTTTTACGAGTACGCCAATAACCACATCTTAGCCAGCTAAAAATTCCTTTATAGCTCTGAAAGCGTTGCTTGAATTTTCTCAGTTCTGGCAAATTCCAACTTAAAAACTCATTAATATATTTATTACTCAAATCTGAGCCTATACGTTGAACTTGATCAATATCCTCTTTAAGTTCTTCAAAATTTTGTTGCAAAGTATGTAATATTGTTTCTTGCAGCCAATTTTTTGGAAAACGTGGAGGTACTTCAATAAGATGATTTATCGCTGGCTGAAGCTTGTCTAAAGCTATTAATGTGTTAGCAGCTTCTATATTTAATAACTCCTGCAAACTAGCACTAGTTCTTGTGGCAAGTTGAATTCCTTTTCGCAAGTTGTCAATATTTTGACGTAAGTTTCTGCTAACATCAGAATTCCATCTTTTTATCGGACTACTTGACCATATGGTTTTCTGCATTAGTCGAAAAAATGGCTCAAATTGTCCCAGGTCATTCAGTAAATTTTTAGCTTGCAATAATAATCTTTGTTCTGACCATTCTTCAAGATTATATGTATTAAATTCAAGCGTCGGAACTAACTCTCGTTCCAGTTTAAGTAATTTGCCATAAAGTTCAAAAGCAGATTTATTTATTGGTTGGTATTTATTATGTAAACTTGCAGTATAGCTATTGAGGCTTTGCCGACATTCACATAATTGTTGAAAGAATATATCTCGATTCCCCTGTTGTGACTCAGTTTCATTTCTTTGTGACAAACGAATTTTAGTTTGATTTAATTCTTTTACCAACTTCTTAGTATTAGTTGTACCTTTATGGTGCAGATCTAAACATAAGTCTTCAAGACTAGGCTGAGAATCTCGTAGTGTCTTGTATACAGCATCTAAAGCAGTCTGCTTCTCTGCAACCAGCAGAACTGTTTTGTTTTGGCCTATTAGTTCGGCAATTATGTTGGCAATTGTTTGGCTTTTTCCTGTCCCAGGAGGCCCCTGCACTACAAAACTAAGCCCTGCCTTTGCTGCTTCAATTACTAGTTGCTGGCTAGAATCAGCATCACATATCTGATATATTAATTCAGCATTGATTGTATCCAGTTCTTTAGCTGTGATAGTTTTAATATGACTTAGATTTTCTGGTGCCTCTGGTAGAGCAAGCCCTTGCAGAATTGGGTGATTGGCGATGAGTCCCTGATTTTGTTCCAGATCTTTAATTATCGCTGTTTTGACAGACTCAAATAAGGTAATATAAGCAGTTTCTTCTAATTGCCAATCTTGCTTTTCGGCTATAGCATTACGTACTGCATTGATAAATCCTTCATAACCTAATTTTTGAAGTGTTTCGGTTTCAGGTAAGGTGATATTAAAATCGTCACGTAACTTGTTTAATAAAAGAAAGTTAATGGAAATATCCTCATCAGTAGAACATATTGTATATTCTGGTTTTTTTTTACCTTTTTTTTGTAATTCCACTGGAATCAGCAACAGAGGAGATATTAACTTATCCTTCTCTTTTTTTTCTTGAAGATTTGCAGTATCAAACCAAGTCAAAGTACCAAGGACTAAATACAGGCTGATGAAGCCTTTCCCTTCTAATGTTTTTTTGCTGTCGCTACATAGTTTATCGAGAAGCTTTATGAGGTCATCTTCTATTTGCTTAGTTTTCAAATCATTGAAGGGAATTGAGCCAGATTCATCTCTCACAAGCTTTTGAAATAAGCTTAAAGGCGGTGTATAAACTTCAATTTTAGGCTTGTTGCTCTTTCGGAAATCGACTAGTGGGTTGCTGTTACTTGAACCAGCAAGTTTATGCCTCCAATCCTTGATTTTTTGCTGAATTGCAGGATTTATGCTGTTAGTCATTGGCTTCCGATTGCTAGCAATTAATTAAAACTGTTTCATTTATAATTTATACTTATTTAGATTAAAATTTGGTAAAATAAGATGAATTTTGGACAAAATTTAGATATTTTTGTCATAATCGCTCTCAAAAAATATAAACTGCTGGATTTTCCTGGGAAATTCATAATATCGAGATATTTAGCCTGTTATCAGCAGTAATTAGTCATTAGTATTAGACAAAAGACAAATGGATAATAACAAAGGACTAATATGATTAAAATTCTCCATCTCTCAGATATCCATATGGGGAGCGGCTTCTCCCACGGACGCATTAATCCAGCAACAGGATTAAACACACGATTGGAGGATTTTGTCAGTACATTATCAATATGTATTGACCGAGCGATCGCAGATAATGTAGATCTGGTGATATTTGGTGGTGATGCTTTTCCAGATGCGACTCCACCGCCTTATGTGCAAGAAGCTTTCGCTAGTCAATTTCGCCGTCTTGTAGATGGCAATATTCCTACAGTATTGTTGGTAGGGAATCACGACCAACATTCCCAAGGATTGGGGGGAGCGAGTTTATGTATTTACCGCACCTTAGGCGTGCGGGGATTTCTTGTGGGGGATACGGTAACGACCCACCGCATTCAAACTCGCAATGGTAAAGTTCAAGTTATTACCCTTCCTTGGCTGACTCGTTCGACGTTGATGACTCGCCAAGAGACTGAAAGTTTGTCGCTAGCAGAAGTCAACCAACTGTTAACTGAACGTCTACAAGTTGTCTTAGAAGGCGAAATTCGCCGTCTTGATCCTGATGTCCCAACTGTGCTTTTGGCTCATTTGATGGCTGATAATGCTGCCTTGGGAGCCGAACGCTTTTTAGCAGTAGGTAAAGGTTTTACTCTACCCCTATCTTTGCTGACACGTCCTTGCTTTGATTATGTAGCTCTGGGACATGTCCACCGCCACCAGAATCTGAATAAATCTAACAACCCACCAGTGATTTATCCAGGAAGCATTGAGCGGGTGGATTTTAGCGAAGAAAAGGAAGATAAAGGTTATGTGATGATTGAACTGGAGCGAGGTAAGGCTAATTGGGAGTTTTGTCCTTTACCCGTGCGAACTTTCCGGACAATTGAGGTAGATTTATCAAAAGCAGAAGATCCGCAAGCAGCAATCATGAAAGCGATCGCTAAATATGATATTCAAGATGCTGTAGTCAGGTTAATCTATAAACTCCGCTCCGAACAGTTAGATTTAATTGATAATTCCTCGTTGCATAGTGCGTTAAGTTTCGCTCATACCTACACCATTCAACCAGAATTACTGAGCCAGTTGGCTAGACCCCGCATTCCCGAATTGACTGCTAGTAGTAGCATTGACCCATTAGAAGCATTAAAAACTTACTTAAGTAATCGCGAAGACCTGAAAGACATCGCTGGAACAATGCTAGAAGCTGCGCAGAAGCTACTCGCAGACGATGTAGAAGTCTGGCTGGAAGGAGCAACTCATGAGTAGCATTCTCAGCATTATTTGTTAGTTATAAGACTTACACAAGGGCAAAGTAAAATAATCAATAGTTTTGAAGAAGAGTGTAGGGCTGTAGATGTTTAAAACCCTTATGCAATAGATGTTTCACAATCCAACATCTAAAATCTAAAATCCAAAATGGTATAAGTCCTTAAGTTCTCAGTTAGCTATAGAGCAAAATTTAAAGTCAAGGGGTTAGGAATCTGCCAAAATTGCTATATTCCTAGCTCATTATTTTAGTAGTCCTCTTGCAAAAGGTACTTTTGTCAAAAGTAGGGATAGGGTAAAGGTTAAAAATAAAGGAGAAATTCTCCCTTTAACCCTTCCCGTTTCTTGTTGAACTGACTTCTACAAGAAATTCCAGGATATATTCAATTGAGCGGGAGTACAAACCTTTGTCAGGTGGACTTAGTATGTCCCTCTACCCACAGATAAAACAATTTTTACTCGGTAAATCATTACCAACCAGCGCTCATAGTGAAGAGCGATTGAGTAACGCTGCTGCCTTAGCAGTTCTCTCCTCAGATGCACTCTCCTCAGTTGCTTATGCTACAGAAGAAATCCTGCTGATTCTAGTAGCAGCGGGAAGTGGTGCTTTAGGTTTGTCGCTACCTATTGCTATAGCGATTATCATTTTGCTAGGAATAGTTGTGCTTTCCTATCGACAAACTATTCGCGCTTATCCTAAAGGCGGTGGTTCCTACATTGTTGCCAGAGAAAACCTTGGTATTTATCCAGGTCTGGTAGCAGGGGGTTCGCTGATGATTGACTATATTTTGACAGTCACAGTCAGTATATCTGCGGGTACAGCAGCCCTTACCTCAGCAGTTCCTGCGCTACGGCCTTTCACAGTCAGCCTTTGCTTAATTTTCATTTTCTTGTTAATGCTGGCAAATCTTAGAGGTGTCAAGGAATCAGGCAGAATATTTATGATTCCGACCTATGCGTTTATTGCCAGTATTTTTGTGCTGATTGCTATTGGTTTGTTCAAACACGCTACTGGGGAAGTAGTAGCAGAATATCCCCCCATTCCTGTCAAGGAAGGACTGAGTTTGTTTTTCATTTTGCGAGCCTTTTCGGCTGGCTGTACAGCGCTTACAGGAGTGGAAGCAATATCTGATGGTGTCTTAGCATTTAAAGAACCAGAGTGGAAAAATGCCCGCCTCACATTGCTTTATTTGGGCGTTATTCTCGGACTGATGTTTATCGGCATAACTTATTTGTCAAACATGTATCATGTTGTGCCAGAAGAGGGACAAACAGTAGTTTCTCTATTAGGTAGAGAGATTTTGGGGAATGGAGCATTTTACTATTTTGTCCAAATTGTCACTCTGTTGGTTTTGCTGTTAGCAGCAAACACCAGCTATGCAGATTTCCCCAGACTTTGTTACTTTTTGGCGCGAGATGGTTTTTTACCCCGACAATTATCGCTGTTAGGCGATCGCTTAGTCTACTCCAACGGTATTATTCTCCTGAGCGTTTGTGCAGGGATTTTAGTCATTATCTTTAAAGGACAAGTGAACGCCGTTATCCCCCTATATGCCGTAGGTGTATTCACTTCCTTTACCCTTTCGCAAGCTGGGATGGTGCGTCACTGGTTCCAATCACGAGAATCAAATTGGCGTGCTAGCGCTCTCATGAATGGATTGGGAGCGATTGCTACAGCTGTTGTACTAGGAGTAATTATTTCAACTAAGTTTCTCTTAGGGGCTTGGTTAGTAGTAGTAGCCATACCTTTAGTAGTAGCTCTATTTTTAACCATTCGCCGTCACTATGAATACGTAGCTGAACGTCTGAGTATTCAGGGTATAGCACCTCGGAGTTATATTCCCCGACCTAAACCAGCAATGGTTACCCATCCAGCGGTAGTAGTAGTAGGACAACTTAACCGAGGAACAGTAGAAGCTTTGGACTATGCACGCACCATCGCCGATGAAATTGTTGCGGTACATGTAGATATTAATGGTTCTACAGATAGAGAGAAACTGCAAGAAAAATGGCGACAATTAGAGTCAGATATTCCTCTAGAAATTATCGATTCACCCTACCGTTCTGTAATAGAACCACTTGTGAATTTTGTCGCTCAGTTTGAAGAGCATCATCCAGATGTTTTTACAACTATCATTATTCCTGCTTTTGTAACTCGCAACTGGTGGGAGGGTCTTTTGCATAACCAAACAACCTTATTCTTAAAGACAGCTTTAAGGGCTAAAAAAAGTCGAGTTGTCTCCACTGTTAGGTATTACCTATAACAGAATTTTTCCCAATATTATGCAGAAATAGAACCGGGTTTTACTGGTATCAAGCAGTAAAAACCCGGTTTTTTTCAATATTTTGGTATCTTTAAGATTTCGTAGTAATTGCTTAACGAGCGGTTACTTACTTAAGTAAACAAAAATGAAGTCAGATGAGAACTTTTGTTCTATATATCGTATAATTTTTTTTAATTACGGTATTTGGCTCAAAATACCGTAGATTAAGGGGTGATTGCACATGAGTAAATCGCAACATCCGACACAATTAAGTACGGATCTAATTGAGCGAATGCGAGTTTATGTCGTGGAAATTTGGCAAGCTATGCAATTTTATTACCAACAAAAAATTAGAAGTTGGTTAAATGGACGCTCTCTACAAAGCTTTGTGTGTCTGCTTCTAGTAGCTACTCTTTTAAGTATAGTAGTCGCTGCGTGTTCTGGAAGCAGTACAGCTAGTAAATCTGATATAAAGCTGAGGCTGGTTTCCTTCTCAGTTACTAAAGCCGCCCATGACCAAATAATTCCCAAATTTGTACAAAAGTGGAAACAAGAACATAACCAAAATGTCACTTTTGAGCAAAGCTATGGAGGTTCCGGCGCGCAAGCAAATGCTGTGATTGCTGGTTCTCAAGAGGCAGATATAGTACACCTCGCACTGCCTCTGGATGTCAACAAAATTCAGCAAGCAGGTTTGATTAAATCAGGTTGGGAAATTAAATCTCCCAGAAGTGGTATTGTTAGTAGATCGGTCGCTGCGATTGTTACCCGCGAAGGCAACCCGAAAAAGATTAATAATTGGCAAGACTTAGCAAACGATGGCGTGAAGTTGATTGCAGCTAACCCCAAAACTTCTGGTATTGCTATTTGGGAATTTTTAGCTTTTTGGGGTTCGGTAACTCTCACAGGAGGTGACGATTCTACAGCCTTAAATTATCTCACAAAAGTTTATCAAAATGTCCCTGTGCTCACAAAAGATGCTCGTGAAGCTAGCGATTTATTTTTCCAAAAAAATCAGGGAGATGTTTTAATTAACTACGAAAATGAGATAATTTTGGCAGAAAAAAATGGCTCAAAATTGCCTTACATTGTACCACAAGTAAACATTTCTATCGATAATCCTGTAGCTGTTGTTGATAAAAACGTTGATAAGCATGGTACAAGAGAAGTTGCAGAAGCATTTGTCGATTTTCTTTACTCAACAGAAGCTCAGCGAGAATTCGCTAAATTAGGATATCGTCCAGTTAATCCAACTGTTACCCAAGAAGTAGCATCACAATATCCCCCAGTCCAAACTTTATTTACGTCTCAAGATTTAGGTGGCTGGGATAATATCCAGAAAAAGTTTTTTGGAAATGGAGCAATTTTTGACAAAGTTCAAGCTGCTAAAAAAGCATAAACTACCACTTTTTTCCACCCCGATCTAATTGCAATCACTTTATTTCAATTGATTAAGTTATGAGCTTTCGTAGCCAATTCAAGGGTAGCTTTTATCTAGCCTCTTTAATGCTTATTGCTAGCAATACCACTGGCTGTAATAGCGGACAACAACTGAAAAGTCAGGTGAGTATTGACGGTGCAGCAGTAGGTTTTCCGATTTCTCTAGCAGTTGCAGAAGAATACGAGAAGTTTAAACCTGAAGCGCAAGTTAGCGTTGCGTCTAGTGGTACTGGTGGAGGTATCAGTAAGTTTTGTGCTGGCGATATCGATATTGTTGGCGCTTCTCGTACCATTCGAGATGAAGAAATCAAAAAATGTAAAACTAAGAAGATTGAATTTGTCGAGTTACCTATAGCTTTAGACGGAATTGCGGTCATCGCCAACCGTCAAAATAACTTTGCTAAATGCCTGACTATTGATGAACTCAAAAAGATTTGGAGTGCTAAATCAGACGGCAAAATACTAAATTGGAATCAAGTTAATCCCAACTTTCCTAAACAAAAAATGAAGCTGTATGCTCCGGCTTCTGATACGGGAACGTTTGATTATATGACTCAAGCTGTGACTGGCAAAGCCAAGAATGGCCGTACAGACTACACTCCTAGTCATAATCAAAACTTATTGGTACAAGGAGTAGCGGGTGATGCATCAGCCTTGGGTTATGTAGGGATATCTTATTACATTCAAAACCAAGACAAACTCAATTTAGTTGCTGTAGAAAGTCCTAAAGGAAAGTGTGAAAAACCAGTTCCTGTGGATAACGTGATCAAAAATATTTACACACCTTTATCTCGTCCATTGTTCATCTATGTCAGTAAAAAATCCTTAGATAGCAAGCCAGCAGTCAAAGAATTTGTAGATTTTTATCTAGAAAATTCATGGAAGTGGGTAGATAGCGTTGGTTATGTAGCACTACCTGATGAAGCTTATGTCAAGGTAAAACGGAAATTTGCTACTGGTGAAACTGGCACAAAGTTCAAAAAAGCTAAACCAGGTGAGCCGATTACAAACTTTATTTAGAAGGCAGAAGGCAGAAGGAAGGTATCAGAAAAGTGTTAACTATCAAGAGTTACAAGTCCTTGAATTTATAAACTGCGATAAGCGCTACATCAAAACTCTCTTATTCTCACTTTCTGCCTCTTTTTACTAGTCAAAACTGAACTGTTTATGCAAAATTCAAATTTTTCAAACGATTCTTTTCAACTATCCAGGCAGTCACTAGAGAAAAATGCATCTGAAGATATCCAAGAAAATATTGTTGCGGTAATTTTATTTTCTTGCGCTTTGGTGTCTGTTTTTACTACTTTTGGTATCGTCGTCATTATCTTTAAGGAGACATTTGCCTTTTTCAAAGAAGTCTCCTTTGCTCAATTTTTTCTAGATACTAAATGGACACCTTTATTTGCAGAGAAACATTTTGGCATATGGCCCTTAATTAATGGCACTTTCTTGACTACAGCTATTGCGATGGCAGTTGCTATTCCTTTAGGTTTATCTTCGGCTATTTATTTAAGTGAGTATGCTCAACCTAAAGTAGCAGCAATTTTACGCCCTGCGGTGGAACTTTTGGCAGGGATACCAACGGTAGTCTATGGTTATTTTGCACTGTTATTTGTCACACCTTTATTACGAAATTTTTTCCCGCTAGAAATTTTCAATGCCTTGAGTGCGGGGTTAATGATGGGAGTAATGATTACTCCAACTGTTGGTTCTATCAGCTTAGATGCGATTCGCGCAGTTCCACGTTCATTACGTGAGGGAGCTTCCGCTTTAGGTATTACTAAACTGGAAACCATTTTTAGAGTAGTCCTCCCAGCAGCACTATCTGGAATTATCGCCTCGATTATTTTAGGCACTTCTCGCGCTGTGGGTGAAACAATGACTGTGATTATCGCCGCCGGACAACAGCCAAAACTAACTATTAATTTTGCAGAATCAGTTGAAACGATGACAGCTTACATGGCGCAAATTTCTGGTGGAGATAGTCCGCGTGGTAGCCTTAATTTCCAAACCTTATATGCTGTAGGCGCTGTTTTGTTTCTGCTCACCTTAGTTTTAAATATTGTTAGTTACTGGATTTCTAATCGCTTTAAAGAAAAGTACGAGTAATAAACATGGCTACAGCTTATCAACAAGATGATTCTTTGAATCCGGCAACAGAATTTACTGATAATGTTGAGAGTAGAGAGAAGTTAGGAAAAGTATTTGAAGTACTTTTTTTGTTGGGGTTACTGATTGGTGTATTTGTTCTAGCGTTGCTACTCTTTGATATTTTAAGAGACGGATTAGGGAGATTTTTGACACCCGGTTTTCTCATAGAAACTCCTTCTCGTTTCCCTGAAGATGGTGGTATTCGTCCAGCTATTATCAGTAGCATTCTTTTAGGACTCGTTGTTATTTGCGTTACTGTACCAATTGGTGTCGGTGCAGCTTTATATCTAGAAGAATATGCACCTAGAGCTTGGTGGACAGCAATTATTGAGATAAATATCAGCAATTTGGCGGGAGTACCTTCTATTGTCTACGGGTTGCTGGGTTTAGGAGTTTTTAATTATTTACTTGGCTTCGGTCCGGCATTAATTTCTGGAGCATTGACTTTATCTTTGCTATCTTTACCAGTAATTATTGTGACATCTAGAGAAGCAATTCGTGCAGTTCCTGATTCTATTAGAAATGCTTCTTACGGCTTAGGCGTTACCAAATGGCGAACTATTAGTAATCATGTCGTACCCTATGCTGTTCCCGGTATTCTAACTGGAGTAATTATTTCTGTATCCCGTGCTATTGGTGATGCAGCATCTCTAATTGTTGTTGGCGCTGTCGGTTTTCTCACCTTTAATCCTGGTTTGTTCCAGAGATTCATGGCTTTGCCTATTCAAATTTACAGTTACATAACTCGTCCAGAACCGGGTTTTGCTAATGCAGCAGCAGCAACAATTATTGCGTTGCTAATCTTGATTTTAGTTCTCAACGGTGTAGCAATTTATATTCGGCAACGCTTCTATCGTTAGATAGCAAAGCAAATTCAATAGTTAATAGGTTTTCCCGGCATTAATTAATATTAGGGGCTAGGTAACATGACTTTCAATAATCGTAGAAGTCAACTGAGTAATAATAGCAACCTTAAGGAAGATGATAAAGCTGTGTTTGATGTTGAGGGTGTTAAGGTCTACTATGGTGGATTTTTAGCACTTTTAGATGTCTATCTGAAAATTCCTGAAAAAGGAATCACTGCTTTTATTGGTCCTTCAGGATGTGGAAAAAGTACTCTACTGCGTTGCTTCAACCGCATGAATGATTTAATTACGGGAGCAAAAGTAGAGGGTAGGCTAAATTACCGCGATCGCAATATTTACGACCCCAAAGTTAATTCAGTAAAATTACGACGGCAAGTGGGAATGGTTTTTCAAAGACCGAACCCATTTCCGAAGTCAATATACGAAAATATTGCCTTTGGGCCGCGTTCTAACGGTTTTAAAGGGAACCTCGATGACTTAGTAGAAGATTCCCTTAGACGCGCTGCTATTTGGGATGAAGTCAAAGACAAACTCAAAGAGAAGGGTACGGCATTATCTGGCGGACAACAGCAACGGCTTTGCATTGCTAGAGCGATCGCTATGAAGCCAGATGTATTATTAATGGATGAACCATGCTCGGCGCTTGACCCGATTTCTACCCGTCAAGTCGAAGAACTCTGCTTAGAACTCAAGCAGCAATACACTATTATTATGGTGACTCATAATATGCAGCAAGCTTCGCGGGTTGCAGATTGGACAGCTTTTTTCAATACCGAAATTGACGAACATGGCAAACGTCGCGGTAAATTGGTTGAATTTAGTCCAACAAGGGAAATGTTCTCTTCTCCTCAGACTCAAGAAGCTGAGGAATATATTAGTGGACGCTTCGGTTAAGTATACTTACTCATGAGAGTCGTCCAGAGTCAACAGTCAAGTTTTACTCTGGACTACCAAACCCAAACACGAAAAATACACAATATTGTTCGCGCACTCAAACTTTTAGTTAACTCTTTTGTCAAGGTTTCGTCGGAATTTCAATCACAAACTCTGTTCCCTCGCCTAATTTGGAGGAACATCGAATTTGACCATGATGTTTTTCCACTATTATTTGATAGCTGATAGATAACCCTAACCCTGTACCTTTACCTAGCTCTTTGGTGGTAAAGAAGGGTTCAAAAATGTGCGATCGCACTTCTTCTGGAATTCCAAGACCATTATCAGCTATTTTAATGACAATTTGATTATTAACTATCTGCGTATTAATCCAGATACTTAAGGGAATTTCTGGACGTGTTTTTGATGATTTTAAATACTTTTCTTGTAAAGTTTTATACTTGTCTTCTAAGGCATCAACGCTGTTACTCAGGATATTCATCACTACTTGATTTAGTTGTGCAGGATAGCATTCAACTAAAGGTAAGGCACCATATTCTTTAATAATTTCAATAGCTGGGCGGTCTCGATTATTTTTAAATCTATGTCCTAAGATCAGTAAAGTACTATCTAATCCTTCATGAATGTCTACTGCCTTTAATTCAGCCTCATCTGTACGAGAGAAGTTTCGCAATGATAGTACAATCTGATGAATCCGCTCTGTTCCCACATTCATCGATTCAATAGTTTTGGGTAAATCTTTGATAATAAAGTCCAACTCAGTTTTATTAATTTGTTTTTGAATATCAGGAAATAAAGCGTCATTTTGACGGTAAAGTTTTACTACCTTCAGTAATTCTTGAGTATATTCATTTAAATGTATAAGATTACCAAAAATAAAACTGACAGGATTGTTGATTTCATGAGCGACTCCAGCAATTAGTTGTCCTAAGCCAGCCATTTTTTCGCCCTGAATTAACCGCGACTGAGTTTGTTTTAATTCTTGTAAAGCTTGCGTAAGTTCTAAGGTTTGACGTTTAGTTCGTTCGAGTAATTCTCCTTGCTGAATAGCAATTCCTAGTTGCACACCAACTTGAGCCAATAAATTGATTTCTTCATCTTTCCAATAGCGCGGTTGCGAATTTTGATAAGCAACTAATAAACCCCATAATTGTTCACCTTGTCGGATGGGAACAAATGTTTCATTGCGCGGTAGCTCGTTATCGTCATCTGTATCCTCAAAATTTTCTATCAGCATTGGTTGAGCTTGCGCCAGAGGTTGCCAACCATCTTTGAAGGAATCTGCCACAAATTTACCACTCCAATCTGGGTTAAAGCGGTAGATAGCTACGCGCTCAACTTCAAGCAACTCTCGCACAGCTTGAGTAGTAGTTTTAAAAATAGTTTTAATATCAAGTGATTGGCGAATTTTATCAATAGTTGCAGCTAGCAGTTCTTGGCGTTCCATTGCTTTTTCTCGCTCAGTAGCTTCTGCTAACTGGACAGCTTGCATTTGAAATTGTTTTAAATAAGAATCCTGTTTTAATGCAACTCCTAACTGCTCGGCTATTTGACCAAGAAATTCAATTTCAGAGGGTTGCCACTGACGAGGAACATCACATTGATGAATACAAAGCAACCCCCAAAGTTCGCCATTTTTTAACAGCGGCGCGACCATATTTGCACGCACTTGAAATCTTTCTAGTATTTGGAGATAACAGGCTTGAAACTTTCCTTGATAAATATCAGCAATAGCATTTACTCGACCTTGCGCGTAAAGGTGTGCAAAGCTTTCACTAAAGCAGTGGTCATAAACTTTTTCTGCTATTGCAGACTTCCAATCGGGAGCGACATCTTCATAGACAAATTCTCCTTCCCAGTCTGTTTGCGGGTCAAAACGGAAGACTCCCACTCGGTTTGCTTTGAGTAGTTGTCTTACTTCGGTGACAGAGGTTTGAAAGATTGTGTCTAAATCCAAAGACTCACGAATTCGCGCAATGACACTAGTTAAAGTCTTTTGTTGCTCTGCTTGGTATCGCGCTTCTACTAAAAGTTCGTTGTGTTGGAGAACAACTCCTAAGTTTTCTGCAATTTGACAGACAAATTCAATTTCAGTTGCTTGCCAAGTTCGAGGAGCGCTGCATTGATGAACACACAAAAAACCCCATAATGTACCTCGTTTCAGCAGAGATACCACCAAATTTGCCCGCACTTGAAACTTGCCCAAAATCTCGGCATGAGATTCATTTAATTCAGCATCGGAGATATCTGCAATTGCCAATACCCTTCCTTGTTGGTCATCAGTTGCAAACTGTTCCTTAAAATATTGGTCGGAGACTTTCGCTGCTATTAACGAGTCCCAACCAGGTGCAACATCCTCAGAAATAACTTCTCCCCAGTCTTTTTGGGCGTCAAACTGAAAGACTGCTACTCGGTCGGCTTGTAGCATTTGTCGCACTTCTGTGACTGTAGTTTGAAAGATTTTATCTAAATCCAGGGACTCGCGAATGCGAGTAATTACGCCAGTTAATGTTTTTTGTTGCTCTGCTTGGTACTTAGCTTTTGCTAGCAACTGATGATGTCGCAATGCTACACCAATTTGTGTGCCAATTTTGATTAGTGATTCAATTTCATAGGATTGCCACTGTCTGGGTGAAGAATTTTGATAGGCTGCAATGATTCCCCACAGTTTGTCTCCTTGAAGAATGGGAGCCGTGGCAAAAGCTTTTGCCTGAAATTGCTCCAACAGATTCACGTGACAATCTGTTAATCCAGCTTGATAAATGTCATTGGCTGTAAATGTTTGATTATTAACGTAGCGTCCTCCTTGATTTTGCTGTAAATAAGTATCAGCGATCGCAGCCTGAACGTTAACTAAGGGAGTCCAACCTTCAGCAAGTGACTCAGCGACAAAGTTACCAGTCCAATCGCCATTGAAGCGAAAGATTGCAACTCGGTCGGCTTGCAGCAGGTTGCGTATTTCTTGAGTCGTCGTTGCAAAGATACTTTCAATATCCAGGGGTGAACGAATTTTATCAACAATCTGAGCAATTACGCGATCGCGCTGGGCTGCTTGTGCTAACTTTGCAGCTTGTAATTGGGCTTCATGGAAAAGCTTCGCTTGTTGAATCGCTACTGTTAGATGGTTAGCAATTTGGCGAATAAATTCAATTTCCGATTCTTTCCAGTTGCGAGCCTCACTGCACTGATGAATGCAAAGCAATCCCCACAGTTCCTTCTCCCGCAATAAAGGCACAACGAGGTTGGCGCATACCTGCATTTTACGCAAAATTTCTACATGAGAATCACTTAGCCCTGCCTCATAAATATTATCAACGGCCTGCACTAGACCTTGTTGATACTCAGCAGAAAACTGTTCTGCAAAGCAGTGGTCGTGGATTTTAAGTGCCATTACTGAGTCCCAACCAAGTGCAACATCCTCACAAACAAATTCTCCTTCCCAGTCTTTATCCTGTTTAAACTGGAAGACTGCTACTCGGTCAGCATTCAGCAATTGGAGCACAGCTGTCACGGTAGTTTGAAAAATCGTTTCTAAGTCAAGAGACTCCCGAATTCGCACAATTACATTTGCCAGAGCTTTTTGTTGCTCTAGTTGTTCTTGCAGTTGAGCGCTTGACAATAAAAGTTGATTTTCCGTAGAAGTCGAATTGAGTTCCATTGCTCTTATTTATGGGAATTTTCTGAAAAAGAGGCTTTCTACCAAACTTCTCTAGGGTGATAGATGAAACACTGCAAAATTTTTCCAGTGTCCAACTATTTTTGAGAAGATGGTTATTTCTATATTTCCCGTTTATTTATTTATCTTCGCAATGGAAGATAAATAACGAAACTATACAAAGATTTTGCAGCTTATAAAATGAGTCAAGCAAAGAAACTGTAATTCCTTAAAGTCGGCATGGTACGGATTTTACGGTATGGTAATACTCGCTATCATACAGATAACAGCATATACCTACTGCCGAACAGGCTCTTGCGTGCGTCAGAGTATGCCAGATGCTCTCAAATGGATATCAGCCTATCCATGTATTTCAGTACAACAAGAATACCAAGACAGTTTTTATACTGACTGGTATGTCTGAAAACCTGGAAATCCTGATTTTTCCCGATGGTCAATAGAGGTTTAACGATGACAAAACCTGATTTTAGCAGAATGACTCGTCAAGATCTGAGAGCCTATATTTTGGTTCATCGAGATGATGATGAAGCCATCGAGGCTGTGATCAAACGGGGAGATCCCAACAGCCCAAAATATCGCTTTCCTCAAACTGACGAGGATTTGAGGGAAATGGAAGCGAGTCTGAAAAGAAAACTGGAGAGCAGGAGAGAAGCGATCTAATCAATCGCGTTGTAGCTAGCGAAGAAATTTAATGTATTTGAAATATACGTAGGGAAGCCAG
Organism: Nostoc sp. 106C; assembly: GCF_002154725.1. Lineage (GTDB taxonomy): Bacteria > Cyanobacteriota > Cyanobacteriia > Cyanobacteriales > Nostocaceae > Aulosira. The sequence continues at coordinate 3,687 of NZ_MTAW01000099.1, read as the reverse complement.
TGCCTATACTACACTTAGTAAGTCATTTTTTCAAAAATTAAACTGGATTCCTATAGAATTACCAATCCAAGGTTCAAAATTCAAATCTAATTCCGGAAAATATGCTGAGGCTTGATAGTACTTTGCTGGAGTAGGATTTTAATCAAGTACTTATACTGGGTGTTATGTCTAAACTACTGCCAGTTGTCTTAGCCGCCGTTACCATTCTTATAACATCAACTAATCACCCTAGTGTCACACTGGCAGGAACTTGCGCCTCTAAGTGTGGTCCACGTCCAATTCAATTTACTCCTGGTCAATCTATCCGCTTGGAAGTAATAAATAGAACATTAGGTTTGGTAAAATTAGAGAAAATCCAAGGAACTGACCCCATTCCCCTACGACCAGGACAGGAATTACAATTTGTGCAGGGTGACGAGACACAGCCAAATATTTCTCTTGTGTTCTGGGATGAAATGGGATTGCCGCTACAAGCAATTATTTCCAAACCCAACTTTGGGACTTTACACGTAGAACTTCGTCCTGGTAAACGTAACCCAGGCGATCGCTCTCTCCATATGCTAACTGACGGTCATGTAAATGTGTATTAAAAGCTAGCAAAAGCGATCGCTTTGACGCTATTAGTTATGAGTTAGGCAACAAGTTTGAATTTAAAATTTCTAACTCATAACTTTTATTGTGCTAGATGTAGTTCGCCCTGAAACCGCAAAACCTCGTAGGCGCTTACCTAATCAGCGTTGGCAAATTTACCCGCAGAATGCAGAATTTGCCCAAAAGCTAGCTGTGGCGAGTAATATCTCACCTATTGTTAGTCAACTGCTAATAAACAGGGGAATTGAAACCCTAGAAGCAGCACAAACATTTTTAGAGCCAGAATCTTTAATCTTACCTGCGCCATTAGAAGAATTTCCCGATTTGGCAATCAGTGTGGAGTTACTGCAAAATGCGATCGCCTCTGAAGAAAAAATTGCTATTTGCGGTGACTACGATGCTGATGGAATGACTAGCACCGCTTTACTGTTGCGCAGTCTCCGAGCTTTAGGCGCTAAAGTTGATTATGCTATCCCTAGCCGGATGCACGATGGTTATGGCATTAATAAACGGATTGTGGAAGAATTCCACAGCGAAGGCGTTAGTTTAATTTTGACTGTCGATAATGGGATCTCCGCAGTAGAACCAATTGCCAGAGCTAGAGAACTAGGTTTAAAGGTAATTGTCACCGACCACCACGACATTCCGCAAAAATTACCAGCAGCTAATGCTATTCTCAACCCCAAACTAATCGCTGAATCTTCACCTTATCGGGGTGTTGCGGGTGTAGGCGTTGCTTATATTTTGGCTGTGTCTCTAGCACAACAGCTAGGAGAAACTAGAGGCTTAATCCAGCCAATGCTAGCACTATTTACATTAGGAACGATCGCAGATTTAGCCCCCTTAACTGGGGTGAACCGCCGTTGGGTAAAACGCGGTTTACAGCATTTACCTAAGTCTCATTTACCTGGGATACAGGCGTTGATTCAGATAGCTGGGGTACAGGCGAGGGATGGGGAGCTGGGGAACAATCCAAAATCCAAAATCCAAAATCCAAAATCCCTAAAGCCGGAGGATATTGGGTTTCGACTGGGGCCAAGAATTAATGCGATTGGTCGGATTGGCGATCCTCAGATTGTGATTGATCTGTTAACTACAGATGATATGGGGATAGCGCTGGAGAGAGCAATGCAGTGCGAAGGCGTGAACCAGCAGCGCCAGGAAATGTGTGAGCAAATTGAACAAGAAGCGATCGCTTATGTTGAAACTGAATTTGTCGCTTCACTCCAGCAAGACCGGGTATTAGTTGTTATCCAACCAAACTGGCATCATGGTGTAATAGGTATTGTTGCTTCCCGTTTGGTAGAACGCTACGGTGTTCCGGTGTTTATTGGCACCTATGAGGATGAGACACATATTCGCGGTTCAGCAAGAGGAATTCCAGAGTTTAATGTGTTTGAAGGTTTGCAAGCTTGTCACGATTTATTAGGTAAATATGGTGGACACAAAGCCGCCGGGGGATATTCTTTACCAGCGCAGAATTTATCAGCATTGCGATCGCGTTTGATTGAGTTTGCCAATCAATGTCTAGAACCCCAGCACCTCAAGCCACTACTCAAAATTGATACCCAGGTAAATTTTAGTGAAATTAATCACCAGCTTTATCAACAGCTAAATACTTTGCATCCCTGCGGTATCGATAACCCCGATCCGGTCTTCTGGACGCCTAATGTCCAAGTAGTTGAGCAACAAATAGTTGGCAAGGGTCACATCAAACTCACACTTGCCCAAACTATCGATCATCAACAGTACAAAATTAAGGCGATCGCTTGGCGGTGGCGCGACTACTATCCCCTACCATCGCGAGTCGATGTTGCTTATAAACTGCGAGAAAATAATTTTAATGGTAATACCAACATTGAGATGGAATTGATAGGCGTAAGGCTGACAACACAATCTCATCTATTTTTTACCTCGCCACCTCGTCCTTTAAGAGCCACCTTTGAGTACAAGCAGCGCCAATATAGTTGTGGTATCTTTCAACAGGGTTCGTTACCAGAATTAAGAATTAAAAATCCTGAAGGCAAAGTCTTAGTTATGCAACCAGGACAAACAATTGGGTTACTAGGCAATAGTCGTGAAGATGCCCAAGAGGTTGATGTTTGTCAACCACAATACGACAGCATTATCCAAGCTGCACTTCAAGCATTATCAGTGCTGAGTTCTGAGTCCTGAGTTTTCAGTTACTAAGTTGGAGTTGGGAATCTTAATAATGTTCTACAACTCAGCACTTTTCACTTAATAGTCAGTACTCAATACTCAGCACTCAGCACTGTTACAGGTTGCCGTTGCGAAATGCCAGTACAAAAATTACAGCAGGACCAGCAAGGATAATCAGCCCAACGAAGAGTAGTTGAAAAATAACTTCCCAATTGATATTGGCTATAGCTTCAAACATTGTTTCCTCCCAATTGTCTTAAAAAATTCAATAACTTACAATTGCAAAACCCGCAATCGATCATATCCGGCGATGGACTGCTAGATTTAATTTACTTAACAAAATTATAAGAAAAAACATAAAAATGTAAGATGAGAGAACTGGTGATAAGGAAGCAGGGAGTATGGAGCAGGGGTGACAAATGACAAAGCGCAAAGTCTGAGCGGAGGCGTCCTCCGATCAGAACTTTGTAAGAGAGGACAAATGACCAATAAAAAATGACACCTGAAAAATTATGGCAAACTGGCAGTGTATAAAGCAATGTGGAGCCTGCTGTAATCTTGACCCAGCAGAGCGTCCAGACATAGAAGAGTATCTCTCACCCGCAGAACTAGAACTTTATCTCAGCATGGTAGGTGAGGGCGGATGGTGTGTTAATTTCGACCATAAGACGCGAGAATGTCGCATCTACCCAAATCGCCCTCGTTTCTGCCGCGTAGAAACAGAGATATTTCAGGATATGTATGGAATTGAGCCAGAAGAGTTAAACGATTTTGCCATTGACTGCTGTCGCCAACAAATAGAAGGAGTCTATGGCGATCGCAGCTTGGAAATTATCCGCTTCAACAAAGCTGTTGGGCTGTAAATTAACACTCAAGGAACTTGTCACTGAAATCATAAGATGAGCAACTGTGAAAGCATAAGTTGAGCAACAGATT
>NZ_MTAW01000034.1 GCF_002154725.1 Nostoc sp. 106C | reverse complement strand
CAACCGTCCCCCAATCGGGGGTTTGGGGGATTCTCCCCCAAATCTTGGTTTTTGTTCGACAGATGAGAACACTTATCACCTTAACTGAACCGTATTGGGTTATAGGGTTCTAGCCAATTAGTAGTTATCCTCAGTTTTAGTCTCTACTGTTTAACTTACGGCATTTTTGAGCAACGGAAAACCCAACTTCTCTCTCTGCTCAACATATAAAGTAGCAACCTTCCTTGCCAAATGCCGAATCCTGGCAATGTAGCGAGTCCGCTCAGTCACTGAAATTACGCCCCTTGCATCCAGCAAATTAAAAGTGTGTGAACACTTCATTACATAGTCTAAGCTTGGTAAGACTAAACCGCGCTCGGTCAACTGGTTAGCTTCCTGCTCATATAAATTAAACAGTGTTAGCAGCATCTCAGGATTTGATGCTTCAAAGTTGTAAGTACTCTGCTCAATCTCATTTTGCAGGAAAACATCTCCATAAGTAATGTTGTCTGTCCACTGAATCTTGGTAAATGCTTCCACTTGCTGGAGATACATCGTTAGCCGCTCTAACCCGTATGTAATTTCAATCGACACGGGTCGGCAATCTATTCCGCCACACTGTTGGAAGTAGGTAAATTGAGTAATTTCCATTCCGTCTAACCATACTTCCCAGCCAGTACCCCAAGCTCCTACTGTCGCATCTTCCCAGTTATCTTCTACAAACCGAACGTCATGATCTTCTGGACGGATACCTAACGCCCTCAAGGAATCAAGATAAATTTCTTGTATATTATCTGGCGAAGGTTTAATTAGAACTTGATATTGATAATAGTATTGGAAGCGATTGGGGTTTTCACCATAGCGTCCATCTGTAGGACGACGACATGGTTCAACATAAGCAACAGCCCAAGGTTCAGGTCCCAATGCTCTTAGAAAAGTATGTGGGTTCTTAGTGCCTGCTCCTTTCTCAATGTCGTAGGGTTGAGCAATCAAGCAACCACGAGCACTCCAGAATTCATGCAATGAAGCTATTATCGACTGAAAATTCACGCTCTACCTTTCCTTCTTCACCACAGTGCATCAACCATTGTTACCTAAACCCAGCACTGTGAGGAGTTTTGGGACGCCAAAAGAAACTCGAAAAATTTTTTCCGAAAAGAGTTGACAAAGCTAATTAGGCTCGATATATTAGATAAGTGCCTGAGAGCGGAGCGAGAAAAAGCGACGCGGTCAGGAGACCGAACCTTGAAAATATTATAGTTTGAAAGCCAGTATACAACAATCTACTGCGTCAGTAAAGAAAATAACCTGACTGAGGTTAAAATCAGTCGAAAGAGCTAAAACAAACAATTTCATTCACAAAATGGAGAGTTTGATCCTGGCTCAGGATGAACGCTGGCGGTATGCTTAACACATGCAAGTCGAACGGTGTTTTCGGACACAGTGGCGGACGGGTGAGTAACGCGTGAGAATCTAGCTTCAGGTCGGGGACAACCACTGGAAACGGTGGCTAATACCGGATGTGCCGAGAGGTAAAAGGCTTGCTGCCTGAAGATGAGCTCGCGTCTGATTAGCTAGTAGGTGTGGTAAGAGCGCACCTAGGCGACGATCAG
>NZ_MTAW01000213.1 GCF_002154725.1 Nostoc sp. 106C | reverse complement strand
CAGTAGCTGTTTGATATAAATCAGCTAACCGCTTGTGTAAAACTTCTGTGCGTTGGAAAAATAACTCTAGGTTCATCTGGGATTCTCTCTTTTTGCAGTTGTTAACACTTTTTTATCCCTTTGGCGCAAAACTCATCTAAAATTTTTAATTTTTACAAAAGGCATCGAATAAAAATAAGTAGTGCGAGCATCTTGCTCGCGCGAGCAAGATGCTCGCACTACAAATAATAAATTGTTTAATTTATTTTTACACGACCCCAAATAAGACTTTTACGAAAAATATTGAGGAAAGATATTCTGTTAGAAAATTAACGTTCAAATACTCGTATATACGCTAGAAAAATTGGATCTTATTTTGATTTTTCTAAACCGATTAAAAAAGGTTAACTAGGTTGGCGTGAATATTTATTGTTGGGATCAGGCAGGAGGGAAGAGGGTTTAAGACTATTTGATTTTTCTTAACATAGTTTTGTTTTCCACACCGTTCTACTTAATCATAGAACTAACACCAATTTGAAAAATAATTGCGACAGATGGAAATTTGAAAGGCTTATCCAATAAATGTTTCACAATCTAAAATCCAAAATGGTATGACTCCGATAGGTTTGCCTACTTCTTAATGAGTTAGAAAATAAGAAATTGTAGAGCTTGAAAACTCATAGATTCCTGATAGATTAATTATTTCTTAATCAACTTTTCTCCTTAAGTAGCAATGGCATTAATATGCTTCTTTCTTAATTATATAAACACTCAATGTAGGAGATCAGTACGGTTTCGCACATATTTAGTTACATCTCTTCATACCTGCTCATCATTAACTTCTAAAATATTTCAGCTTTAAAAGTTAAATAAAGCTTTACGACCTATGCAATAAAAGCTAAGTAAAAGTAGCTTTTGTGATTTGATTCTTGATTATTATCATCTCAGTATCAATGGATCTTAACAAGCTCTATTGATATATATAACTGTTAAAGTTTTATGTAACCTTGGCTACTTTTTGGTGATTAACATTTTGCGGCTTGTGTGTACACCGTAGCAGGCGAGGATAGGGCTATGATGGAAAGCGATCAGGAGCATCTCACTTTGGTAAAAATATTATTAGCCCTGGCGAATGGAATTCGCGCGCCACTTGCTTCAAGCCGGGAAACCCGTCCAATGCAGTGGCTTGGCTATACATACAAAACCCGCCTACGCGGGTTTCAAATTCCTTAAGTCCGCGCAGGCGGACTTCGTTTGTGTAGGCGCGATTTCTAATCGCCGGATATATTTGCAAAGGTGAGATGCTCCCAAGCGATCGCTCTTGTTAAGCCAGTTTATTGCAAACAAGAGCTTGTTTATCTATCTTGTTACGACATTTACCACAAATATCGTGATGTATCTCATCACTGTCGTCTCATTCAGGGAGCATCCCACTTTTTTGAACGTCATTGCGAGCGGAGCGAAGCAATCGCATGGACTCGTTCTTAGTTGAAGATTTTGTGATTGCTACCCTTCGGGAAGGCTCCGCCTACGTCGTTCCTCCTCTCTACGAGACGCTACGCGCTAAGCGAAGCTATGCCGTAGGCTTTACGCAATGACAGTTATTCTATAGTTGCAAAATAAAAACTGGGATGCACCCTCTCATTCATAAATAACATCAAGACGTTTACCACAAATATCGTGATGTATCTTATCTATGTCGCTTTGTTTATCAAAAACATCCTGATGTTGATGACAAATGGAAAGTCATTTATCAACTACCTCAAGATGTTGACAATGAATGTATGTAATCCAATGCCTCATGCCCATCTTCATTAAGACCTGCCTTGAAAATAGAGGCTGAAACAACGCAAAATCATTCCAAAATCATTTTCATTGTTCCTTGTGAGCGCAGCTCATGGAGTCTCTTGCAAAAATATATTTTTGCAAGAGGGGGGAAAGGGTTTTGAGTTCCTTTCCCCTTTTCCCCTTTCCCTTTAACCGACTTCTGCAAGAAGTCTATTAAGACTACCTTCTACCTTTCTCCGGCAAATTCCTCGGCGGAGTTTCCCCCCCTTGAAAAAATCGCTTCTCCAACTTGCCCAAACTCAACCAGATTCCGCCACCAAGAAAAACAGCCAAGCTGGAAATAGCCACTGTTAAGGGAGATACTTGACCCTGAATCAACACTAGTAAGGGAAGCAAAGCCCAAATAAATCCTGTCACCACAGCTAATCTCACCCGCAACCATTGCAAGTTACGTAGGGCAGGGCGGCAGCTAGCACATTTTTTCGTATGAGAATGATATCTATCTAATAATAATTCCTTAGATAATGGTGCAGGAAGAGTCTCGCCAGGAAATGACTCTGCACTATATTGATTAACCCAAGAACGCAACTGAGATACAAAAAGATCGGCTTTGGTTGGCAAATAAAATGCCTTGGTAAAGTTAGCACTGCCGCCGCGTTTTTCCAGATACCGTTCTTGGTAATGCAAGAAAATCTGATCGTCTTCCAACACGTTATTTTGATTAAGGTGTGAGTACCAGCGTGGAGTTAGCTTGAGAAACAAACCTGGTAATTTTGAGGAAAACTTGAAGGGAAAGCGGGCAAATAATCGGCATTCTCCTTTGCGAATCGGAGTTGCATATACTACTGTCAGTGTCCTGCCAAATTGCTTGGAAGTAAGGTCATGCCACATCAATCCGGGAGCAATAAAGGTAGTATCCTGCCGCCCTAAAGTTCCTTTGCGGGGGCCTTCTTCCCAAACTCCTTTAAACCCCCATTTTCCTGATTCTACGATCTCCAATTCCACAGCAGACACGTTAGCTCGGTTACCGACGGTGCGATGGTGCGTGTAAGGGATATGGCTAGAGTCGAGGACGTTTTCCATCAACGTCAGCGCATCATAAGGTATGTCTCGAAATGTATTCAGGCAAACCCAGCCTTCAGATTCTTCTTCCAAAATATCGACAATCGGAACTTTAGTATGGGGTGCATTTTCTGCACGCCCTGCATATACAAACAACAGCCCTTGACGAACTGCGGTGGGAAAGGAAGTAACGCAAGCACGTTGAGAAACTTCTGCCTTTCCAGTTTCTATTTGTTGCGGAATCAATTCGCACTTACCCGTTCCAGAAAAGGCCCAGCCATGATAAGGACATTCTACCCAGCCATTCTCATTAATTCTGCCTTCCGAAAGTGGCGCTAAACGATGCGGGCATTGGTCTGCAAAGGCTCGCCACGTCTGTTCATTTTTATCCCACCAAATTACAAGATCGCGCTCTAGTAAGGTGAAGCGAGTTAGCTGGGATTTATCTAAATCTTCGATGTAATGCACAGGATACCAAACCTCCCGCCAGTCAAAACGCTCTGGATCGCGTCCACCAGCAGGAAGCTCTTGTACTGGTTGAATTTGGGATGTTACGTTCAGAGAATTTTCCTCTGACTGTAAAACAGTGTTAGACATGGTGGGAGTTTTAAACAAAGATTTAATCGCCTATCTACACAAAATGTAACAATTTTTTCACGGTGATGGTGCGGAAGAGTTGAGAAATCAACTGATGGTGTGAAGAAGGCAGAAGCTAGCAATATGGTATGGGCTTTCAACCACATCGATTGCAGTCCGCTAAATTGAAGATTTTGGTGGCTTGCTCAAACTCTTGCTTCAAGCGATCGCTCTTATGTACGCAGACAGAATTCTTCTGCCTTTCTTGCTAAATTAACATCAGTTGAGCTAGACAATTTCAACCTATGGCAGTAGATACTAGAAAATGTGAAGCTGCAAAACAAGATTTGCGTCAGGCGCTTGCTGCTAATGGTGGAAATACCAAAGACAAACACGTAATTGGTGCTATTGAGAATCTGCAATCACTCAACCCAGCGATCGCACCAACTCATAGCGGTACGCTACTGGATAGTAATTGGTTATTGATTAGTGCGCCAAATTTTCCGGAAGGAGAGCAACTTCCAGATGGCAGCTTTGCCTACACTCTTGGTCGCGTAGCTTTCGAGATGTTTCAACCAACGCAACTAAAAGTAGTCATTCAGCGAGTGCTACAACCTGTGTTTTTGTTGGGCAATGGAGAACAGCGCAGCCACGATATTATTGTGGAATTTACGACAATTGATGAGTCACTTTCTAAACTAGCTGGGACTATTCGCACCCAAGGAGTCTGTTCTCCTCTGAATGAAACAGTGCTGCAAGTACAATTTACCGGAGGCACTTTAGCACCGCAAGAGCCAACAAACATGGCAGGGTGGCAAGCAGTTTTTGGCAATCAACAACCACCTTCGGGGATAAGTTGGCAGAAAAAATTGAAGTCGGCTGTTTTCAGGCTGCTGTTTGGTATAGTTCCTCCGCAAGGAATGAATCTAGAAACCGGAGAAGTTTCTTTTAGCATGAAGCGATCGCCTAAAGGTCGTGTAGAAATTCTCTATCTTGATGAAGAATTACGGATTACTCGTAGTGAACGGGGGACAGTGTTGGTATGTGAACGCCAGTAATAACTGACAAGGTGATGACGTTACATACTATACATTAAATGGGCATACTGACTCATAGAAATAGATTTCCGAATGGAGCCATTCGAGATGAATATGGGTGTAGATTTGGCGATCGCAGTTCCCGCATACTCTCTGGTGCTACAACTTTATTTTGCTTTTAAAACAGAGATTTACCGCGCAGTACAAGAAGCAGATCGGCAATCTGTGATTATTAAATAATTGAGGTAATTCCCGAATTAGCCAGAATCATTTTGTGGTAGATAAACACGCTAGTTCGATAAAGTGTAATTCCTCTCTGAGAAAAAGTACTGGCTTGATAATTCAAATATCTGTTTAATAGTAAAAAAGAGGTGATAGCTTGGCTCAAGAAGTACCAGATGATGAATTAATTTTCCTTAAGCTCGAAAATGCTAAATTAAAGCAGCAGTTAGCAGAATGTAATCATAAATATCAAGCTATCATCGCCCAACAAGAACATGATCTTCTCAATCATTCTCAAACAGAATTACTTGCATTATTTAATGCTATAGAAGATGTGATTATTGTTCTCAACGCCGAGGGTAGATATTTAAAAATTGCGCCTAGCAGCGCTCCCTCTTTATATAAACCTCCTGCGGAATTGGTCGGCAAAACTATGCATGAAGTGTTACCTTCTGCTTTTGCCGACTATTTTCTTGGTTGCGTTCAACAAGCGATCGCAACCAAAAAAACTGTGAAAACAGAATATAGTTTGCCCATTGGCGATCGAGAAGTTTGGTTTGAAGCCAGTATTGCTGTGATGGCAGAAAATACTGTTGTTGTCGTCGCTAGAGATATGAGCGATCTCTACGACGAGCTTCGCTTACGCAAACAAATGGAAAACGAACTTCGCAAACAGGCAGAAAATTTAGAACAGACTCTCCAAGAACTCAAACGCACCCAAATCCAAATGCTGCAATCAGAAAAAATGTCGAGCTTGGGACAATTGGTTGCTGGAGTAGCACACGAAATTAACAACCCCGTCAATTTTATTCATGGCAATCTCATCCATGTAGAACAATATACCCAAGATTTATTGCAATTGATTGACCTGTATCAACAACACAATTTAAATCAGCCAGAAATTCAAGACTTGTTGACTGAGCTTGATTTTGCGTTCATCCAAACAGATTTACCCAAAACTCTCAAATCTATGAAATTGGGTACTCAACGCATCAGAGAAATAGTTTTATCTTTGCGAACTTTTTCTCGTATGGATGAAGCAGAATTTAAAGAAGTTGATATTCACGCAGGCATCGAAAGTACACTATTGATTTTGCAACATCGCCTCAAAGAAAAAGCACAAATTCCAAGTATTGAAGTTATCAAAAACTATAGCAAATTACCCTTAATAGAATGTTATGCGGGACAATTAAATCAGGTATTTATGAATATTTGCACAAATGCCATTGATGCCATAGAAGAAAAAAATCGTAAGCTCTCTTTTGAGCAAATACAGGCAAATCCCAACCAAATTATCATTCGTACTTCAGTTATCGATACTAATTGGATCGAAATTGCGATCGCAGATAATGGTATAGGAATGACTGATGAGGTTCAACAAAAAATGTGGAATCCATTCTTTACTACTAAACCTATTGGTAGCGGCACCGGAATGGGGATGTCTATCAGTTATCAAATCATTACAGAAAAACATGGTGGAAAGTTGAATTGTTTTTCAACAACCAATCAAGGTACTGAGATTTTGATCCAAATACCTATTCGTCAAAAGAATTCGTAATTATACCAATTTGAAAAAAGAATGCGACAGATGGTAGGGGCAAGGCATTGCCCATACGTGTCAACTTAACGTGAAACCCTTGTTAAAAGGTGATTTTGTATTCACTCACCTACCATTACGATCCTCGTCACCCCACCCCAGTTTTGTCTAAAGCCAAAACTTCCCCTCCCCGCAGGCGGGGAGGGGATTAAGGGGTGGGGTAAAACGTGTGTGGGATAAGCGTTTGAGCTTAAGTTGACACCAATGGGCATTGCCTTGCCCTCTAGAATATATTGATGTGTCGCAAACATTATTTGAATTGGTATTAATAGACTTCTTGCAAAAATCCGAATAAGAATAAAAAAACCACAGATGAACACAGATAAA
>NZ_MTAW01000181.1 GCF_002154725.1 Nostoc sp. 106C | reverse complement strand
TGTTGGGTTTCGTTCCGAATGGCACTAAGTTAAGAGATGGCAGTCAATAATAACTAGAGAGAATATGGTAAAAAAAGAGACTAAATAACTTCGGTAGAAAAAGCCTTGTGTGTTTAGTCAAACTAGATCCAAACACGACAAGGCAACAAAAAAATGTCTAGATCTAGTGTGCCAAATAGAACTGAAATTCTCAAGTTGAAATTCACACAAAGTATAGGACTACCATTCCAAAAACTATTGCCAGAGTCTCAAATTGAGCAAGCAATTAAAGAACTATCAATTAAGTATCGGCATCGTCTATTTGATCCCTTTGTAACTTTATGGGCATTTCTCTCACAAGTATTAGATGTAGATAAAAGTTGCCATAATACCGTCTCACGAGTGATTGCATGGCTAGCAACTGAAAACGTAGAAATTCCATCAACGGATACAAGTGCATATTGTCAAGCTCGGAAAAGATTGCCAGAACAACTATTGCAAAAACTGTTTGAAGAGAGTGGAGAAAGTTTAGAAATAATGGTAACTCCAGAACATTTATGGTGTGGTCGTCATGTTCAAGTCATAGATTGTTCCACAGTATCAATGCCAGACACCCTAGAAAATCAAAAATCTTACCCTCAGTCTAATAGTCAAAAATTAGGTTGTGGTTTTCCTATCGCCAAAATTGGTGTGCTGTTTAGCCTCGCTACAGGTGCAGCTATAGCTTTAGTCATTGATGTCCTCAATACCAATGATATTAAATTAGCTCGGAGATTGTACCAATTCTTAAAACCATTCGATGTTCTTTTAGGTGATAGTGCTTTCTGTTCTTATGCCGATTTTCTCGAGATTTGTCGTTGCAATTGTGATGCAGTCATCAGAAAACATAATTCTCGCTGTCAAAAGTTAAAAGGTGGTGTTATCGTCGGTCAAAATGACAAAATCGTCACTTGGCATAAACCCAGAACTCGTCCCAAAGCGCTGACTTTAGAAGAATTTGCTGCTTTACCGAAAATGCTCCAAGTTCGGGAAATTTCTGATCTAATTAATATCAGTGGTTTTCGGACTCAATCCGTGAGCTTAATTACTACTTTATTAGATACTGACGCTTTTCCTACTCACGCATTAACGCAACTTTACCGAGACCGATGGGATGTGGAATTAGATTTAAAACACCTCAAAACCACTCTTGGTATGGATATCCTCCGCAGTAAAACTCCTGCCATGATCCGTAAAGAAATTTATGCTTTTTTACTTGCTTACAACTTACTTCGTAGTGTGATGTGGGATGCTGGAACTACCTATGGAACTCCCCCTTTGCGATTATCTTTACAAGGAACTCGCCATCACTTGCGCCACTTTTTACCGCAATTAAAGTCCGTCCCTAGTCCTCAACGTGACTGCGTTTACTCTACTCTCCTCAAAGTTATTGTTCATAAAGCTGTCCCAAAACGTCCTCAACGCGTTGAACCCAGAGTCAAGAAGCGTCGTCCCAAGACTTACCCTTACATGAGTGTGCCGCGATCCTTCTTACGCAAAAAGTTGATGGTTGCATAACCTTATCAATCAAGGACTTTGGGCTTTTTTTTATTTTACATTCGCTTATCTTAGTGCCATTCGGTTTCGTTCCTCAACCCAACCTAC
>NZ_MTAW01000053.1 GCF_002154725.1 Nostoc sp. 106C | reverse complement strand
GGACTGATTAACTATGAACTTGCTCTTTTTTCTTGATTCATGCAAGAGGTCTAATATATAGCGCCAGCCTACTACAGCCAGCGCTATTTCTTTAATTTAATTCAGGGATAAAAATAGTTAAAGTCAACTCCCTGAGGTTTACTAAATAGTGGATTACAACTTAACTTTTTATAGAGCACTCCGATGAGTTAGTAAGTTCCACAAGAAAACGGCAACAATTGCACCAATAACGGCCACTATGATCCCTGTGATACTAAGGGTAGGAGCAGCTAATGCCAGGGTTCCTGTACTGAAAAATATACCCAAGCTACCGCCTACAAATGCACCAATGATGCCTAGCAAAATTGTTCCTAGAATGCCGCCGCCTTGATGACCGGGATAGATAGCTTTAGCAATAGCACCGGCAATGAGACCTAAAACAATCCAAGCAAGAATGTTCATAGCTTTAAGTTAACAAAAGAGTTTTTACTGTTGTCCTTAAGTTAACATTTCAAAGTTTGCTATTCTATCTACCTCTAGAACTAATTGTTATAGTCTGAAGGTATAGCCAAATGATTAAACCTTTTTACCTAGACTTAGGCTAAATTCAATTATGAAAAGTTAGTTTTGCTTCAATAAATAAAAATTTACAAATTCATGATTGCTTAATAATTGCAATAGTATAATTTTAATTATTGAGAGAAAATTTACTGATGCATGGAGTCTGGAAGCGATGCGATCGCCAAACAGTACACCAGTTAAAAGAAAGTACTATAGGCAAAAACCTCATAACCCTTAATAAGAAGGTTTTCCTAAATTGTCCCAAGCCGAGCAGGCTGTGATCTAAGTAGAAATTCTCAATTTGGGTAAGAGCGATCGCACTGTAAAACAAGGGATTGCTTTAGGGGAAATCCAATGAGGAAATTTTGAATGCTCTACAGCGTTAAAAAACTTATCAATTTACTTAGCAGAAATTCATCCGCAAGATAGTTTTCAACAAATTCACATTATCTATAGACTATTAGCTAATAATGTTTTGATAGTAAAAAATTATGCTAAGTTTACTTTGGACTCTTGCAGTTGTACTGTTTGTTTTCTGGGGTTTAGGTTTAGCGTTGCACATTGCAGGCAATCTAATACATATACTGTTAGTTTTAGCAGTTGCTATAGCTATTTATAATTTTCTAAAATCACGTACTGCTTTTTAGACAGACCCTACCAATAATAAAAAGATCTATCTGGGTATTGTAAGGGTCAGGTTATAGTTGGCTAGATATTAGCGAATCTGCACCAGGTAAGCCTTGAATCACCGTTGCTTGCTAGTTTCAGCTCTTGCTACCCTACTAAAATCAACTAATTTTGGTAAGGTAAAGAATGTAGACGGCTTCTAGCTGCGATCAATATTTATGTTGAGAATTTCATTAATTTCTAGCTTGCTAAATCCAGCGACCCTTGCAACTACTTTGGCACTGGCAACAATTGCCTCTTATCCATTGAATGCTTGGTCACAAACACCGAGCGATCGCAATGTCAATCCCCAGCAAGGTTGTCTATTGGGGTATCCTGATGGTACATATAGAGGCGATAGACCAGTAACGCGTAATGAATTCGCAGCTGGGTTGAATGCTTGCCTCAATCAGGTAAACGAAATTATTCCCAATAACAGGGCAAATTTAGCAACAAAGCAAGACTTAGAAATTTTACTCAAACGCCAGAGGGAGTTAAACGCACAGCTTCAAGACCTTAACCAACGAGTAGATACGATACCTAACAAAAAATAAAGTATTTTACATTGTTTTAAAGTAAGGAAAGAAGAATTTATCTTTTTCCTAATGATTTTATCTACCAAAAGATAGAATAATGCTTGGTAGACACAGAATTTTTTGTTTATTCTTTTAAGTGTTATGTAAAGCTACAACCATGACTTATGGTTAACTATGCGATGGCATGAACATTGATAATACTCTGGATGAAATTAATACCTATAAGTCTACCTTAGGGTGATGCATTACTAGGAGAAAATTCCTTAGCCTAAATTGAGAGTTCAATTAGGCATCGGGAAAAATTTTTATGACAACCAATGTTCCCACTGATATCAACAAGAGTGATAATAGGTCGCTTTTAACTGGCGCGCTCTTGACTATTTTAGGAATTATTGCGATCGCATTACCTGCTATATCAACAATTTTTGCAGAAACTTGGGTTGCAGTAATTCTGGCTTCTGCTGGATTTGCTAAATTGTTTTATGCCTATAACACTCGCCAGTCAGGCGGTTTTGTCTGGAAACTTTTGTTAGGCGTACTGTACATTGCAACAGGTGTAATGCTGTTGATTTACCCCTCTACAGGTATCCTGACATTGACTTTATTAGTTGGTAGTTTCTTATTAACCGAAGGTGTTTTCGAGTTAATTTTGGCATTTAGACTACGCCCACAACAGAACTGGACATGGGTATTGGGCGATGGCATTATCACTTTGATTTTGGGTGCAATGATTTGGTTCCAGTGGCCCTTTAATGCACCTTGGTTGATTGGAACACTACTTGGCGTTAGCATTCTATTCACCGGTGTTTCACGGGTAATGCTGTCATTGAATGGACGTTCTACCTTGAGTAACCCTGACCAAGCAGCAGGAACTGCTTAAGGCTGGAGTTTTATCTAGGGTGAGCATTGCTTTAAATTTCATGCTCACCCATGTGAAGCGATCGCATCATTTGAAATATGCTGATTTAAGTTGACTGCGATCGCTCTTGATTTTTTAGACTTGCAGATCTGCACTCTTACCAACTCGATGGCGAGCGTGCGGTTTTAGCAGATATGTCATATCAGGCCCAGAGGGAATAATACCACCGGGATTGAGTGGAAACAGGTTGCCATAGTAGTCTTGTTTCACACTTTCTAGATTGCAGGTGGCAGCAACACTCTGAAGCTGATACATATCACTTAGGTAGCCTCCTAAGTTGGGATAATCTTGAATTCTATGGCGATTACACTTGAACAGCCCATAGTAAGCAACATCAAAGCGAAACAATGTTGTAAATAGGCGAACATCTGCAAGGGTGACATTATCCCCACACAGGTATCTACTTGTCTCTAGCGCTGCTTCAATCTCATCTAAGGTAGTGAACAATTCGTCGCTAGCTTGATTATAAGCTTCTTGAGTTTGGGCAAAGCCGCAACGATAGACTCCGTTATTGACACTGTTATAAATTTTCTCATTCCACCAGTCAATCTTTTCTTTTAATCCTTCAGGGTATAAATTCAGAGTGGGATTGAGAGCCAACTCATTGAATTCTGAGTTCAGCATTACAATAATCTCTGCACTCTCATTGTTGACGATAGTCTTTGTTTGTTTGTCCCATAAAACGGGAACCGTAGCGCGTCCAGTGTAACCAGTTTGAGCAAGCTCATACAATTGCGCAAGGCTGGCGCAACCCTCTTCTTCTTGATTAAACACCCAGCCGCCTGCGATCGGTGAAGGAACAACAACACTTACTGATATGACTTCTTCAAGTCCTTTAAGTGCTCGTACAATTAAGGTGCGGTGCGCCCAAGGACAACTTAGCCCAACATAGAGGTGATAGCGCCCTGCTACTGCTGGGTAAAGGTTACCTTTTTCTGCACTAATAAAATTCCTAAACTGACTGCTGGGGCGAATATACTCTCCCGATGGATTACGGGGAGCAATTTTTGACATCATCGTATGCCACATAGTTTCCCAAACAAACTTACCCAGCTTGATAATCAGCTTTGGCGGCAGTGATTTTCCCTTCTTTTTTGTCGAGGTACTAGAACCTACATTAAAATTTTTGATATCAGTCATGGTTAAGGATTACGGGTAGCGTAAAGGCTTTATATTAGAAATCAAGCTCTGCATATTGAAAGAATTTCTTCACTCGCAATAAACATCCATCTTTTGCATCTCTACTATTTGGATGGATTTAGCTCTATCTCTAGTATTGTTAACAATTTATATTTACTATCAATTTTATCACTTAAGCGGGAAGAAACTTATATATTTTCTCTCTAAAATAAACATATAAACGATAAAACATTTTTAACTTGCTACTTAAACAAAAACTTTTTTGAAATCAGTTACTACCAATTTGATAGATGAATAGTTTTAGTTTTGGGTAGGAATTTGTTATAAAAACGCGGATATTTATCTATTTCTATTAACATTTATCCGTGTTTAGAAAAAAGGATTTTTACAAAATTATCGACATTTCAGCAGTTTACTCATCGTTATAACTCTTTTAATTATCCCAAGATGAATACACTTGATCAAAATAAATCTAACCAGGATGCTAAGGCTCAGAACAGCCCTCGGACTCTAGGGCTTCAGGACGCAACATTATTGCTGGCTTTAATACTGATAGCTGGTTTTGTGAGGTTAGGCAACATTAACGACCAGGATAAAAGCACCTTTCCCAGTCTTATCAGTACATCAGAAGTAGTTGACAACAAAGATGCATTTATAGGTAAAACTGTAACAATTAGAAGCAAGCCAGTTCAGAAAGTTGGTTTAAGCGCTTTCACAATTAATGATGAGCCACGAATTAGCAAAGCACCTATATTAGTGGTGAATGCATCAGGTGTACCTTTCGATCTGCCCGCTAATCGAAACAGAAAAGTAGAAGTTACTGGACAAGTTCGTAACTTAGTTATTCCGGAAATTGAACGAGATTTTAATGTGAGTTTAGAAGACGATAACTATAAAGGATATATCAACAGACCTGCGATTATTGCTAAGTCTATTAAATTAGTACAATAAGATTTGTTTTAAGCAACCATCATTAACTGCATACGCAGCATTAATGAAAACCCTTTTTTTCTTTGTGTGTTCTTATCTGAGTAAACCTGCGCCAGTCGCTGACTACAAACGCTGAAAGTTGCTGTAACTAAAGTAGTAGTAATACTTAAAGAGAAGCAACTACCTCTCTAAGCATTTTGGGCGAGAAAAAAGGGTTTTCTGGTTTTTGCACAGATGCACGAATGATAACTAATCAACTGGTGGACTTGACCTTAGACATAGGTAGGTTCAACGATCGCTAACCTAAAAAGCCAAATGGGATCTAGGGATTATTATACCTAGTCTGATCGCATCTTAGTTCTTGACTATGATTTTGCGCCCGCTTGCTTAAGGATGGCAACTATCTTCTGCCAATTGCCTTGGGTTGCGACACTGAGCGGTGTAGCTCCCATCTGGTTTTTGGCATTTAGCTGTGCTCCCTTGGTAATTAACATCTTCACCACCTTTGCATACTCATCTTCATAGTGGCTAGCTACTGGTGAGCAAGAAAACATTAGTGCAGTGCTACCTTTTTTGCTTTTAGCATTAACTAAAGCACCTTTATCAAGCAGAAATTTCGTCATTTCTGCGCCAGCACGATATGTATATCTGGCTGCAACCATCAACGGAGTTATGCCATTTGTATCGGGTAGATTCACATTTGCTCCTCGCAGCAGCATTAGTTCCACACTCTGCATGGAACCGTCACTTACCGCCAGCGCAAAATATTTATTCGGATCGCCGCCATTATCTAGAAACTTCTTCAGCACATCGACCTGATCTGTTGACACCGCCTCAACTAATATGTCTTCTTGGGTCTCGACTTCTGCTTTTGCTGATGCGATAGAAGGTGCCCAGAGCAACATTAATATTAGTAGCAATCCCAGATTACGATGTGAGAATTTTATTTTCATAGCTCAATGATATAAATACACTTGAGCCACACTTCACATCAAGAATAAGAATTTCCGGAATGTATAAATTTTTCTGAACTAAAGAGTCAAGGATCAAGAGTCAATGGTTAAGGTCATTCATTGATTGTTATTGTCCCTTTGTCCTCCCGAAGTTCAGATCGCCGGAAGCCGGCGCTCCGACTTCTCTCCTTGTCTCCCTTCGAGTTCATGTCGAACTATTTAATAGCCAGAGTCGCGAGTATACTGTGACTCTTGAATAAGAACTTGTGACTGTTGAGCATTAATTGTTGACCCTCCTCTTCTAGCAATTTGCTGTTGCGAAAACATTTCTCGCAGAACCATTGCTGGGTCTACATAGTTGTTATCGTACTTCAATCCCCAGTGCAGGTGCGGCCCGGTGGTGCGTCCGGACATTCCTACCCTGCCAATTCTCAGACCAGTTGGTATTGGTTGACCTTCAGCAATTTGAATTCCACCTGGGCGATCAACTAAATAACGGCGACCAGAGACGGTTTCCACATGCCCTTCCATGTGGCAGTAGGTGTGCTCCCACGCTCCCGATTTGATGATTATATGGGTGCCACAGGCATTGCGATCGCCAACTTTAATGACTGTACCACCCCACCAATTGCGAATGTAACTACCTTGAGGGGCAGCAATATCTAAGCCTCCATGAAATTCCCAGTTATCACCGCCTGTAGCAGAACGGCGATAACCAAAGGCAGAACTGTAACTTTGAAAGTTTTCTACAGGGAAAGAAGCGGCTAGCCAAGCGTTACCTGTGTTTGCTTTGTTTGATTTAGCTTCTCTAGCTCTGGCAACTTCTGGTTTAGGTAATACAGTAATTAAACTTACAAGACTCAACCCTAATATTAATAAAGTAGCTCCTGATGCTAATACTTTTTGTCGCCGCTTACTCATTTTTTTATTCCTCAATTCAATAAAATTATCAGTAAATTGCTTGAAAACTTAAGTTGAATCTAACTAAAAAAGCTTTTGTGAAAGCTACTTAATTATTGATATCTCAATATTGATGACATGACAATCTTTGGCTCGTCCATATTACCATACCAAGTTATCTAGCTGACAATATCAAGCTTTTTTAACTATCAAATTTATCCGTTCAACTATTGAAATTTGAAACCAGAAAATCAGACGTAATCAGCATTTTTAATACATTTCAGTACACAAGTATAATCGCTAATTAGCGCAGCTGTTAGCTAGTAATTACGGATTAAGTAATATTTAGTGTGGAATCTTTATGCTAGTTTTTACGGATGTGATTGGTATGCTAATTCATACATAAGTGGCTGTAAACAACGCTATGGCTGAGATAATTTACCTAAAAGAGAGTTGCCAATCCGGCAAAAGCCTGATAATTTAATTTATTTAAAAGGTTAATTTAGCATCTATCAAAGTTTTATAGCTAAAAATTGCGCCTTTGTAAGACTCCGACAAACTATGTTGACAGACATTTGGCCTTTCCACTTTGAATTGGACACAATTGCGATCGCAGGAGCGAGTTTGTGGTCTTTGGCGCTATATTTAGCTTTTAACCCGCTCAGTCAATGGGTAATTGAGCAGCTGAACCGTTGGTTTAACTTTGCCGAGCGATCGCTTTACACCAGCCAGTCAGAATTTGAAAAAACTCGTAAGGGCAGAGAATCCCAAAACGCTTTTTACGCTTCGGTGTTTAGTATTGTGCCTTTTTTAATAGTTGGTGCTTTAGTTCACTGGGGCGTAGAAATTAGTTTGGGCCCTAGTTGGGGAATTAGCACAGGTATACTCGCTGCTATTGGTTCCGGTATTTATGAACTAGGGCGACGAGATGGGAGTTCTTCGGATTAAGGCAGAGGGCTAAAGGTAAAATCCCTACATATCTATTTCTTGCTTAACCAAAGTTGCTAATTTTTGTGCTGCTCCTGCTTCACCTCTAACATTGCGTAGCTCGAGTTGCATTTGCGCTAATTTTTCTGGATGAGCCAGTAAATCTAATACCATTTCTCCAATTTCCGGTGGTTGGAGTTGTCCTACTAGTTCCGGTACTATTTCTTCTTGTGCCCAGATATTTGGCCAAGCTAATAGACCTTTGCGTCTAAGAAATAACCAGTTAATTACTTTGGCAAAGGTCGAACCAACACCTGGTAAATTAGCTAACAATCCTGGCAAACCATCCCAAGAACGCATGGCATCAAGTTGTTGCGTTGGTAGCAAAACTAGCATTGGCACAGCTAGAGCACCGAGTTCGGCTGTGTTGGCTCCGACTGTAGTTAAACAGATACTACATTGAGATAACAAGTCATAGGCTGGGGTTTCTTGCCAAAGTTCCACAGTTAAGCCATTGGCTGTTTTGAGTGCTGGCTTTTGTTGGTTGTCATCTGAGAAAATTAAGGAAGCACCGCCAAAGCCGAAGGTTTCAACAAAAGGATTTTTCTGAGGATCGGCAAAATTAGCTAAAGTTTGTAAATCTAAAGTTGGTGCTACGGGAATTACAAACTGAGTTTGGGGTCTTTTAGCTTTGACGTATTCTGCGATCGCTAATGTTAATGGTACTCCTTGAGCTAACTTGGCGGCTTTTGACCCAGGTAACAAACCGATGCGTTCAGTGCCGAGTCCCGAGTCCTGAGTCCTGAGTGAACTCTGCGCCTCTAACATCAAATCCCCCACAACAGTAAATTTGTGGGCATATTTCTGGGGAACGCGTTCAGCAACTTTCGCTTTCATCACACCAAAGCGGTTAATCAAGCTGTACCAGCGAGCATCCCATTCTGCGTAAATAACTGTGCTGTAACCAAGTTTTTTACCGATGACAACTGGAAAAAATTGATCCCCGCCTAAGAAAACAATGACTCCGCGACTTCTCCAATCCCAATTATCAAAAGTTTTACCCCAAAGTAAAAACTGCCAAAAATGTTCGGCTCCCTGAACTCGGTCTACTTCTGGGTAAGAAAGGGCGATCGCTGCTTCTTTACCGCTAGCATGTGGACAAGGGGATAAAACTACGGAAATCCTAACAACAGAACGATCATCACCCAGTTGTTGCCGCAATGCCCTCACTACTGGACGTACCCAGGTCGTTACTTCCCCAGGCCCATTGGAGAGAATGAGAATATCTACTGGAGTCATGAGTTAATGCTGAAGAGTTAGGGGTTATTAGTTAAGAGGCAAATATTATCTGATTCGTTCCTAAGTTACAGGCATGATACTACTAAATATAATTGCAGGCTATGTTTGATAACATCTGTAAATTTCTTGCAGCAAGTTCAGCAGTTACAGGCTAAAACAGACGATAATCAAGCACAGTGACAATATTGTCCGTGTCTTATAGCGAATTCTCGCAGTCAAAAGTCAAACGCGACTTTCAAAAATTTTTAGTTGCCTTTAAAGAAAATGCCTATAGCTTGCAACATTCTACCTGTACGATAATCTGTAAATCCTGGATAGATATTATAAAGCTTAAATCCTAGATTTTTCATTTTAATTAACATTTCATCAAATAAAATTTCGCCCTTATATAAAGGAACAAAAGACATTTCTAATTGGATACCTTGGATGTTTGGTAAAATTTCTTCGGCTCCAGCTAATACTTGATCTTCAAATCCTTGGACATCAACTTTAAGAAAAGTTGCCTTGGCTTTTTTAATGTACTGCCCAGCTATATCAGATAGCCTATATATCTTGACTTTTTCTGAACCTACATAAGCAGATTGTGGTGCAGCATCTAAATGTGCTTGCAACATAGGTAGTATAGAACTGCTTTGAGAATTATTAGAGATATTTATTTCAATCTCTCCGTTGATATCTCCTATTGCACATCTTTCTGCCACTATCCATTGAGGATGACTTTGACTGGCTGTTACCAATTGCAAATAAGCAGATGATAGTGGTTCAAAAGATACTACTTTGCAATCATATCCTGATTCATAAAGCTCTTTGCCGAACTGTCCAGTATTAGCTCCTACATCTAGCATTAAATCTATAGAATTTAATGTTAATAGCTTTAAAAAGCTAGACCCTTCGCGATCAAAATTTATTGCTTTTGCCCTTTCTAGAGGTGTAGGGTAATACCTAACTATATCTATGCCAAATTTACGGGTAAAATTTTTCAAGGCTGTCTTCATAATTTTATAGTTATAAAATTTAGCTGTGATTTTTAATGCTCTTTCCTGTATAAACTTTGCTACTCTTGATTGTCAAGCAAATTTATTAAGTGAAAGTACTTAAAAATAGTAACTTTAATTACAAGGTAATTGTACAAAACTACAGTACTTTGAGAAACATCAAAAGAATGCCTCAACCTGATGGGTTACAAAAATGCTTTTCTTAAAATTGGCTATTTATGCTTTAACAGAAAATTAAGATTTAAATCCTCGGACAAAATCTTTAATCTAAAGTTTTTAGCAATTTTCAGGTTGAATTTCCAGAAAAATGAGAAATTTATATTGGAGATGTTGCCTATAGCCTATTCTCAGCAGAAATGCTAAATTAGCTTGTATTAAAAATGACTACTTTAAATAGTATTAATTTGTACCAAAACCCAAATAGCTAAGATATTTATTTGGGTAATTAGGTTTGCGATCTGGTATTTATTTATATTTTTTAACATTCAGTGTAGCAAATACTTGCATATAAAATCAATATCTGCAAAGAAATATGTCATTATGTTTATCGATTTGTGTCAGTTAGACGAGAAAATGACTATTTGGTAAGCGTTTTCTGATAAAAAAAATTCATATTGCTAAAAATAAATCGAAGTTACAAGCGGCAGGTTCAGCCGTGATGAACTTCTAGTAGAGAACGCGCATCAAAGGAGCCTATCTGCATGTTCACCCACGTCAAGTCCACCATCAGACATATTGCGCCTGATAATTTACGCGGACGTAATTTAATCAAGGTGGTCTATGTCGTGCTTGAGTCCCAGTACCAGAGTGCATTGTCGCAAGCTGTTCGCACCATTAACTCTAACCATCCCAACCTTGCGATTGAAATCAGCGGGTACTTAATTGAGGAACTCCGAGATTCAGAGAACTACGAGGAGTTCAAACGGGATATCGAGACTGCCAATATATTTATTGCTTCACTGATTTTCATCGAAGACTTAGCACAGAAAGTCGTAGCCGCAGTAGAGCCATACCGCGATCGCTTAGATGTAGCTGTTGTGTTCCCCTCAATGCCAGAAGTTATGCGCCTTAACAAAATGGGCAGCTTTTCTTTGGCACAGTTGGGTCAATCCAAGAGTGCGATCGCTCAATTCATGCGGAAGCGCAAGGAAAAATCCGGTGCTGGCTTCCAAGATGGAATGCTGAAACTGTTGCGGACTCTGCCACAGGTGCTGAAGTTTCTGCCAATGGACAAAGCACAGGATGCCCGAAATTTCATGCTCAGTTTTCAGTATTGGCTAGGAGGTTCACCAGAAAATCTGGAAAACTTCTTGCTGATGCTGACTGATAAATATGTATTAAAAGGTGTAGAAAAACAAAATCTTGCATCTACTACATATCAAGCGCCAGTGGTATATCCCGATTTGGGGATTTGGCATCCTTTAGCCCCCAGTATGTTTGAGGATGTCAGAGAGTATCTCAATTGGTACACAACCCGTAAGGATATCCCTAGCGATCTCAAAGACCCCTTGGCTCCCTGTGTTGGGTTGGTATTGCAACGCACTCACCTAGTTACAGGCGATGACGCCCACTATGTGGCAATCGTGCAGGAGTTGGAATCGCTAGGGGCCAGAGTACTACCAGTATTTGCTGGTGGTTTGGATTTCTCCAAGCCTGTAGATGCTTACTTCTACGAACCAACTAATAAAACGCCGCTAGTGGATGCGGTAATTTCCCTGACTGGGTTTGCCTTGGTGGGTGGGCCAGCTAGACAAGATCATCCCAAAGCAATCGACGCACTCAAGCGCTTAAATCGCCCGTACATGGTGGCATTGCCCTTAGTATTCCAAACCACAGAAGAGTGGATGGATAGCGATTTGGGGTTACATCCAATTCAAGTAGCTTTGCAAATTGCCATACCGGAATTGGATGGAGCAATTGAGCCGATCATTTTATCAGGTAGAGATGGTGCTACAGGCAAAGCGATCGCTCTCCAAGACCGTGTGGAAGCTGTAGCAAAACGTGCATTAAAGTGGGCTAATCTCCGCCGCAAACCCAAGCTGAATAAGAAAGTTGCAATTACAGTTTTCAGCTTCCCCCCTGATAAAGGGAATGTGGGTACTGCTGCTTACTTAGATGTGTTCGGTTCCATTTACGAGGTGATGAAAGCCCTCAAGAATAACGGCTACGACTTACCGGAATTACCAGAATCAGCCGAGGCGTTGATGCAAGAAGTCATCCATGACGCCCAAGCACAGTACGCTAGCCCAGAACTTAACATCGCCTATAAAATGTCGGTGCCAGAATATGAAGCACTGACACCTTACTCCCAACGTTTAGAAGAAAACTGGGGCCCACCTCCCGGACATCTCAACAGCGATGGACAAAACCTGCTGATTTACGGCAAACATTTCGGTAATGTATTTATCGGTGTTCAGCCTACCTTTGGTTACGAAGGCGACCCAATGCGGTTGTTATTCTCCCGTTCTGCTAGCCCTCACCACGGTTTTGCTGCCTACTACACTTACCTAGAGCAAGTTTGGGAAGCTGATGCTGTACTGCACTTTGGTACTCACGGTTCCCTAGAATTTATGCCAGGTAAGCAGATGGGGATGTCTGGTGATTGTTATCCAGACCAACTAATTGGCACAATTCCTAATCTGTATTACTACGCAGCGAATAACCCCAGCGAAGCGACAATTGCCAAGCGCCGCAGTTATGCAGAGACAATTTCTTACCTGACACCGCCCGCAGAGAATGCTGGTTTATACAAGGGTTTGAAAGAACTCAGCGAGTTGATTGCTTCTTACCAAACCCTGAAAGATACTGGACGTGGTATCCCCATTGTCAACTCCATCATGGATAAATGCCGGATGGTGAACCTGGACAAAGATATTAACTTGCCAGAAACCGATGCTAAGGATATGGACGCTGAAGAGCGAGATAATATCGTTGGCAACGTCTACCGCAAGTTGATGGAAATTGAATCTCGGTTGTTGCCTTGTGGATTGCATATCATTGGTAAACCACCGACAGCAGAAGAAGCGATCGCAACTCTCGTTAACATTGCTAGCTTAGATCGTCAAGAAGAAGAAATTCTCAGCTTACCCCGAATTATCGCCAACAGCATTGGGCGTAACATTGACGATATTTACCAAAATAATGACCGAGGCATTTTAGAAGATGTCCAGCTATTGCAAGACATCACCTTAGCCACCCGTGGTGCAGTTAGTGCCTTGGTAAAAGAGCAAACCGACGCAGAAGGACGAGTTTCCCTCGTTTCCAAGCTCAATTTCTTTAACATGGGTAAAAAAGAACCTTGGATAGAATCATTGCACAAAGCAGGCTTTACCAAAGTTGATACCGCCGCCCTCAAACCATTATTTGAGTATTTGGAATTCTGCTTACAACAAGTTTGTGCAGATAACGAACTCGGAGGATTACTCCAAGGCTTAGAAGGTGAGTACATCCTACCTGGCCCCGGTGGCGATCCCATCCGCAACCCGGATGTATTACCTACAGGTAAGAACATCCACGCCCTCGATCCTCAATCCATCCCCACAACTGCGGCTGTACAATCAGCCAAAATCGTTGTGGATCGGTTGTTGGCAAGAAACAAAGCCGAAAACGACGGCAAATGGCCAGAAACCATCGCCTGTGTGCTTTGGGGAACTGATAACATCAAAACCTACGGGGAATCACTGGCACAAATCATGTGGATGGTGGGTGTACGCCCAGTTCCCGATGCCTTGGGAAGAGTGAACAAGTTAGAATTGATACCCTTAGAAGAGTTGGGCAGACCGAGAATTGACGTTGTAATCAACTGTTCTGGAGTATTCCGCGACTTGTTCATCAACCAAATGAACCTGCTAGATCAAGCAGTGAAGATGGCGGCGGAGATAGACGAACCCTTAGAAATGAACTTTGTGCGCAAACACGCTTTGCAACAAGCAGAGGAAATGGGTATTAACCTGCGTCAAGCAGCAACCCGCGTCTTCTCCAATGCATCTGGTTCCTACTCGTCAAATATCAACTTGGCGGTAGAAAACAGCACTTGGGACAGCGAAGCCGAGTTACAAGAAATGTACCTGAAGCGGAAATCCTTCGCCTTCAACTCCGATAACCCCGGAATCATGGACGAATCCCGGCAGATTTTTGAAAGCACTTTGAAAACTGCTGATGCGACATTCCAAAACCTCGATTCTTCCGAGATTAGCTTGACAGACGTTTCCCACTACTTCGACTCAGATCCTACCAAGCTGGTAGCAAGTCTGCGGGGTGATGGTAAAACACCAGCATCTTACATTGCAGATACCACCACAGCTAATGCCCAAGTGCGGACATTATCAGAAACCGTGCGCTTAGATGCTCGTACTAAATTATTAAATCCCAAATGGTACGAGGGAATGCTATCTCACGGTTACGAAGGTGTGCGCGAACTCTCTAAGCGATTGGTAAATACAATGGGTTGGAGTGCGACAGCCGGCGCTGTGGATAACTGGATTTACGAAGATACCAACGAAACCTTCATCAAAGATGAAGAAATGCAGAAGCGGTTGATGAACCTTAATCCTCATTCTTTCCGCAAAGTTGTATCAACTTTATTGGAAGTGAATGGACGCGGTTATTGGGAGACTAGCGAGGAGAATTTAAATCGTCTGCGCGAGTTGTACCAAGAAGTTGAAGACCGGATTGAAGGGATAGAATAGTCATCAAAATAGAGGCGTTCTTGAGTACGCCTCTATTTTCCCAACTGTGTTTACAGATGACAAAGAATACAACGGCATAAAAATTAGAAATATAATTATAGATATGTATGCCTGCTAAAGATGTTTTTCATGAAGTTGTCAAAACAGCTTTACAGAAAGACGGTTGGCAAATTACTAATGATCCACTCACAATTAGCGTGGGAGGAGTTAATCTTTCTATTGATTTAGCCGCAGAAAAGCTGATCGCCGCAGAACGCCAAGGACAAAAAATAGCAGTCGAAATCAAAAGTTTTTTACAGAAGTCCTCTGCTATCTCAGAATTTCATACAGCATTAGGACAGTTTATTAATTATCGAGGTGCATTGAGAAGGGTACAACCAGAGCGTGTTTTATATTTAGCCGTACCTTTAACAACTTACAATACATTTTTTCAGCTTGATTTTCCCAAAGATATGATAGCAGAAAATAAAGTTAAGATGCTGATTTATGATGTAGAGCGAGAGGTGATTTTCCAATGGATAAATTAACTCGGTATCGCCAGCTTGTACAAGAAATATTACACGACCATAGCGAGCAAAAACCAGCTTACGGAAATATAGAAGTTGAGACAATTTTTGATACAGAACGTGACCATTATCAAATAGTTCATGTAGGCTGGGAAGCTCAAAACTGGGTACATAGTTGCATCATCCATATTGATATTAAAAATGGAAAGATTTGGCTTCAGTGGAATGCTACAGAAGATGATATTGCTGCTAATTTAGTAGCTGCGGGGGTTCCCAAGGAAGATATTGTATTAGGGTTCCAGTCTCCTTTTATGAGACAGTTTACAGACTATGCAGTGAGTTAGGAAATGCTGTGAGAATATCACAGTAAGACTTAATGAATCTTAACCCCATTTTTTCCGTAAAATGGTATAAACATTAGAAGTGAATGGAAGCGGTTATTGGGAACCTAGCAAAAGCAATTTGGAATTGTTACGCGAGTTGTACCAAGAAGTGCAAGGACGGATTGAGGGTATTGAGTCGTCTCTAACATAAAAGGGTAGGCCTTTTGTCTACTCTGGTGATTCTTAGTTTATTGTTAGATTTCATTGCGTTAAAAACAATCTACAAGTTACTGAAAGATAAAAACTTACAATTTAACACTCAGTTTAATAAACTTAAATAATAATTATGAATAAGCAGCGTAATTATATTAATGAAATTTTAGCAAAAAAAGGTCGTGTGCCACCTGAAACCAACCGATGGGAATTGGTTTCAGGAAGGCTAAACGAAATAAGTTCGATTCGTTATGTAGTAGATTTTCTAGAAGATATAGAGCGTTGGTCTTTCTCGGGATTAGAGGAATGTGAAGGTTACGATGAGTGGATAAAACAATCTTATGAAAAAGTACAATACTCAAGCGGAATGAGAAAGGAGCTATTGCGATATATCCCTATAGATTGTGTAGCTTGTATAGAGGGTTACTTCCGTCAAGTATATGCTAATTTAATTGATTATGGTTCTAATTATAAAAAAAATGCAGGCAAGTTAAAAGACATTAAACTGAGTATTGAAGAGGTAATAAACCTCGACCTTAAATCAGTTTCAATTGGAGAATTTATAGCGCATCTCTTACCTACAAAAAATCTAGAAACAATAAACGAAAACATTAGTATTTTAACAAATAAAAATTTTTTAGAGGAATTGTATTTAACAAGAACAAAAATCAAACCTACACATATTATTAAATATGATGAAGTAAATCAAGTAGGTGTAGTTAATATAGATGATAAACTTCATCAAGAAATGAAGAAGAGTGTTAATAAAATTTTTGAGCTAAGGCATAAATTTTGCCATGAAATTGATCCAATATTCTCCGAAGATGAAGATTCTATAGTAGAGTATTCGCAAGGAGTTATAGAATTTTTATGGCTTTCTGAAAAATTTTTTCAGGAATTACTATCTTTATAAAGTAAAGTCACATTATATGCTTACCCGTGTACTTAATTTACTTGAAATACTCTGTAAATGGTGCAATTGTACTGCTCTTCCACAATAGGCGATGTCTAACGACAAGCCGCTACGCGTCTACGCTTTGTTTTTGAGGTTTTCTGTAAGGCGATCGCCTTAGTGATAAAATAATCACTCACAGTTAAGTTTCTAGGAAAAATTTTGGCTATTAGTATTGAGCAAATCCACCAAATTCAAGAAATAATTAAAAAATACAAAAATCTTGAATGTGTCGAATGTGCTCAGGCTATCCAAGATTAATTGATATCGCAAGGAATCCCAGGAAAGCGGATAAAGCTTTATACAGGTTCAGCAATAGGACGTAATAGTTATATTTATGATGATAGTTTGCTAGGAGATGCAATTTCTCTTAACGGTCGTCATCAAGGTATTGCCATTATAATAAATGAAGTGGAGATAATTTTTGATAATCACCATCCTGATGGACTCACCAGAGAGCAATGGCTAGGTAATTTACAATTTTATAATAAATTATATTCCGGTCAGCAGTTTCAAATAACAGAAGAAAATTTTTAATTATTAAAGATTATGCTAGACAATAACCATACGATTACTATCATTCATAAAGAATATCTCTATGAAATGTTAGAGAAAATCAAACAAAATCCGGGAATTTTTTTAGGTAAATACTCAATTACTCGGCTGAGAGCTTTTTTAGATGGATACATGAGTTCTAGAGAAGATTTAGGATTACCGCCAACTCAACAAGAGATTGAATTTAATCAATTTCAAGATTGGATACAAAAAAGATTTAAGATTACCTCTTCGCATGGATGGGATAGTATTATTCTTTTCTATTCTGCGGATGAAAGAGACGCGTTAAATAACTTTTTTGAATTATTTGAGCAATTCCGTAATGGTGAAAGTTCTACGAGAGAAGAAATTAATCAAGAACAAGTTATAGAAAGTAAGCATTCATTAATACCTTAGTAGTGCGATCGCTTCCTGAAGTCTACTCCACAACAAGCGATCGCACTACTCTTCCACAACAGGCGATGTCTAACCACAAGCCCCTGCGCATCTACGCCTTATTTTTGAGTTTGTCAGCAAGGCGATCGCTCACGGGCTTGTTGTGAAGTTTTTAGGCTAGCATTGACAATTGCAGTGTTCAATTTGATAGACAAAATCTTCTCCGTTATATTTGAGGTGTACCAGTCGCTTAATTTTTACTCCAAATTAATCAGCATGGATATCACAGCTACTTTGAATGAAATTGCAACTCTGAGTGTTGAAGATAGAATTCGTCTTGTGCAGGCAATTTGGGATGGCATCGCAGCCGAGCAAGTTTACCCTGATTTAACGGATGCACAGAAGCAAGAGCTTGATCGTCGAATTGCTGATTATGATTCAAATCCAGATAATGTGCTGACTTGGGAGGAAATCAAAGCGTCAATTAAGGGACAGCAATGAATTATGTCCTGGTCTTTCGCCCAGAGGTTCGAGAAGAACTCAATGAAGCGTACAGTTGGTATGAGAGCCAGAAACTGGGTCTGGGTGATGAGTTTTTGGAATGTGTAGACGAGACTGTGAATCGAATTTCCCAGATGCCAGAATCCTATGCAGTCGCATACCGTGATATTCGACGAGCAATAGTACGACGATTTCCTTATGCTGTGTACTATCGAATTGTTTCGAGTCGAGTGATTGTCACGGCAATTTTTCATGGTCGCAGAGATCCAAAATCGTGGCAGACGCGAACCTAAGACTACAATGCAGTAACAGGCGATCGCACTAGGGCAGATTTTGGGCGTGTGGGGTGCGATCGCTTTATGTTTGAGGTTTTCTGCAAAGCGATATCTACGATGGGCTATGCCTACGCACTACTCTTCCGCAACAAGCGATCGCTTTCATTATATTTCCTTGCGTATTTTATCTTTTAGGTATTGTGCGATCGCTTCAGCTACACTACATCTTCTTCAAATTGATAAGCATTGTAGAAAGTGCGATCGCTTGTCGTGCCATCATAGAATTAACTATTCCAGTTAGCCAATTATTATTTTATTTGGGTGATAATGGATGCTCTAACTCTCAATTTAAGCCCAGTTATTCAACTTACAGATGAGCAATTCTTTCAGATCTGTCAGATAAACGAACTAATCAGATTTGAGCGTAATACTGATAGAACATTGCTATTAATGCCTCTTTTAGGAGGTTTAACTAGTAACCGCAATGCCAATATCACTACTCAACTTTGGTTGTGGAATCGTGATGAATCGCTAGGTATTGCTTTTAGTTCTTCTACTGGTTTTACTTTACCAAATGGAGCAGTTCGTTCTCCTGATGCATCTTGGTTAAAGAGCGATAAATGGGATGCACTTACTCAGGAACAAAAAGAAAGATTTGCTCCAGTATGTCCTGATTTTGTAGTGGAATTACGTTCTGCTAGTGATTGTTTGCAAAGGCTACAGAACAAAATGCAAGAGTATCTAAATAACGGTTCTAGATTGGGCTGGTTAATTGATTTAGAAACTCAACGAGTTGAAATATATCGCCACAATCAAGATGTTGAAGTACTGCAATCTCCTGCTAGTTTATCAGGAGAAGATATACTACCTGGATTTGTGCTTAATCTTGTAGACATCTGGTAAATTTGATGAAAATAGAAAGTGCGATCGCACTTTAAGGGTGTAATTTTGGGTGTGTGCAGTGCCTTAGCAGAGCTTACCGCAGGTATCGCTCACTTTTCCACAACAGGCGATCATCTTAGTAATCAGATAATTACTCACGGTTGAGTTTATTGCAATTACAACAAAATTATTTCAAATTTAGGAAAAAAGGGGCACAAAATTTTTGTACCCCTACTCTGCATAATTAGTAATCTAAAACTGCCAGATTACAACTGTCACTTCATCGAAATCTAACTACTATCATGCTGACCTGGTTAAACGAAAGTGGCATAACCAGGCAATGGTAAGTAGGCACCTTCGATTGTTGAAGATTGACCATGACTGCTAACAATCACATCAAGTAGGTTATTGGGATTTGGGTTGCTAAAGCTTGGTAGGATACCTTTAATTCTTTGTCCTGTAACTTCGGTAAGAGTTGCAGCTTTACCGCCGATAATTACTTGGGTATCTGCTAAAGTACCAAAGTTCTTACCACCAATAACGAAGGTATTTTTACCAGCATCATTATTTGCTGGTGCCCTCCAGGGGAAGATATCGTAAGCAGTGACACCTATTGCTGCTGCATCGTTAGGAGTTGCGACTGTAACTCTACTATCAGCATAATCAATACCAACGATCGCACCCCCAGGGCCAGTCACTACATCCAGACCATCTGTAACTCCAGTGTAGGTATTAGTTTTTGTTACTTTTGAGCCATCTGGCGATAGGGTGAAGTCATAGAGTTGTTGATTCCATTTCTGGGCGAGTAAATGCCCTCGCAGTTGACCTGCAAATGTTGTTGCGCGATACTCATCAATGCCATCGGTTGATGACTCTGAAGTCGCTAGTGGCGCTGTATATACCCCAGGAATACTAGCTTCAGATGTTCCATGATAAACATTCTGGCGAGTATCAGTACGTCCGCGATTACGATTGGGATGACCATAGTATTGACCTTGTTTGATCAGGTTGAGCTCATCTTTGTCACCATAAGTGGGTTGTTGAGTTGTTGCTGAGGTAGAGACATCCCCAAAGCCTGGGTTTGGCCCATTGTCTGTTGAATAAAGTAATCCTTTTGTGGTGAAGACAGAATCGTAAGGATTACGAAGTCCAGCAGCGTAGACAGACACATCAACACCAGGTTGTACAGTTGCCTTATCTCCAAATTTCTGACTTGTAGCTGGGTCAAAGGTTATTCCACTTGGTGGTTTAAAATCAGATGGCAGAGAATATTTAATCTTGCCATTAAAGCCAGGTTTGGAAATCTCAGCTTTGAGGATGGCAGCTGAAAGAGGAGATTCTGGAATACCACCTATATTGTCATTGGTAATACCTGCATTAGTATTTCCACCAATACCAATATATAAATCGCCATTATTATCAAAGGACATACCATTAACACCGTGGTCATGGTTGGAAGTAGGTAGTCCTGTAATCAGAGAGGTTCTCTGTGAGAAATTCGCTCCTTGGAGAATTGAAATTTCACCTGTATAAGCAGAAAGCTCAGTGTCTGGAAAAGCTCCACCACCATTGCCATAGAGCTTAGTATGGGCAACGTAGATACTTGGTGAATCAGAGGTATCATAAGGGTTAAAGGCGATACCTAAGATATCACTGTTAGATAAATTCTTGATTGTGTTGATGATTTGGGTATTAGTAACATTGTAGTTTTGATCAAAGCTGTAAGCTCTGATTTCACCATCATAAGAAGCTACATACAGTCTGCCGTCTGGACCCCAAGCTCCTGTAGTAGGGTTATGACCAGATAAGGTTGCTACAGTTTTCTGGGTAAAGCTGACAGCAACAATATCATTATCTGTGATGTTGACGGCAACCTGTGGAGTGCTGAGATTGTTGTAATTACTATCTGTGCTGGTAACAGTATGAGTGATGTTGACTGTTTGAGCACCCTCTGCCAAAGTATCGTCAACAGCATTGACAGTTACTGTTTGGGCAACATTCCAGTTAGTTGGAGTGAAGGTGAAGCTAGTCTTGTTTGTGGTAATTTGGTTAGCAGCACTAGTTGCCAGTTTAACTGTGACATCAGCTGTGGGTTTAGTATTGAGAACTAACGAGTAATTATCACTAGCACCACCCTCAGTAACTGCGGTATTACCCCCTGTTTGCTGCAAAATTACTTGTGGCGCTGTCAGTGGTACGATTTCAATCCCTGAGATGGTAGCGTTATCAACACTGGCATCTAAATTAATATTGAGTACGCCATCACTCACATTCTGAGTTGGTACAGATAGAACTAGGGCAGAGTTATTACCTGTAAAGAAAGCATTTTTTGATAGTTCAAAGATATCGACATTAGAAAACGCTTTCTCACCTTCCAGAGAGACATCAAATACCCGTTTGTTGAAATCAGTCCAGTAATTTTCAGAAAAGTGGAGATTTACAGTATAGTTGCCGTTTGCTACCGGAATCTGGTAAGCCAGGTTTTTGGCAAAGCGATCGCTTTGGTAGATAACGTCATCTTCAGTCTTACCGATTGGTGCAGTTGTGTTGTAGACACTACTGGTTCCTACAAAGTAGTTATCAGCTTGCCATACTTGACCCTTAGTATCGGTGTAAGTTTTAGTTGCACCTGTATCAATCCGGATGGCTCCGACTGTGGGTGTACCGCTGTCATTATCGGTAATTGTGACTCCAACGTTGGGAGTGCTGAGGTTGTTGTATTTGCTATCTGTACTGCTAACGGTATGAGTAATATTGACTGTTTGCGTTCCCTCAACAGCAGTATCATCAACGGCTGCGACACTAACAGTTTGCGCTGTATTCCAGTTAGTCGGGGTGAAGGTGAGGGTAGTCTTATCAAAACTTAGTTGACTACCAGGCGCTGCCAATGTAATGGTGACATTCGCTGTTGGTTGGGAACCGAGAACTAACGAGTAACTATCAGTAGTACCACCTTCTGTAACCGCAGTGTTGCCACCAGTCTGTTGCACAATCACCTGTGCAGTAGGAGTTGTGCTGACGGGAATTATTTCAATTGCTGCAATTTTGGCATTGTTAGTGCTGGCTAAGAAATCTAAATTCAGCGTGCCATCATTAACCTTGACGTTGAAGGCTTTATCTAAAGCAGTGTTGCTTCCCGCTTGGGCAAAAATATCTAGGTTACTAAGAACTGACTGATTTTCTGCATTGACACTAAAAACCCGTTGTCCGGCAGCAGTAAAGTAAATTTCTGCAAACTTGAGGTTAACTGTGTAGTCACCGTTCGTGACTGGGATCGCATAGGAAAGGTTTTTGAGGTAACGTTCTGTTTGATAAAGCGGGTCATCTACAGTATTGGCGATCGCTGCTGTTGTCGAGTAGGTACTACCATTAATAAAGTATTGATCTGCACTCCAGAGATTACCTTGACTATCAGTGTAAGCCTTAGTCGCACCTGCATCAATGCGAATCGCTTTTCCTGTGGGTATCGGTGCAGTGTCGTTATCGGTAATAGTAACCGCAACATTTCCAACAGCGAGGTTATTGTATTTGCTATCTGTACTGCTAACGGTATGAGCAATATTGACTGTTTGTGTTCCCTCAACAGCAGTATCATCAACGGCTGTGACTGTGACTACTTGTGCTGTATTCCAGTTTGTCGGAGTGAAGGTGAGGGTGGTTTTATCAAAACTTAGTTGATTACCAGGCGCTGCCAAGCTAATTGTGACATTCGCTTTTGGTTGGGAACTAAGAGCTAACGAGTAACTATCAGTAGCTCCACCTTCTGTCACCGCCGTGTTACCACCAGTCTGTTGCACAATCACCTGTGCAGTAGGAGTTGTGCTAACGGGAATTATTTCAATTGCTGCAATTTTGGCATTGTTAGTGCTGGCTAAAAAATCCAAATTCAGCGTGCCATCATTAACCTTGACATTGAAGGACTTATCCAAAGCAGTGTTGTTGCTTCCGGCTTGGGCAAAAATATCTAGGTTACTGATAACTGACTGATTTTCTGCATCGACACTAAAAACCCGTTGTCCGCTACCAGTAAAGTAAATTTCTGCAAACTTGAGGTTAACTGTGTAGTCACCGTTCGTGACTGGTATTGCATAGGAAAGGTTTTTGAGGTAACGTTCTGTTTGATACAGTGGGTCATCGGTTGTGTTGGCGATCGCCGCTGTTGTGGAGTAAACATTACCGCCGATAAAGTATTGATCTGCACTCCACAGATTACCTAGACTATCGGTGTAAGACTTAGTTGCGCCTGCGTCAATACGAATTGTTGCCATAGGTGTTGGTGTTGGTGTAGTGTCGTTGTCGGTAACTGTCACCGCAATAGCGGGGACAGCAAGATTGTCGTACTGGTTATCTGTACTGTTAACGGTGTGAGTAATATTGACTGTCTGATTTCCCTGGACGATAGCATCGTCAACAGCATTGATACTCACTGTTTGCGTTTGATTCCAGTTACTAGGGGTGAAGGTTAGGGTGGTCTTATCTAGATTTAGTCGGCTAGTATTTGTTACCAGGCTAATCGTGACGTTGCTTGTAGGTTGGGAATTGAGAACCAACGAGTAACTATCAGTAGCGCCACCTTCTGTAACCGCAGTGTTACCCCCTGTCTGTTGCACAACTACCTGTGCAGTAGGTGTAGCGTTAGGGTTATACTCTAAAACCTGCACAGGAGAAGGAGAACTAGTCGTACCATCAGCATTTTTAATTGCTGCAACGATATGGTTTAGTCCACCATTTGTATGAGAACGGGTGAGGGTTACAGGAACATCGACATAACCTTGTGACCCAATAGTGGCAGACAGTTCATTAACAGCGATAACTGAATTAGCTTCATAAGGATCGATATCAAAGCCACCATTAGCGATGAATAAGCCCGCTTCTAAAACTAGCAAGCTGACTGAAGCACCTGGAGTCCCGCTAACTCTCACTGTTTGGTTGGCTGTAGAGACAGTTGTCGGCGCAGAGGAAGCTAAATCTAGAACTTGAATTGTTGGCGGAGATGGTGCGTTTGCTTGAAGAACAATTTGTGAGCCACCCACACTGTTGGGAATTCTATAAGTCTGCGCTGTATAACTAGTAGTGTCAGAAAAATCAACTGTAACCTTGGAACCTAATAATTCCAGTCCAGACACACTACCTGACTCGTTGGGACCTGGAGATTGTGTACCTTTAATACTTGTTGGATCGTTATCTACAGAAAAGGTAAAAGTTTTACCTGAATCGAAACTATTAAAGGTTATTTCTAATGCATCAAAGCCGCCATCATGTGCCTTGAGAAATTGATAGGAAGCAAAGCCTGTTCCACCCTCACTATCTACTGTAAAATTCTTCGCTACAACATCTCCAGCTACTCCATCAGGATCAAAAACCAAGTCTTTTAGAATACTAGAACTGATGTCAATCAGTACTTTTGTTATTTTCTGCCCTGTAGTCGAATCATTAGTAATTTTAAAAGAGCCTGGATTATAAGTACTTGTATTGATGTTACTAGAACCTGGATTAATAATAAAAGAAGCCTTAGCAACCATATTTTTTTATATTTACGAATAATCGCTTACTTAATTTCACTGAAATATGTATTTTACACAAGAGCTTTTGTAAACTTTTGATATTTTTTCTTTAAACCTTAAATTAAGAATTTCTAGCTTTATATAAATGAAATATTTATAAATTTTTCATGAAGAGATATAAGAAATTTTTGGCTATTGTTTGAAATTTATATAAGAAAATTTTAAATATTTGATGAAGTTTTCTTTGGTAAAGTTGATTTTGGATGAGCAATTAAATTACTCTAAAATCCAACAGGAGTTTTTTGACAATTCTGTGGCAATTTACTAATTGTATAAATCGCCAGATAATACCTAATCCCTAGACTATTTCTCGACCGGGAAGATGAACATTAAGCTGCTCACCTAATAGGAGAAAGTCCAACACATATAGTTTATTTAGCTAAGAATCGTTGTCAGAACAAACACAGACTTACACCAGTCTTGAGGACGATGTCTGCAACAAATCCTATGGGTGACGCTCGTTAACGGCAGTCGCCTCAAGTCGGCGGAGCTGCCCACGGCGCAGGCTCCTTTATGCCAGAGAACCCGTCCACGGCGTCTACACTATTTTTTCAGAAGACATCAGCACGGAATGCGATCGCGCCTGTCAATTACAGTAAGCTGTGTGAGGGCGTTTTTCACAATCTACTATGGCAACGATTAACGACAACTACCTCAAGCTGAAAGCAGGTTATTTGTTTCCGGAAATTGCGCGACGGGTAAATGCTTTTGCTGAAAGCAATCCTGATGCTAAGATCATCCGCCTGGGTATTGGCGATGTTACAGAACCTCTGCCAGAGGCTTGTCGCACAGCGATGATTAAAGCTGTAGAAGAAATGGGCGATCGCGCTACCTTCAAAGGCTATGGCCCAGAACAAGGTTATGCTTGGTTACGGGAAAAAATTGCTGCCCAAGATTTTCAAGCACGGGGGGCTGAGATAGACGCCTCGGAAATTTTTATCTCTGACGGTTCCAAGTGCGATACTGGCAATATTCTGGAAATTTTTGGACATGACAACGCGATCGCCGTTACAGACCCGGTTTATCCTGTCTACGTAGACACTAACGTGATGGCAGGGAATACAGGCAACGCTAACGATAAAGGCGAGTTTGCAGGCTTAGTCTATTTACCCATTACCGCAGAGAACAACTTTACCGCAGAGATTCCTGCTCAAAAAGTTGATTTAATTTATCTTTGCTTCCCCAATAACCCCACCGGTGCAACTGCGAGCAAAGAACATCTCAAGGCATGGGTAGACTATGCTAAAGCTAATGGCTCGATCATATTCTTTGATGCCGCCTACGAAGCTTACATCACCGATCCGGAAATTCCTCACTCTATATATGAGATAGAAGGTGCCAGAGAAGTTGCGATCGAGTTTCGTTCTTTCTCGAAGAATGCAGGTTTTACAGGAACCCGCTGCGCTTTAACCGTCGTACCCAAAACGCTGACAGCCAAAGCGGCTGATGGTTCCGATGTAGAACTGTGGAAACTTTGGAATCGCCGCCAATCTACCAAGTTTAATGGTGTTTCTTACATCGTGCAGCGCGGTGCAGAGGCAGTTTACTCTGAACAAGGACAGGCGCAAATCAAAGCACTAGTTAGTTTCTATTTAGAAAACGCCAAAATTATTCGTGAGAAATTAACAGCCGCAGGATTAGCAGTTTATGGCGGCGTGAATGCACCTTACGTCTGGGTGAAAACTCCCAATGGTTTATCGAGCTGGGAATTCTTCGATAAGCTACTGCAAAATGTCAACGTGGTGGGAACTCCTGGTTCTGGTTTTGGTGCTGCTGGTGAAGGTTACTTCCGCATTTCGGCATTTAATAGTCGAGAGAATGTAGAAGAAGCAATGCATCGAATTACAACCCGCTTGTCTTTGTAGGCTATGGCAAGATCGCATATTAGTAGCTCATCGCCAGCATATGCGATCGCCTGCCGATCTTTGCCACTTTTAAGCTCTGATTTAGCGACAAGTCTATTGATAGAGTTAAGTTAGCGATCGCAAGCTTGGTCTTTCAAAGTTGTAATATTTACGTTCTCTGACATGAGAATACCCTTAAATGGAATATAAGTACTGGAAAAATCTCATGGCAGACCTGAATGGTACTTGGCTAGGAACGTACTGGCAACAAGGAGTCCCTAGCCGCTTTGAAGCAGTCTTTGTTCAAAGTGGCAATGCTCTAAGTGGCTCTATTTTGGATGACAATTATTTAGGAGAAGCCCAAATCAGTGGGGAGGTTAATGGGCGTAGTATTAGTTTTACCAAGCGCTATTTAATTACCTCACCCGCTCCCATTAAATACATTGGCACCCTCTCAGAAAATGAGGACTATATACAGGGACAGTGGAACATTGGTCGTCACCACTTTGGGCCTTGGGAAGCTCGTCGCAGTGGGGAAAATCTGATGGCTGAACTAAAAGCTCGT
The DNA here is from genome assembly GCF_002154725.1 of Nostoc sp. 106C. Taxonomy (GTDB): domain Bacteria; phylum Cyanobacteriota; class Cyanobacteriia; order Cyanobacteriales; family Nostocaceae; genus Aulosira. The sequence goes on along the minus strand of NZ_MTAW01000053.1, from coordinate 48,888 downwards.
ATCCAACAACAGATCCCCCAAAAGGCTGGATAAACAATTTATGAAAAACTTTGTTACCATGCCCAAGACCCTATTTTTTTAATAGAGGGAAACTATCTTGAGCCTAACTCTTTATTTCCTCCGCCACGGACAAACAGGATGCAGCCTTAAAAATGCCTTTTGCGGTTCGATAGATTCAGAACTTACTCCAGAGGGTTTGGAAATGGCGAAAGCGTTTGCAGATGCATACACTTCTACCCCCTGGAGAGCAGTTTTTTGCAGTCCTATGCAGCGAACTGTGGCGACAGCAGCACCCCTTTGTGCAGCGTTAGAGATCCAACCAGAACTGCGGCAAGGGTTGAAGGAAATTAATTATGGTAAGTGGGAAGGAAAATCGCCAGAAATCATCAGCCAAGAATATCATGATGATTATCTGCGTTGGTCAGCCGATCCGGCATGGTATGCTCCAACAGGTGGAGAAATGGCAGTGACAATAGCTTATCGTGCCATGCAGGTAATTGAAGAAATCAAGCAGCTTTACACTAGTGGCAATATTTTAGTAGTTTCTCATAAAGCAACCATCAGAATTATCTTGTGCAGTCTATTAGGTATTGATGTAGGACGCTTCCGCTATCGAATTGGCTGCCCAGTTGCTTCTGTCAGTGTTGTAGAATTTACTTCTCACGGCCCGCTCTTGCGGTCTATGGCAGACCGTACACATTTGAACGAACGGTTACGAAATCTACCTGGAACTTGAGATTCATATTACTCCTCATCCTCATGTCTTTCTCAAGAAGCGATCGCTGTTATTTGCGATGAGTGCAATTAGATCGTTGCTACTTCAATCAGGGAGATTGTTAAAATCCTGTTATCCTCATAACTACTCACGCAGAAGGCTCCAAAAAAAGCGATCGCTATGCTTCAGTATCCCAATCTCGAACAAGCGCTGAAATATCACTTCGGTTACGACCGATTCCGCCCTGGACAACGGCAAATTATCGAAGATGCGCTGCAAAATCGAGATTTGCTGGTGGTGATGCCTACAGGTGGCGGTAAATCTTTGTGCTTTCAGTTACCAGCGCTGTTAAAGAAAGGTTTAACGGTGGTAGTGTCGCCACTGATTGCTTTGATGCAAGACCAGGTAGAAGGACTGCGAAACAATAATATTAGCGCCACATTCCTCAATAGTAGTTTGAATGCGTATAAGGTGCGATCGCGGGAAGAAGCCATCCTCAACGGTAGAGTTAAATTACTTTACGTCGCCCCAGAACGTCTTCTTAGTGAAAGATTTCTTCCGTTTCTAGATTTAGTAAATCACCAAATCGGTATTTCAACCTTTGCCATTGATGAAGCGCACTGTGTCTCTGAGTGGGGACATGACTTCCGCCCAGAATACCGCCAGTTAAGATCTGTGCGTAAACGTTATCCGAATGTTCCTACTGTTGCGCTTACCGCCACAGCAACCGATCGCGTTCGTAGTGATATCATCCAACAGCTAGGGTTAAAGCAACCTAGTATCCATGTTGCTAGCTTCAATCGCCAAAACCTTTATTATGAAGTTCGTTCTAAAACGAAATATGCTTACGCTGAGTTATTAGAATTAATTCGAGAAACAGAAGGTTCAGTAATTATTTATTGTTTAACTCGTAAAAAAGTTGAGGAACTTACCTTTAAACTGCAAAATGATAAAATTGCTGCCTTATCTTATCATGCCGGATTACCTGACGAAGAACGCAGCCAGAATCAAACGCGGTTTATTCGGGATGATGTGCGCGTCATGGTAGCAACCATTGCCTTTGGTATGGGGATTAATAAACCAGATGTGAGGCTGGTAGTTCACTTTGATATTCCCCGGAATTTAGAGAGTTACTATCAGGAATCAGGTAGAGCAGGTAGAGATGGTGAACCATCGCGCTGTACAATCTTTTTCAGCTTTGGTGATATTAAAACAATTGAATGGAGTATTGACCAAAAAACCGATCCGCAAGAGCAGTTGATTGCCAAGCAACAATTACGGCAAATGATAGACTATGCCGAAGGTACAGATTGTCGGCGCACGATTCAACTAGGTTATTTTGGGGAACGGTTTGCTGGGAACTGTGGTAACTGTGATAATTGCCGTCATCCCAAACCAATGCAAGATTGGACAATTGAAGCCATGAAGTTCTTATCTTGTGTGGCGCGTTGTAAAGAAAGATTTGGGATGCTACATATTATTGATGTGTTGCGAGGAGCAAAAAACCAGAAAATTACCCAAAACGAACACGACAAGCTTTCTACTTACGGTATTGGTAAAGATAGAAGTGTTGATGAGTGGCGAATGTTGGGGCGATCGCTTTTACATCAAGGCTTATTAGAACAAACCAGCGATGGTTATTCAGTATTGAAACTTAACGCCTTGAGTTGGGAAGTCATGCAGCGACAGCGCACAGTTAACCTAGCTGTACCTGTGGTACAAAAGATTACCTGGGAAGAGGGTAGTGAAAAAGCTGCTGAAGTGGAAATGCTCATGCAAAGGTTGCGATCGCTTCGCAAACAATTAGCAGATGAACAGTCTGTACCACCTTACGTTGTTTTTCAAGATTCTACCTTGAAATTAATGGCTCAGGTACAACCAAAAAACCTCACTGAATTTGCGAAACTTTCTGGCGTAGGTAGCCACAAACTTGCGCAATATGGTGAGAAGTTCCTCGCAGAAATTCGCGCCTATCGTCAAGAACAAGGTGTAATAGATCCGCAGGATAATTCCAAACCTATTGTCAGCCTTGGTTTACCTTCCAACACTGAATTATTAACATTACAATTACATCAACAAGGTTTTAGCGTTGACGAAATTGCTCAAAAAAGAAATGTTCGCTCTACTACAATTATCAATCACCTTACAGATTTAATTGAGAAAAATCAGCCTGTAGATTTAAATCAGTTGGTTCCTTTAGAAAGACAGAAAAAAATCTGGCAAGTTTTAGAAGTGCTAGGTGATATTTCTCTAACTCCAATTCGGGAGCAACTTGGTGAAGGTTATAGCTATGATGAAATTCGCTTAGTTAGGGGAAAGTGGCGGCGCGAAAATCGCAAGTAGCAAAGCCAAGAAGATAACTTTTCACATTCCCTAAGCTAAAATTGTTTCGGTAAATATGAAGTTGGGTGTGTTATCGCTTTAGCGTAACGCACCGCATTTGAATTTTTAACATCCTTGGAAATATTCTTACTCACCTACCTAACTCAGACAAAGTAATTAATCATGGCTAATTGGCGATCGCGCAAATTACGAGATTCGTAAGTTCGCGTTGAGAGAGAAGGATTAAGGTATTAGTTCGGTTTTTCCACTTGCGTTCATTTTCCCTCAATGCAATCGCTTTCCGAAAGCTAGCTGGATTGCACTCTCATCAAGATAATATTCTAGTATTTAGTGCAGGTTGGTGAAAACAACTATGCATTTATGAAAAACGTCAAAACTTTTGCTTTCTACCTCATTGCACTAGTCAAAACGCACCTATACACAACTAGTCTGTATTAGGAAAAACTAGGTATTTCAGAACTAGATTCTGATGCCGTTATGGGAGTTGGAGATGAAGCAGCTTTTTTGGTTTTGGGTGTCAAAATCATAGATAGCAGCTTGGGAAATGCAAGGCAGGCAACAGTATTGATGAGCGTTAATAATATACAATCTATGAAACTCATAGATTATCGCCTCCTTAATTGACACTTTATGGTTCTATTTCTTATTTTGAATCAAAATCTGTACTTTCAACTACATTTACAATTTTGGATTTCTTCTAATTGATATAAGCTAAGTAAATATATTGATTTTAACTGCTTACTATAGAGAATCTACTAGGTAAGCTAGCTACAGATTTAAAGTAGCGTTTATAGCGATTCCCACGTTGGTGAGTTACAGCAAGAAAGAATTAACCGCCGATAAATGAGGATGGACGCAGCGAAAAGTTGAGCCAGTGCGTTGCGGTGAATCCAGCCCTGTTCGGCGAAGCCGTTCCCGAAGGGTAGGCGGGTTTCCCGCCGTAGGGGACTGGTGAACCCGGAGGGAGGTTCCCTCCGTTGTAGCAACTGGCGTCGGGTTCCCTGGCTTAAAGCAACTGGCGTTGCGCGTCCGGGTTTCCCGGCGCAAAACTTTTCAAGCTAGATGAATGCAGACAAATTTGTACCTCAGTAGATTAGGAAATGCTATAAGGTAAATAGACAACTTAAAAGCAACTTTTGGTGTTGTATTGAAAACTTTACCGTCTTTCAAGTAAAAGTTACAGATAGAATAAACCTGAATCTAAACCTCAATCCTTGATTAGTAAACAACTATTTTTTACTAATTATCAAATTTAGTTCATTTATTGACAATAAACGAATTATTAATATCTGAGTTTATTATAATTTTGTTGAATATATATTGGAAATTCTATATAGAAATCAGATTTGAATATTGAAAAATTTACGTTTATTTGAAAAATAAAGTAAGAATTATATTAATGTTTTAATATTGACTTTTTAAAATAAAATTTTAAAAGGATAGGAATGCAGCTGCGTATTCTTTTCCTGCTCCAAAACTTCTTCTTGAAATTTTCAACTCAATCCTGCTACCCTCAAATAATTGTTAATTTGGCGTACACCTAGCACAAAAGTGAGGACGGAATCGACAGAATGGGCTGCCTGTCAGTGGGTGAGCAGTACAATAAGGAAAGGTAGTGATTGGGACTCTAGCTTTTTGCGAACTTGAAGCTTTAGCTAATGGTTCAGTAGGTTTGGGTTTAGGTGAGAGAATGATAGATAGAAGCTTGGGAAATGCCAGACAAGCAACAGTATTGATCAACGTTAGTAATGCGGCATCCTTTAAAACCACAGGTAATCACCCCCCTGTATAAATAGGTGGTCACTATTGTTAGCTGTCTGCAAAGTATATGCAATTGCAAGCACATCCATTGCTTTTCAACTATATAAATTAAGATTATCATAAATTTTTGTAAATGGAAGCGTGAGTTTTCCGAAAATGCTATACCAGAAGGCATTGTGTATATTGAAGGCATTTATCAAAAAGTAGCCATTTACTATTTAGGTGATGTGTTATGTCAAAAACCAAATCCGCATCTATTTATTTAGCTAATATCAGCGAGCGAGAACACTTAGCATTAAAGCGTTTAGCTGATTATACAAATTTGAATTCATTGCCAGAAATTTGGCCATTAGCAGCAAAGTTATTTAATAATACCGTTGCTCTACACAATCCCCATGCCCAACCAGAGGTAGTGATTAATTACACCCAATTAGCAGAGCAAATTCAAAAATTTGCTGCTGGTTTACAGGCATTAGGAGTCAAGGCAGGCGATCGCATTTCCTTAATTGCCGATAATAGTCCCAGGTGGTTTATTGCCGATCAAGGGATAATGACGGCTGGAGCCGTTGATGCGGTGCGTAGCTCCCAAGCAGAAAAGGAAGAATTACTATTTATTGTGGCTAACAGTGGCAGCACGGCACTAGTAGTTGAAGATTTAAAGACGCTGAAGAAACTGCAAGACAGGCTCAAGGATTTACCTGTGCAACTGGTAATCTTGCTTTCACAAGAAGCAGCACCAACAGAGGAAAGCCTGAAAGTACTGAATTTTTCACAATTGATCGAAATTGGCTCTAACCATTCTCTAGAACCAGTTGAACAAAACTACGATACTTTAGCAACGCTTATTTATACTTCGGGTACTACAGGTAAACCCAAGGGTGTAATGCTGTCTCATGGCAATTTAATTCACCAAATAACAACTATGGGGACAGTAGTACAACCTAAAGTAGGTGATATTGCCCTGAGTATTCTTCCTAGTTGGCACAGCTATGAAAGGACAGTGGAGTACTTTTTACTATCTCAAGGTTGCACACAGGTTTACACTAATTTGCGGTCTGTTAAACGGGATTTGAAAGAAATTAAACCACATTATATGGTGGCTGTACCCCGCTTATGGGAATCAATTTATGAAGGAGCACAAAAGCAGTTTCGCGAACAACCAGCTAATAAACAACGTTTAATTAACTTTTTACTAAGCAATAGCGATCGCTATATTAAAGCACAGCGAATTGCCGAGGGACTGAGTTTAGAACATCTTGATTCTTCAGCGATGGAGCGATTATCCGCAAGATTACTCGCTTCTAGTTTGTTTCCTATCCATGCCTTAGGAGAAAAACTGGTGTATGCTAAAGTCCGAGAAGCCACGGGAGGACGAATCAAGCATGTAATTAGCGGTGGTGGCGCACTTCCTAAACACATCGATAGCTTTTTTGAAATTATTGGTGTAGAAATTTTGCAAGGCTACGGCTTAACAGAAACTTCTCCTGTAACTAATGTGCGCCGTCCTTGGCACAATGTGCGCGGTTCATCTGGCCCGACACTACCTGCTACAGAAATTAAAATTGTAGATCCAGAGACTCGCAAACCTCTGCCAGTTGGGGAGCGAGGCTTGGTGTTGTTGCGGGGTCCACAAATTATGCAAGGCTATTACCAAAATCCAGAAGCGACAGCGAAAGCGATTGATGCTGAAGGTTGGTTTGATAGCGGCGATTTGGGTTGGCTGACACCTCAAAATGACTTAGTGCTGACTGGCAGAGCCAAGGATACAATTGTATTAACTAACGGCGAAAATATCGAGCCGCAGCCGATAGAAGATGCCTGTTTGCGATCGCCCTACATCGATCAGATTATGCTTGTTGGTCAGGACCAGCGAAGCCTTGGCGCTTTGATTGTCCCCAATATCGAAGCTTTAGAAAAATGGGCAGAAACTCAAAACCTCAACTTGAGTACACCAGGTGACAATCTTACCGCCTCACCCAGTCAAAAAATTGACATGGAGAGTAAAATAATCCAGGAATTATATCGGAAAGAATTGAATCGGGAAGTGCAAAATCGTCCAGGCTATCGAGTCGATGACCGCATTGGTCCATTCAAACTTATTCCCGAGCCGTTTTCCATTGAAAATGGCTTGATGACCCAAACACTAAAAATCCGGCGTCATGTCGTTGCAGAACGCTATCGCGATATCATTAACGCCATGTTTGCCTGATAATTCCACTGACCAAAATATAGAGTGAACGTGAAACTGTATGGATGTCTCCAAATCTCAACAATTGCTTTTGAAACGGATCGTTAATGTCAAAGTCATTGTTACTCCTCTGTGGAAAGAGGAAATACAACAGCAACTGCAAGCCCAGATCAATCAAACCGATCAGCAATTACAACAACTAGACATCGAAGGACAAAGAGCGATCACTGCGATTCAAAAGCAGAGTCTGCAACCACCAGGGCCCCAAACTCTCCAACAGATTGATAATATTCAACTTCAAGTTAATCAAAAGAAAAGCGAACTGCTAGAGCAAAAAAATCAATTCCTGCAAAATCTCCAGCAAGTACAGTTTCTTGAGTTAGATCAGGAAGTCAACCAATTCCAAATGGAAGGTTTTTTCCGCATAGAAACAGGTGATAACCTAATCAGTAAAACTCAGGTTGAAATTGTTTTGCGCGATGGCATTGTAGAAGAAATTCGTGGCGATATCTAAAAATCTGTCATTTTTTCTTTGTTCATTGTTTTTGTTCTACTGACCAAAAACCAATGAATTATACAAAGGTATCTACTGACGTTACTTAGCACTCTTGTTTCTAATCCATGCCACTTGCGAAAATTGGGAAAACTGCATGTGGTGTGGATTTTTCAACCCAACCGTATTTTTAAGACGAATGTCTAGCTTTGAATTCCTCATAAGGGGGTTTACAGCTTAGGATTAAATTCTTTTTGGGCCGATTTTCAGTACCACATTTTGCTTGGGAGCCAGCCCAGATAATTTGCCATACAGGCGGTGAGCTAATTAACAGCGATCGCCCAAAAGTGGTCATTTCAACTCGATATTTAACTGCACCAACTAAACGATCATTCTGCTGAATTTGCGTAATCGTTACCAAAGCCTGATTGCGTTGCGGATAAACTACCTCTACCTTACGTGTTCCTGTCTCTGAGGCGGTATCATCAAAAGCACTTAAGGCGAGAGTAGCAGGATCGCTACCTTGGAGAGTAGAGTTAATACTTTCAAGCGGTATAGTTTTATAGTGGCTACGCTCTGGATAAGTTTCAATATCCTGAGATATCTGAGTTGCTGCTACCTGCTGTGCTTGCCCATTTCTAGTCTCAAGGCTTTGTGCAGATGGCTGGTGTTGAGTCAGATAAACTCCCGCGCCAGCAGTGGCAAACATACTTATTATCACAATCAAGAACAATTTCCACTTTACTGCCATAAAATTAAACAAAAATTTTAAACAAGTAAATGATCAATTTTGAATTTTAAATTGAAGCTTAACCGCTGAGCCTCTACCTTCTGGTTATCAGCAGCCTTTATATTTTGGTGAGTGATTATACGGAAAATAAAGATAGATAACAAACTCATTTGATTGATGAACAACTCGCTGCGGCTATTGGCTGTTAACTCATACTCAGCGATCGCAATTGCATCGTAAGGAAGCATTGAGAATTGCTATACACATAGACATTCATCTCGTCTTTAGGTTCCTGAGATGATTTGTAATCGGCTATGGGGCATTGAGAAAACTCTTCCCCGATCCCTAGTTCACAATTTTTAGTTCCCCATAGTTAAAAATCTCGAACCTAAAATTCTCGTGCCAAGATACAATTCGATCTGGTAAAAGCTGTTAAAGTCCATAAATTCATTGATTCTGAAACCACCCTATGAGCATTTACGAAGTATTTATGCCGGCGCTGAGTTCCACCATGACCGAAGGCAAGATTGTTTCTTGGGTGAAGTCGCCAGGCGATAAAGTGGAAAAAGGCGAAACAGTGGTGGTTGTCGAGTCAGATAAGGCAGATATGGATGTGGAATCCTTTTATGAAGGATATCTGGCTCACATCTTAGTGCCAGCAGGTGAAAGTGCGGCTGTCGGAAATGCGATCGCTTTCATCGCTGAAACAGAAGCTGAAATCGAAACTGCTAAGTCTGCTGCCAATTCAGGTAGCGCTGCTGCGCCTGCTACCGCCTCTCCCGAACCCATTGCCGCAACTGTCTCAGCCGGAGTACCAGCTTTAGCATCTCAAAATGGCTCAAACCACCGAGAAGGCAGGCTCGTAGTTTCACCTCGTGCCCGCAAGTTGGCGAAAGAGTTAAAAGTTGATTTGAAAACGCTACAAGGCAGTGGCCCCTATGGTCGTATTGTTGCTGAAGATGTAGAAGCAGCAGCAAACCAAGGTAAGCCAGCCGCTACTGCACCAGTTGTACCGCCACCATCTGTACCAACAACCACTCCAGTTGCACCAGCACCTCGGACTCCCGTACCCGCGCCAGTACCCGTCCCCACTGCCACTGCTGTTCCCGGACAGGTAGTACCTTTAACTACCTTCCAAAATGCAGTAGTACGGAACATGGTAGCTACCTTATCTGTACCTGTCTTCCGTGTAGGTTACACAATTACCACTGATGGACTTGACAAGCTTTATAAACAGATTAAATCCAAGGGAGTGACAATGACAGCGCTACTGGCAAAAGCCGTAGCAGTAACGCTGCAAAAACACCCATTACTTAATGCCAGCTACTCAGACCAAGGAATTGTTTATCATTCTGATATCAACATTTCCGTAGCTGTAGCGATGGATGATGGCGGATTGATTACACCTGTATTAAAGAATGCAGACATAGTAGATATTTATTCTCTATCCCGCACTTGGAAGTCCTTAGTAGAACGTGCTAGAGCAAAACAACTGCAACCAGATGAATACAATAGTGGCACTTTTACCGTGTCTAACTTGGGGATGTTTGGCGTAGACACATTCGACGCGATTTTACCCACAGGACAGGGTTCGATTTTAGCGATCGGAGCCTCACGTCCACAAGTTGTAGCAACATCTGATGGTTTGTTTGGTGTGCGGCAACAAATGCAGGTGAATATCACTTCCGATCATCGCATTATTTACGGTGCTCATGCAGCAGCATTCTTGCAAGATTTAGCTAAGTTAATTGAAACAAATCCTCAATCTTTGACACTGTAACAAAGATTACTTAAAAAAAGAAAGTTACATTTAAGGCTTGGAGTTAGATCAACTCTAAGCCTTTCTATTTGATTAGAAAATATTTATAGCGTTTTGCTTTTCTAGAATACAAATCAAATCCGTGACACCCTAGGGTATTCTTGGCTTTGAGTGTTAATTCATCACTTTACTTTATCGAGAAATCTTGTAAGGGCTAGATCAATTTTGAAAGGACTTCAAGCAATCACCACTACGGATTTATCAGCTTGGGTACAACAAGCCAAACCCTATGCTGATCGCGGACGAGTTGCCGATCGCACTCCAAGATTAAATATGGCTAATCCTTATTGGTTTGGGGTTCACATCTGTTGTGCAACAGGACAAACTTACAGTACAGGTGATACGGCTTGTGTATTTCCACTGATGAGTGCGATCAAAGTATTCTCACTACTGTATCTGTTAGAAAATTTCACAGCAGAGACAGTTTTACAATGGGTAGGGGTTGAACCATCGGATGCACCATTTAATTCCCTAGATCAACTCATTGCCGATCGCGGATATCCCCGCAATCCGATGCTTAATAGTGGAGCAATTACCCTAGCCGATAAATTACCAGGAAGAAATGCCAGCGATCGCACTCAGCAGTTTTGTAATTGGTTGAACCAATTAGCAGGTTGTCAGCTAAAGTTGGATGAATTTATGCTAGCTTCAGTACGATTAACTCGTTCTCCTGCTAATAAAGCGATCGCTAATTATCTTGCCAAAACCCAGCATTTAGAAAATCTGGAAATATCTCTTGACACTTACGAGCAAATATGCTGTCTATCAGGGAAAGTGGAAGATTTAGCTCTGCTCGGAAAACTCTTAGCTTGCGAAAATCGCTTAGTATCATCAAAACACCGTCGGATTGTTAATGCTGTGATGTTAACTTGTGGCTTATATGAGGCGTCTGCCCAGTTTGCCGTCAGAATTGGTCTACCGATGAAATCAGGGATTGGTGGTGGGCTTTTAGCAATAGTACCAGATGAAGGAGCGATCGCTTGCTACAGCCCCGCCTTGGATACAGTGGGAAACCCAGTAGCGGGGCTAGCTTTTGTGGAAAATTTAGCACAAGAGCTAGAGTTAAGTATTTTTGGATGATCAGCGATCGCGCAGCTTTAGACGAACTGATAGATTTAATACCTCTGAGCTTTTCAACTTGCCCAAAAAAGTATAATTCCGAATTTATGGCGCTACTGGCGTAGGCAATAAATTCGGTGATACTGTCTCTGAAGAATTTGGTTGTTCTTCGGTATTTTCGACCTGTGGTTGAGGTACTTCGATGGCTGGAGGTGTTGGCGTAGTCTCTAGTGACGGCGCTGTTGGTTGCGGTGCTGGAGAGCCAATAACTTCTGGTAGCGTGGGCGGTAAACTGGGCGATGATTGAGGTGTGGGACGTGGACGACGCTGGAAATATCTGCTAAATCCGGTTTTTCCTGGCTGTTTTATCTGTAGCTGGGGTGATGGAGTGGCAGAAGGTACTGGCGTTACTTCTGGCTGTGGTTGAGGTAATACAGTAGCTTCAGGTGTTGGCGTTATTTCTAGTTGTGGCTTTGATGTTGTCTCTGGAGATACAGTTGATTCGGGTTGAGGCGTCTTGATAATTTCTGGTAACCTTGGTGACACGCTTGGAGATGGTGTAGCAGTGGAAGAGCGACGGCGCTGGAAATATCCGCCAGACTTTGGTTTTTCTGGTTTAGGAGAGACTGTTTCAGGTAACTCAGTAGCAGAAGGTGTTGGCGTTACCTGTAGCTGTGGTTCTGGCGATGGTACAGACCTTGGTAATGTTGACTTTGGTTCTTCTGGCTGCTTTAACTCAGCTGGCGGTGTTACGGGTACTTGTGGAATCTCAATTTCCGGTGTTGGCTGTGTTTGAGGTGTGGCTGTAGGGGTAGGTGTGGAAGCTGGTTCAGCAGGTGCTATCTTAGCCGTATAGTTCGGGTCTACAATACCACGCACCTCATCAGCTGTCAGTTCTCCTCTTACAATTCTCGAAAGTGTGTCTTTACCCTTGGGCTGATAATTAATCAGTCCAACCGTGGTGTTGAAAACATTTTTCACAGAATTACCCTGGTTATCCAGAAATTCCAGTTTTACCCAATTTTTACCAGGTTTGAAGCCTTTGAGGTAAATTGCTTGCCAGCGATCAAGAACGAAGCTTTCACCATTAATTGTGCAACGAATTCGCCAATCACTGATATTGTCGTTGGGGTTGTCTTGAGCGACGAGGTGGAGGGGCGCATTTGTTAAATAGAAGTCCAGTAATATTGGTTCTGCTCCGTAGTCACCTTTAGGACGGCTGTAGGTTAGCAGAGGTAGAGATGGATCTGGGTTATTATCTTCAGTTTTGGTAACAATGTGAAATGTTGTCTGAGCGTAAGCGCCTTCATTTTTGAAACTTTCATGCCAAGGACGAGAGGCAAAAACACGCAAGGTGTGAGTCCCTGGAGCTAAGTCTGAGAAAACCAAAGGCTGATCTAAGTCGTAAACAGCTATATATGGTTGGTTATCAAGAATTACGTGGAGATGAGGACCTAATTCTAGTTGCGCTTTCTTAAATATTGGTAGATCCTTAACCTGAAAGCGAACTGTAACTTTATTGTCTTGGAGGACTTCATCAGATTGAGGTGTAACTATCGAAACCTGTGGCTGATAACTCTCCAAAGCTGGGCGCAGTTCTTGGATCGTAGCTGGTGGAGAAACTTCCGAAAATTCTTTAGAAATCTGTTGTGGCTTGTCTGTATAACCAGCAGATATATCTTGGCTAACAGCTTTCTCGCCGCAGCTTGCCAAACTCAAGACTATTAACAATGTCATCAGCCATCTAAAAACAGCGAACCTCCTGGGGAGGAGATTCTCTAACACCGTCTTCTGCCAAGAGTTCATGCCTTCCACCCAGTGATAGTCTTAACAACTGCCAGATTATTGTGGCTCAAACTGTCCATAGGGAACTATAGCCCAAAAGATGAAATCTGCTTCACACTACATAATTTTTACTACGCTACGCGTGTCATTTGTTATCTGTTAATTGTCAGTTGTTCTTGAATATGGTTCAATGCGCCATCCCCTCGCGTAGCAGCATATAGATTTTTTGCCCCGCTACGACACGCTGCACGAATGCAACAGACCACTGACTACTGAAAAAACCTACTTACAAGAGAATAGGGATTTTTACTTTGTCTTTGGTGGAGTTTTTTGGACAGTTTTTTGCCAACAGTAATTTAAACACAATAGCCACAACTCCAACTGCCGAAATGCTGATTACACGGTTTCAAACCATAAGTTTTACGAATTGTGTTGCTTTGTAAATAAAATGAATAATCTATTGACTTTTTGCCCATTGCTTTGAAGTTCAAAGGCAGATTGGACAATTATTTCAGTGATTTTGAATTATTGTTAAATTCTCTCCAACAATGTACAAGTGAAGACTTTATAATTCAACAGAAACAAACTTCCACATCGGGTCTAAATCGCCCTCCAGAAAAATTCTGGAGAATGCGATAATGGTTAACTTTGTGGTTTCCTGATTCCTCATTCCTTATCTAGAGAGGAGGTCGAATGACGATTAGTCCTCCGGAGCGAGAGGAAAAAAAGGCAAGAGTGATAGTTGATAAAGATCCTGTACCTACCTCATTCGAGAGATGGGCAACCCCAGGACACTTCGACAGAACTTTAGCTAGAGGTCCCAAAACCACCACATGGATTTGGAACCTGCACGCCCTCGCCCACGATTTTGATACACATACCAGCGATTTAGAAGATATCTCCCGCAAGATATTTGCAGCACACTTCGGCCACTTAGCTGTAGTGACGATTTGGCTGAGCGGGATGATATTCCACGGCGCTAAGTTTTCTAACTACGAAGCTTGGCTGAGCGACCCTCTAAATGTTAAGCCTAGTGCTCAAGTCGTTTGGCCCATTGTGGGACAAGACATTTTAAATGGTGATGTTGGCGGTGGCTTCCACGGTATTCAAATCACCTCTGGCTTGTTCCACGTATGGCGTGGCTGGGGTATTACCAACTCATTCCAGCTCTACGTAACTGCTATTGGCGGCTTGGTATTAGCAGGCTTGTTCCTGTTTGCTGGTTGGTTCCATTACCACAAGCGCGCTCCCAAACTGGAATGGTTCCAGAATGTGGAATCGATGCTGAATCACCACCTGCAAGTATTGCTAGGTTGTGGTTCCTTGGGATGGGCTGGACACTTAATTCACGTGTCTGCACCTACCAACAAGCTGTTGGATGCAGGGGTAGCTGTAAAAGATATCCCCTTGCCCCACGAGTTCATCCTGAACAAAGACTTGTTGATCGACCTATTTCCTGGCTTTGCCAATGGTTTAGCACCTTTCTTCACCTTGAACTGGGGTCAGTATGCTGACTTCCTCACCTTCAAGGGCGGTCTGAACCCAGTTACAGGCAGCTTGTGGATGACAGATATTTCCCATCACCACTTGGCGATCGCTGTACTGTTCATTATTGCAGGTCACCAATACCGCACCAACTGGGGTATCGGTCACAGCATTAGAGAAATCCTCGAAAACCATAAAGGTCCTTTCACTGGCGAAGGTCACAAAGGTCTTTATGAAAACATGACCACATCTTGGCATGCGCAGTTAGGAACTAACCTTGCCTTCTTGGGTTCGCTGACGATTATCGTCGCGCACCACATGTACGCAATGCCTCCGTATCCATATCTGTCAACCGACTACGCTACTCAGTTGTGTATCTTCACCCACCACATGTGGATTGGAGCATTCCTGATTGTAGGCGGCGCGGCTCACGCTACCATCTTTATGGTGCGGGATTATGATCCGGTAGTGAACCAAAACAACGTGCTGGATCGGGTGCTTCGTCACAGAGATGCAATCATCTCTCACCTCAACTGGGTATGTATATTCCTAGGCTTCCATAGCTTCGGACTGTACATCCACAACGACACAATGCGTGCATTGGGTCGTCCCCAAGATATGTTCTCCGATACAGCAATTCAGTTGCAGCCAGTATTTGCTCAGTGGGTACAAAATATCCACGCTTTAGCTCCTGGTGCAACTGCCCCCAATGCCTTAGAACCTGTTAGCTATGTCTTTGGTGGTGGAATTCTGGCTGTAGGCGGTAAGGTAGCAGCTGCGCCCATTGCTTTGGGAACAGCAGACTTCCTGATCCACCACATTCATGCATTCCAAATTCACGTCACCGTTTTGATTCTGTTAAAAGGATTCTTGTTTGCCCGTAGCTCTCGTCTAATTCCAGACAAAGCTAATCTAGGCTTCCGCTTCCCCTGCGATGGTCCTGGTCGTGGCGGTACGTGTCAAGTGTCTGGTTGGGACCATGTATTCCTTGGTCTATTCTGGATGTACAACACCATATCCATCGCAATTTTCCACTTCAGCTGGAAGATGCAATCGGATGTCTGGGGAACTGTAGACTCAGCAGGTAATGTAACTCACATTACTGGTGGTAACTTTGCCCAAAGTGCCATCACAATCAACGGTTGGTTGCGTGACTTCTTGTGGGCGCAAGCTTCACAAGTAATCAACTCCTACGGAAGTGCGCTGTCTGCTTACGGACTCATGTTCTTGGGCGCTCACTTCGTATGGGCATTCAGCTTGATGTTCCTGTTCAGTGGTCGTGGCTACTGGCAAGAACTGATTGAGTCCATCGTTTGGGCGCATAATAAACTTAAGGTAGCACCAGCAATTCAGCCTCGCGCTTTGAGCATCACTCAAGGTCGGGCAGTAGGTGTAGCTCACTACCTCTTAGGAGGAATTGCTACCACCTGGGCATTCTTCCACGCACACATTCTTTCAGTAGGGTAGCAATCAGCTATATAGAGTGCTGAGGAGCCAGCCGCTTGGGCGGGTCTCCCGACTTGAGCGGACTGGCGTTGCTGAGTGCTGAGTAATCAGTGAAAACTCAAAACTCAGGACTCTAAAAGCTGAAACCTGATGGCTAAAGGTCAGAGGAATTATCAAAACCTATGGCAACGAAATTTCCAAAATTTAGCCAGGATCTCGCACAGGACCCGACTACGCGTCGGATATGGTATGCGATCGCTACAGGTAATGATTTTGAAAGCCATGATGGCATTACCGAAGAAAATCTTTACCAAAAGATTTTCGCCACTCACTTCGGTCACCTGGCAATCATCTTCCTGTGGGCATCCAGCCTCCTGTTCCACGTAGCCTGGCAAGGTAACTTTGAACAGTGGATTAAAGATCCCATTCACATCCGTCCAATCGCTCATGCAATTTGGGACCCCCACTTTGGTAAACCAGCGATTGAGGCTTTTACCCAAGCTGGCGCTAGCAATCCTGTAAACATTGCTTACTCTGGTGTTTACCACTGGTGGTATACCATCGGTATGCGGACAAACAGCGAACTCTACACCGGTTCCGTTTTCCTCCTACTGTTAGCAGCATTGTTTCTGTTTGCTGGCTGGTTGCACTTGCAACCCAAGTTCCGTCCTAGCCTCTCTTGGTTTAAGAGTGCTGAACCCCGCCTGAACCACCACTTGGCAGGTTTGTTTGGCGTCAGCTCTTTGGCTTGGGCCGGTCACTTGATCCACGTTGCTATCCCTGAAGCTCGCGGGCAGCATGTAGGTTGGGACAACTTCCTAACTACCGCACCCCACCCAGCAGGCTTAACACCATTCTTTACAGGTAACTGGGGTGTTTACGCCCAAAACCCTGATACAGCAGGTCATGTATTTAGCACATCTCAAGGTGCAGGTACTGCAATCCTGACTTTCTTGGGTGGCTTCCATCCCCAAACAGAATCCCTGTGGTTGACTGATATTGCTCACCACCACTTGGCGATCGCTGTTATCTTCATCATTGCCGGACACATGTACCGGACTAACTTTGGAATTGGTCACAGCATCAAAGAAATGCTGAACTCCAAGTCTGGTTTAGTACCCGGTAGCAAGAGCGAAGGTCAGTTCAACCTGCCTCACCAAGGGTTGTACGACACCTATAACAACTCTCTGCACTTCCAGTTAGGATTTCACCTAGCTGCATTGGGAACAGTTACCTCCCTAGTGGCGCAGCATATGTACGCCATGCCTCCTTACGCATTTATTGCTAAGGACTATACAACGCAGGCAGCGCTATATACTCACCACCAATACATTGCTGTATTCCTGTTGGTAGGTGCTTTCGCCCACGGCGCAATATTCTGGGTTCGTGACTACGACCCCGAACAAAACAAAGGTAACGTACTCGACCGTGTGCTCAAGCACAAAGAAGCGATTATTTCCCACCTCAGCTGGGTATCTCTCTTCTTAGGCTTCCACACCCTAGGTTTGTACGTACACAACGACGTAGTAGTTGCTTTCGGTACTCCTGAAAAGCAAATCCTAATTGAGCCAGTATTTGCTCAATTTATCCAAGCTTCACATGGTAAGGTACTGTACGGCTTAAACACCCTACTGTCTAACTCTGATAGCGTTGCTTATACAGCCTATCCCAACTACGCTAACGTTTGGTTACCTGGTTGGTTAGATGCCATTAACTCTGGCACTAACTCCTTGTTCTTAACAATTGGCCCTGGCGACTTCTTGGTACACCATGCGATCGCCTTAGGTCTGCACACCACCACCTTAATTCTCGTTAAGGGTGCTTTGGATGCCCGTGGTTCCAAGCTGATGCCCGATAAAAAGGACTTCGGTTATGCTTTCCCTTGCGACGGTCCTGGTCGTGGCGGTACTTGCGATATCTCCGCTTGGGATTCCTTCTATCTAGCTCTGTTCTGGGCGTTAAACACAGTAGGTTGGTTAACCTTCTACTGGCACTGGAAACATCTGGGTATTTGGCAAGGTAACGTTGCTCAGTTCAACGAAAACTCCACATACCTCATGGGCTGGTTCCGTGACTACCTCTGGGCTAACTCTGCTCAGTTGATTAACGGATACAACCCCTACGGCGTGAATAACTTGTCTGTTTGGGCTTGGATGTTCCTGTTCGGACACCTAGTTTGGGCAACAGGCTTCATGTTCCTTATCTCTTGGAGAGGTTACTGGCAAGAGTTGATTGAAACCCTTGTCTGGGCACACGAGCGCACTCCTCTAGCTAACCTAGTTCGCTGGAAAGATAAGCCCGTTGCTCTCTCCATCGTTCAAGGTCGTTTGGTTGGTCTAGCTCACTTTACTGTTGGCTACGTCTTCACCTACGCAGCATTCCTAATTGCCTCCACCGCTGGTAAGTTCGGTTGATCCGGCTAGTAGTGTTCTAGGTAATTAATCAAAATCCCCCGCCGCAACGTGGGGGATTTCTTATAGGATTAGCATTGTTGGCTTGTGAATAATCCGAGATAAAATTGCAGTGATAGACCAAAATAAAGTTTTGTTAACTCAAAAACTGTCATTTATTGATTAATCTCACAAAATTTTATTGGGGTTCAACTTATCTTTCGATTACATGAGACTTTTATGTCTTTTTAGGGCAGTAGGAATAATATGGCAGAACTGGAAATTCCAGAAAAATATAAACCTGGGTTTGAACAACTTGTCAACATTGATCGCACAACTGTAAATGAATTAATAAATGCTTTAAGCCAAGCACCACCATCGCTACTGGTTGAAGAGTTAGCATCCGCAGTAGCTTCGCAGGTAAAGGCTTTAACCGTAGAAGAAGTAGAAGATTTGATAGAAACATTGATTTCCCTTTACAATCTTCGAGACTATTTTGATGCACCGATAAATAAAATCGTAGAAAAAATTAGTCAGGCTGTTCAGGATGATGAGGAACTTCCAAACCTTACTGAAGAACAAAAACACAAATTTGAGCAAAGATTAACTACTTTTTTAGAGTTTGACGGTGTACTTAGTGTTACGTCTAAAGCAATCAATGTAATGCGTGATCATGAACGGTTGTTCACACGTTCTCGTGTTTTAACAGATATGCGCCCTGTTTTTGAACCAGATATAGAGAAAGGCCCAGCAGGAGTCGCAATAGTTCATATGCTAAAAATTGAATATGCTGATTTAAATGGTACACATGAGTTTTTTGTAGCTTTAGATTCAATAGATATAGGACAACTAAGTGAACAATTAGATAGAGCAGAAAGAAAAGCAAAAGCTATTGAGTTGATGCTCGAAAGAA
Organism: Nostoc sp. 106C; assembly: GCF_002154725.1. Lineage (GTDB taxonomy): Bacteria > Cyanobacteriota > Cyanobacteriia > Cyanobacteriales > Nostocaceae > Aulosira. The sequence continues at coordinate 29,761 of NZ_MTAW01000053.1, read as the reverse complement.
CAAGTATTCCATATTTGAATTACAAAAACATAGAGTAGAGGTTATAAAAATGGTAGTAGCTGAAAAATTTGCTCCTTGGCTTCCAAAAGAGCAAGAAAATTTAAAGCAATCTGAGTTCCTTTATTTACCAAGATTTAGTAAGAAAAGCAAAATCAATTTCAATGCTGGCTCTGACTGGAATTGTTTAGACGATAAAAGAAAAGTACGTAATGAAAATAACAATGATAATTTAATTTTTTTTAGAAGCACTAAAACTCTCAAACATGAACAAACTGCTCGTTCTCAACATCGTTCTCTATCGAGACAAATAGATATAGAAGCCACCTTTACAGCACTTGTTAATCAATGGCTAGAGGAAACGCGTGGTATGTCATCTATTAATCAAATGTCAATGCACCCTGCGTATCAACAAATTATTGGCATGGGGGAAGTAGTAATCCCACTACTTTTAAGAGAACTTGAGAGGAAATCTGGACACTGGTTCTGGGCATTGAAATCTATTACTAGAGAAGATCCTGTACCTCCAGAGTATAGGGGAAAAGTCAACAAGATGATTAAAGCTTGGCTTGATTGGGGTAGGGATAGGGGCTATCGGTGGTAAGTAATAATGCTTGGATTAAGTCTGATGTGGTTCCTTGGATAGAATCGAATTATCCAAATCTAGTAATATATGGCTACAAAATTACAAGTCAAGACACAATAGATTATAATTGCGTAGCCTGGGCAGCAGAAGATGATGAAACCTGGTGGTGGCCAGATGCTCAAAATCAACACTACTGGCCACCAGATATTCCCAGAGAAGAGACTTTAGAGGCTTTTCAAGAAGCATATCAAAAACTTAATTATGAAATCTGTGAAAGTGATGCCTTAGAAGAGGGCTTTCAAAAAGTAGCTATATACAGCAATTCCAACAAGATACCAACCCATGTTGCTAGGCAATTACCTGATGGTAAATGGACAAGTAAGTTAGGCCAATATGAAGATATAGAGCATAACAATTTACAAGGTTTAATAGGCAATCCTGGCTATGGTGAGGTAGCCTGTATTATGAAAAAACTAATTACCAGGGTTCTATGAATAAAAATTTCCTTTTTCGTTTAGTAAGTAGTTTTTTATATTTTGTTTGTATTAGTTAGAGCTAATAAGCTTCAGCAATTGAATAGATTAATGATTCAAACTTTCCAACTGACATAATCTCGACCAAAAAGCGATCGCCTGTTCCAGATAATAATGATAGAATTTCTTCTTACAAATTAAGTTCTTAAAAAATTACCAGATGTCTATTCCCAAAATTACGCAAACGCTATTAACAGCCAAAAAAGACAAAGGTCTAAGCTTTGCGGATTTAGAAAAAATTCTCAGACGCGATGAAGTCTGGATTGCTGCTGTATTCTATCGTCAAGCCAGTGCTTCTGAGGATGAGGCGAAGTTGCTGGTGGAAGCATTGGATTTAGAACCTATCTATATTAAAGAGTTGACCGAATACCCTGTAAAAGGATTAGGCCCAGTTGTGCCAACTGATCCACTGATTTATCGTTTCTACGAGATTATGCAGGTGTATGGTTTTCCCATTAAAGATGTAATTCAGGAAAAGTTTGGTGATGGGATTATGAGTGCGATTGACTTTACCCTGGATGTGGAAAAAGAAGAAGACCCAAAAGGCGAGCGAGTGAAAATTATTATGTCTGGGAAATTTTTACCTTACAAAAAATGGTAAGATTCCATTTTTGGATAGGATGACTTTATTTCTATCCTCATACCAAGAAATACTATTTTCTTGAACTTAATACTTTTAAATTTAAAAAAGTTATAAATATAAAAACGCGATAAATTTATAATATTAACTAGTCTTGACAGCCAAAATAAATAAAACACAGGCATTTATTAACTTTAACCCTTATTATACTCAAAATAACGGAGCAGTATATCTAGGTGATAGTATAGAACTGCTCAAATTCATTGCTGATAACAGTATTAATTTAATTCTAACTTCGCCACCATTTGCTCTTACACGCAAAAAAGAATATGGTAACGAAAGCGCTGAAAAATATATAGAATGGTTTCTACCTTTTGCATACGAATTCAAAAGGGTTCTGGCTGAAAATGGCTCATTTATTTTAGATTTAGGTGGTGCTTATCTCCCCGGTAATCCTGTGCGGAGCATCTACCAATACGAACTTTTGGTGCGGTTGTGCAAAGAAGTTGGCTTTTTTCTCGCGCAAGAATTCTACCACTATAATCCGGCAAGATTACCTACTCCTGCTGAGTGGGTAACAATCAGAAGAATACGTGTAAAAGATTCAGTAAATGTCGTTTGGTGGTTATCTAAAACCCCAAATCCTAAAGCAGACAATAGAAAGGTATTAAAACCTTATAGCCAGAGTATGAAGCAATTACTCAAAAATGGCTATAAAGCAAAAATACGTCCTAGTGGACATGATATTTCTGATAAATTTCAAAAAGATAACCAAGGTGCAATTCCACCAAACTTACTAGAAATGGCTAATACTGAATCAAATAGTCTATATTTACGACGCTGTAAAGCAGCAGGAATTAAATCCCATCCAGCACGTTTTCCTCAAGCTTTCGCGGAGTTCTTTATTAAATTTTTGACTGATGAAGGTGATCTAGTGTTAGATCCATTTGCAGGATCTAACACAACTGGGTTTGTTGCTGAGATTTTGCAACGTCAATGGATTGCTTTTGAAATCAATGAGGATTATGTTATGGGAAGCCGTTACCGTTTTAGCCAATAATCAGCCAACTGTGACAATTTTTAGATTTGAATTTAGAGTTTTTCACCTCAACAAATGTTACTTTCTTTGAGGTATAAATCTCTAATTCAAATTTTTATAACTAACAAATCATAACTTTTGGAATAGTTAAAATGTTCGCTTTGGACTTTTAATTCTTAGTTCCAAAAAGCAGATTTATATTTCACCGTTAACCTGCATTTTATGAACTTCGTCTGCTAGCTCTTGACGACTTTGATCGTCGAGTTTATCAATTGCTAACATCCCCATAAGTATAACCTCTTTCAGAGTTAAACGTGTCGAATGTGCCTGTTTTTGCACAATCTCTTTAATAATGGGACTGACACCGATCGCAGTACTAGCTCTAGCCACAAAATAACAAGTAAATATTAATGACTTCGCCTAAATCTTAGCATTTATAACGGAGTTCTTCTATATAACTATAGTAATCAATTTAAATTAATATAATGCAGATTTTACAATCTAAGCATTATTAGCAATGTTTGCAAAATCTTAGTAGCAGAAAAATATTTAAATTTCCTATTCCTCTGGTTATAATATTCAAAAAAGTTAACTATTCCTCTAGAATTTCAACTAAGTCTTCAATCATCACATCAAATGTTCGAGCCAATTTGTGGATAGCCGTAAAATCCACAGTTGTCATCCCAGAACGGCGAGCATAACTTCTCACTGTACTGTAAATCACCCCAGAGCGATCGGAAACTTCTTTCAAAGTCCATCCTTTCTCTTGTGCGAGTTCTCGAATCTTTAATCTGATTAATCCCATATTTGACACATGATGCGTTAGCATCGTTGAATTTTATATGAGAAAATAAAAATAGATAGCCTCTTGCTCTAGCAAAATCAAGGCAATCAGTAAAATTCCCTAAATTACAGAGCTTAAAGTTAATTAGATATTTACCATGCTAACAACATTAAAGCTAACAGCCTCCTTGATGATAAAATCAAAAATTATTTTCCAATCATTAACAGTAGAATTACATAAAATTTTAGTGTAATAGCATACAAATGAAATTGTGGTTTTTGAGTTTGTTGTAGAGCCAAGCGAGCGCTACAACACCTAACTTTCAAAAGGGAAAGCGGTAGGGTCAGTAAAATCTATGTATGTATTGAAAGTATTCCCACAGAGAGAATGGGCTAGATATCCGTAAAAATTCGGTTTAAAGAGATTGTAAATTGTCAAACTGAACCCCGTGAACCTGCTTTACAGACATAGACAGAGTAAATCAAAATAAGAACTTATACCGAAGTAAAATTTTCCTGAATTTAGCCAGTTACCACTGTCATAAGAGAAAGCAATGAGTATAGGAGAGAAAAAACGATGAGGGACCCTTATCTGTTGGCAGCAAGCTTGTTAACAGGATTGGCAATACCAGCATCAGCTCTTCCACAGATGTCGATTATTCTGCCAGAAAATTCTAGATTCCATTGGGATTTAAAACAGGGTTCGCAACTAACAATAGGTGAGAAAACTATCCCCAGTGTTGACATCTCCTTACCAGAATTTTACAGCCAAGCTTTGCAAACTTTAGAAAGTTCGCCGCCCAGAGTAGGTGAGAAAATCATCCCCAACTTTGGTGTTGCTTTACCAGAATTCACCAACCAGGTTTTGCTAACGCCAGTAGAGCCATCACTCAATCCTACGTCCCTAAGCGCTAACCGTACGCTAGCTTCAAATAGTCAGCTTTACTACCAAAGATTAGCAGCTTTAAAAACAGGCCAAATTAATAAACGCTTGGATGAAGATAGCTTGCAATCAGTGTCGGAGTCAGCTAAGAAACGTCAACTAACTTATGACGATTGGAAACGTTTATTAGCTTTGGAAGCCAAAGCGATCGCTCAAAGCAAAGGCGCAAATCGTCTGGGCATTTTAGTAGGTGATTCTTTGAGCATGTGGTTTCCAAAAGAAAAACTGCCTGCTGGTAAATTATGGTTAAATCAGGGAATCTCTGGAGATACATCCAGTGGTGTGTTAAAAAGATTGGCTGCATTTTCAGAAACGCGGCCAGATGTAATCTATGTTATGGCTGGAATCAACGACATCCGTAAAGGTGCCAGTGATGAAGTAATTTTGCGCAATCATCGCCGAATTATGCGCAGCTTACGGCAGGCTCACCCAAATGCTCAGATAATTATTCAATCAATTTTACCTGCTCGCCTGCCAACAATTTCTAACCAGCGCATTCGTCATCTCAATACACAACTTGCACTGATTGCCAAACAAGAAAAAGTTACTTATATAAATATTTATAGGTGGTTTACAGACTTTGAAGGCAATTTACGCCCAGAGTTAACCACAGATGGGTTACATCTGTCGCCAGATGGTTATGACGTTTGGCGAGCAGCACTAGAGCAGATAGAATTAAGAGTAACTCAGCGCAATAATTGAGCGATCGCGATCGCAATTTTAGATTTATGAAAATCACTGATAGCGATTCCGTCGCCATACGTTATGTTATTGAACGTCAATTAGAAGCATTTCAAAAGGATGATACCGCAGGTGCTTTCGCCTTTGCCAGTCCAGAGATCCAAGCCCAATTCCGCAATCCAGAAAACTTTATACAAATGGTGCGACTTGGTTATCCAGCTGTGTATCGTCCTCGCTCTGTATTCTTTGATAAAATAACAACCATTCACGGAAAGATAACTCAACTAGTACTGCTACTTGGGCCTGATGGAGTTCCTGTAAGGGCATTGTATTTAATGCAAAAGCAGTCTGATACCACCTGGAAGATTAACGGGTGCGTTCTGATTCCTGTGGAAGCTGAAATTAAATAGTAGGATAAGGCAGATGGCAGGAAAGTAGACTTTTACGATCTTTTCAACTAGATAATTATTCCGCATCTGCTGTACTAGTTGATGAATTCGCCAACAAAATCTTATGCTTTAACGCCTGAGGCTTGTGGCTGTAACACCTGATTCAACTTGCCACTACGATAACCTTCCAGATCTAATGTTACGTAGATAAACCCAAACTCTTGAAAAGCAGACACTACTTGCTGTAAATCCGTCGTCAACACAAACTCTTTGATTTGTTCTAGCGGCAGTTCAATACGTGCTGTATCTCCTTCTGAACGCACGCGTAAATTCTTCAAACCCAGCTTTCGCAGGTAAATTTCTGCCCTACCAACTCGTTGTAACTTAGTTACAGTAATCTCTTCACCATAGGGAAAACGGGAACTGAGACAAGGTTGAGCAGGTTTATCCCACCAAGGTAAACTCAGTTGTTGTGAAAGTTGGCGGACTTCCAATTTAGTAACACCGACTTCCGCTAAAGGCGATCGCGCACCTCTTTCTTTGGCTGCTTGAATTCCTGGGCGATAATCGTGTAGATCATCGGCATTCACTCCATCCACCACATAGGGATAACCCAAATTCCTAGCTAAAGGTTTGAGAGTATCATGCAATTCACTTTTACAAAAATAACAGCGGTTGACAGGGTTAGAGGTGTAATTAGGATTGTCCATTTCGTTTGTCTGGACAATTTTATGCTTAATCCCAATAGTTGCCGCTTGAATTTTTGCATCTTCCAACTCTTCCGGCAATAGCGACGGCGAAACAGCAGTCACAGCCAAAGCGCGATCGCCCAAAACATCATAAGCAATCTTGGCAACCAAAGTACTATCAACACCGCCAGAATAGGCTATTAGTGCCTGCTCCATTTCTGCAAATAAAGCTTTTAGTTGCTCAAGTTTTTCTGTCAGCATCATTTTTAGAGTCCTGCCGAAATCTTATAGCACCCAACAAATTCTATTTTAGTCAGGTGTCAATAGTTATTGCTCAAAACTCAGGGGGCAACAGCATTAGCCAACAGATGCTGGAATGACTAGCTTAAATATATATATTTCTCAATTTTAAATTTTTTGGAAAGTCTAAGCAGCGGTTTCCTGCTTTTAGACTTTCAAGAGGAAATTTGAATTGCCTATAATGGTTTGCTGTATTTTGCCACCAGACTGGCTAATAAGGGTAAATCAATAGGTTTAGAAATATAGTCATTTACTCCAGCCGCTAGACAAGTTTCGCGATCGCCTTTCATTGCCATTGCTGTTTGGGCAATTACCGGAGTCATGCGGTATTGCTGATTTTCTCTCAACTGCCGTACTAAGTTTAGACCGTTATCATCCGGTAGGTTCACATCCATTAAAACCACTGCTGGATGTATATTTTCCAAAGCTTCCCACATCTCGGCAGCATTCTTTGCCCAAGTTACCTGATAGCCCAATTTTTCTAGATAAATTTGCATCAACTTGGCGTTGTTTAAGTCATTTTCCACCAGCAAAATTTCTACAAAAGAGCTAGGAGCGTTAGGCAAAGGCAGTGAGGAAGATGAGTCAACAACTTCACCCTCAATTCCTTCTAATTCCCCAACGGGATTTAGGGGCAGTATGATGGTAAAACGCGAGCCGCAATCAACCTCAGATTCAACTTCCACACAACCACCGTGAACTTCTGCGAGTTTGCGAGTCACAACTAAACCTAAACCAGTACCTTCGTTACGACTAACTGTGGAGTTGGCAATTTGGAAGTATGGTTGAAATAGTTGAGTCTGGTCTGCTTTAGATATACCAGTGCCAGTATCCCAAACTGTAAAATGCACAAAACTACCTTTAGCAACAACCTGTAAACCAACAGTTCCTGTAGTCGTAAACTTGAGAGCGTTGAAAAGTAAATTCAACAGCATTTGTTTAAGACGTAAGGAGTCAGCTACTAGAGTTGTCACATCTGTATCTAGATTTAAGAGTAGTTTTAAACCCTTATTGGCAGCTTTTTCTTTCACTAATGCCAAAACATTACGACATAGTGCTGGTACGTCCACTATTTCCCACTGCACTTCCAGCTGATTTGCTTCAATTTTAGAGAGATCCAAAATATCATTTATGAGCGCTAGCAGGTGCTTGCCACTGGACTGAATAATATTTAAATACTCTTGATGACGTTCTTTAGTTGGATCGTAGCCTTGAGCTAAAAGCAGGTGGGTGAAACCGATGATGGAACTCAGCGGTGTGCGGATCTCGTGACTGGTATTTGCCAAAAACTGGTTTTTAAGTTGATTGGTACGCTCCAGTTCCCGATTAGAACTCCCCAAGTATTGGGTCTTTTGTTGCCAAGATTGTATTTGTCTGAGCTGTGCCAACACTACATTGCAGTACTTAACGGCCCGTGCAACTAGTTGCGATCCCAATTGAGCTTTTAATGCTGGAAATGAATCGCAATCCGATCTAATCGGTATCCTAGCAATAATTAGCCAAGCTATTATGCCACCATAATCGTCGCTCAATTGCCAAGCGCTGGGCGTTTCTTGATTCTCAAGGTGCTGCAAATCTTCGAGTTCTATTGGCTCATTCAATCTCAAGTGCAGCTTTCTGCCTTTCTTGGAGATTGCTTCTAGGTGTAGAAGTTGTGAACGCCGAGATGGGGATGGAGAAAGATAACAAACTTTACCAGTTATTTCTTGTGGTTGGAACAGAGCGATCGCCACCTGAGTGCTATTTAAAGCATGGTTGAGATCGTTGACCAAAATTTGAAAAATATCTGCTTCTGTGCTTCTTTGCTGTGGCAAAGTAGTACAAGCAGAAAGCAGGCAATCATTAAGATGGCTTTGCAACTGGTTCAAGCTGCTCTCCAGCCACAACTCGGCCCGAAGTTGCTGGATTGTGGTCAAAAGTGTTTGAGTTGCATCTATCTGTGAGTTCTGTTCTGGTAAGCTTGAATACTGCTGCATGGTCAACTAGACCGCTGAACAAGTTTAGCTTCGCACAAGAGTGCGAACAGGATCTTATGTATATTAGCGCACATTTGTTTTCTATTTATAAAGCATAACCTATAGTGTCGAATGTGACGAAGATCCCACAATCTAATGTACGAAATCACTAAGCTCGAAATTTCTTAAGACCAACTTAAGACTATGGATATACAACTTGCTCAATTAATTATCAATGGGATTGCTGTAGGGAGTATTATTGCTCTAGCCGCAGTCGGACTTACTCTTACCTATGGAATTTTACGGTTGTCAAATTTTGCCCACGGTGACTTTCTAACTTTGGGGGCCTACCTGACGCTGCTAGTGAATACCACTGGTATAAATATTTGGTTGTCGATGATACTAGCTGCGGCGGGAACAGTAGCTACGATGCTGTTATCAGAAAAGTTGCTGTGGTCAAGAATGCGGAATCTCCGTGCTACTTCCACTACGTTGATTATTATTTCCATCGGACTCGCCTTATTCTTACGCAATGGCATTATCCTCATTTGGGGTGGTAAGAACCAAAATTACAGTGTCCCTGTTACTCCAGCTTTAGACATCTGGGGCTTAAAGGTGCCGCAAAATCAATTGTTGGTATTGGGTTTAGCAGTACTGGCAATTTTGGCGCTGCATTACCTTTTGCAAAACACTAAAATTGGCAAGGCGATGCGAGCGGTAGCTGACGATCTGGACTTAGCTAGGGTTTCTGGTATTAATGTCGATCAAGTGATTCTCTGGACTTGGCTAATTGCTGGCACACTTACTTCCTTAGGGGGAAGTATGTACGGGTTAATTACTGCTGTGCGTCCGAATATGGGGTGGTTTTTGATTTTGCCCCTATTCGCCTCAGTGATTTTGGGTGGAATTGGTAATCCTTATGGTGCGATCGCCGCAGCTTTTATTATTGGCATAGCTCAAGAAGTCAGCACCCCTTGGCTGGGATCTCAATATAAACAAGGTGTAGCGCTGTTAATTATGATTTTGGTGCTGCTCATTCGCCCCAAAGGTTTATTCAAAGGCACGATTTGAGCAGCACCGCTTAACTTCTAAGTTATTCGATGATATGGAAGTAATAGGCCGCAACTACGAAGTTGATTGCTAACAAAAACAATGCCCAACCAGTACGGAAGGGGTATGGAGGTTTAGCACCACTGTTAGCAACCGGGGAATTAGCAGTTTTATCAGCCATTAGTCTGTTCTCCTAAATTTCAGGACTTTTTAAGACATACCAAACAGGTGTACCGATTACCCAAATTCTTTAAAAATATTTGTGTAGTGGTGGCGATTGGGGCATTGAGCATGGGGAAGAGATGGGAGACTCGGGGCCCCCTCTGGGGATTGGGGGAAGAACTCCCCACACTCCCTTGTCCTCCTTGTCCCTCTGTTCACTCAAGCCTCTTCACCTGCATGGTAGGAACTACGAACCAGAGGTCCAGAACGGACGTGGCTGAATCCCATTTTCCATGCTACGCTGCCGAGTTGATCAAATTCCTCTGGAGTCCAGTATTTTTGGACTGGCAGATGTTCTAAAGAAGGTCGCATATATTGACCAATAGTTAGGCGATCGCATCCAACGGCTCTTAAATCTGCCATTGTTGCGATGACTTCATCGCTGGTTTCTCCATGTCCTAGCATCAAACCTGATTTTGTAAGCATGGAGGAATCTATGTCTTTGACGATTGAAAGCACATGCAACGAGCGATCGTACTTCGCTCCCCGGCGCACTGGTCCAGTTAAGCGTCGCACCGTCTCAATATTGTGGTTAAAACAGGCTGGCTTCGCCCTGACAATCATTGCTATTCGTTGGCGTTGACCTTCTTCCCCAGCCCCCACACCACCCCAAAAATCTGGTGTCAGCACTTCAATTTGAGTTTCCGGATTTAACCGACGGATAGTCTCCATCGTTTGGACAAAATGGCTGGCTCCTTGATCATCTAAGTCATCACGGGCGACAGAAGTCAGCACCACATAACGTAATCCCAACAGTTGCACTGCTTCTGCCACCTTTTGTGGTTCTTCTAGGTCAACAGGCATTGGTGCATGACCTTTATCTACTTGACAAAATGCACAAGAGCGTGTGCAGGTAGGACCCATTAATAAAAAAGTTGCAGTTTTTTGGGCATAGCATTCCCCGCGGTTAGGGCAGCGTCCTTCTTCGCAAATTGTATGAATTTGGCGCTGCTTGATAATGCGTTGTACGGTAGAGATTTCACTGGCTTTGCCGATTGAGCGACGTAACCAGCTAGGCATTGCCATAATTTCTGACTTGAGTTGGGCTTGTTGTGACGAAGTCATAGACATCAAAGGTAATGTAAGGCAAGTTTCCTATGCTCTAGAGCAAGGTTAAAGCCTTAAATATCACCATGACATAAATTGAAAAGAACACAAGCAAAAGTTTCTTAAAATACATCTAGCAACATCACTTATACCGAAATATACTCTCCCCCAATCAAGAGAAATTTTGGATATAGTGGGATAATTCTCAAGGTTCAACGGCAAAACTGCCATCTACACCTATAGTTTCTCTTAGAGTAATCAGTCGTGGCAAGTAACAAGATTCTAGTTATTGATGACACCACAGTTGTCAGGGTAAAAGTACGAGAAATGTTGCCTCCTGGCAATTTCGAGGTTATAGAAGCAAAAGACGGCTTGGAAGGACTCAATTTCATCCTTCAGGAAAAATTTAGCTTGATCATGTTGGATTTTTTATTACCCAAAATGAGTGGTTGGGAAGTTTTTCAGCAAATTCAAGCCCAGCCAGAGTTAAGGAAGATTCCCTTAGTGATGATGTCTGGTCGTAAGGAAGAGGTGACGGAGAAAATTCCAGAACCTTTTGAATATTTTGAATTTCTTGGGAAGCCATTTGACCAGAAGCAATTAATTAGTGCAATTAAATCAGCAATGGCAAAATCCAAACAGGTACGCCCAGAACCAGTTTTAGTTGGAGCAGGTGTTGCTGTTAACAATGGTCCAGTCTCAACTTCTAATTACGGTAATGGCACAGTCACCACTTCTGGTAGTGTCAATAGTGCAGTTCAATCCTCTGTTGTTGAGTCCGCTTCTGCTACGGAAATTGAGCTCCTCAATGAAAAAATTGTCAAAATGCAAGTAGAAATTGATGGTTTAAAGAAACAGCTAGCTCAAGTTGTGACATTTATTAAACAGAAAATTAAGTAGCGTTGGCGCTAAATATGAACTTGAACACCCTGATTACTTGACTCAATAACCAATACGCGATCGCATCTGGTTAAAAATTCCTAGTGCTAGTAGAGTAATAAATTTTGCTTAATCTCGCAAGTGGATGAAGTTTATATCAATACTTATGGTCGAGCGAACTGCAAAAGATTAGTAATCTCAACTGCTATGTTAAGCAAAGCAGCTATAGACATAATAGACCTGCCAAAGTTTCTTTTAATAAGAATAAAGGCAGGCTTTTTTATTTAGTTATTTAGAAATCGATTACAGAGCGATCGCGCTTGCTATTTTTCTAATTAACCTATCTTACACTAAGTTAATTATTTTAATTTATTGCTAAATCCAACATTAAAGTATACATAACAAACAAAAATATAACTATTTAATGATAGTGGTAACTATGACATGGGCATACTGAAGCATAGAAATATAATTATGAGAAGCAGATGCAATGTTAATAGTATCAGAAATATTATCTCCTATACTTGGCTATCGCATTATTGAGCAATTATATTCAGGTAAAAAAACCTTAGTTTATCGAGCTATCAGAGAAAAAGACCAGCAATCAGTTATTTTAAAATTGATGCGCACTGAAGATCCTAACTTCGTTGAAATTAATCAGTTCCGCAATCAATACACGATTACCCAAAATCTTCAACTTCCGGGTATAGTCAAACCAATAAGCATAGAAAACTACCACAATAGATATTTTCTAGTAATGGAAGACTTTGGTGGTATAGCCCTTAATATATGGCAACTAGAAGAGCATAAAAAGGGGAATAATTCTGTTTCATTGAGTAAATTCTTCGAGATTGCGATGGAAATTAGTGCAACACTAGAAGGGCTACATTGCCATCGTATCATTCACAAAGACATCAAACCCGCCAATATTCTGATTCATCCTATAACAGGTAAGACTAAAATTATCGATTTTAGTCTTGCTAGTCTATTACCAAAAGAAATTCAATTTCTCACAAATCCTAACGTTCTAGAAGGCACTCTAGCTTACATTTCTCCTGAACAAACAGGACGCATGAATCGAGGTATAGACTACCGTACCGACTTTTATTCCTTGGGTGTCACCTTCTTTGAACTCCTGACTGGGCAGTTACCCTTCAATACCCCTGAACCAATGGAGTTAGTCTACTCTCACATTGCCAAAGAACCGCCAAAAGCCAGCCGTATTAACTCCAATATTCCTACAATTTTATCTGATATTATCAGCAAGCTAATGGCAAAAAATGCCGAAGACCGATATCACAGTGCTCATGGGATCAGATATGACTTAGAGAGATGTCAAAACCAATGGCAAGACAAAGGAGACATTACGATATTTGAATTAGGAATTCGGGATATTTCAAATCATTTTGTTATTCCTGAAAAACTTTATGGTCGTCAAAGAGAAATTGAAATTCTACTCACTACTTTTGACCGGGTGACGAGCGGAAGCACGGAAATGATCTTAGTCGCTGGTTATTCAGGGATTGGTAAAACTGCTGTGGTCAACGAAGTCCATAAACCTATTGCAAGACAGCGTAGTTACTTCATCAAAGGGAAATTTGACCAGTTCCAACGTGACATTCCATTATCAGGATTGGTGCAAGTTTTGCGGGATTTAATTGGGCAAATACTGTCAGAAACAGATGCCCAAATTCAACAGTGGAAAACTAAAATCATATCGGCATTGGGTACACAATCTCAGGTAATCATTGATGTAATTCCTGAACTCGAAAGAATTATTGGTAAACAACCTTCAGTTACTGAACTTGCTGGTAGCGCTGCTCAAAATCGCTTCAATTTATTGTTTCAGAGATTTATCCAGGTTTTCACTACTAAAGAGCATCCTCTGGTAATCTTTCTGGATGATTTGCAATGGGCAGATACGGCTTCCTTGAAGTTTATTGAATTATTAGTTAGTAGAACTTCTTCTCGCCTTACAGGTGACACAGAGGAGATATTTGAGACTAAGGCTAGTCTACTAATGATTGGGGCGTATAGAGATAATGAAGTCTTAAATCTACATCCATTACATTTGATACTACAAGAAATTGCCAAAACAGGAGCAGTAATTAATACAATTAAACTTTCACCCTTAAGTCAAGTTGATTTGAACCATCTCATTGCTGATACGCTGCGTTGCCGAGAGGTCATTGCTGTGCCTCTGACTCAAATGGTGTTTGCTAAAACTAAAGGTAACCCATTCTTTGCATCTCAATTTCTCAAGTTATTATATGATGATGGACTAATTAAATTAAATTTTGATGCTGGCTATTGGCAGTACGACATTACCAAAATTAAAACACTGTCTCTTACAGATGATGTAGTAGAATTCATGGGTATCCAAATAGAAAAGTTACCCAAGAATGTACAAAATGTATTAAAAATATCTGCTTGTATTGGTAATGAGTTTGACTTAAAAACATTGGCAATTGTTAATGAAAAATCTGTAATAGACACTGCATCAGACTTATGGGAAGCATTACTTGAAGGTTTAATCGTACCTCAGAAAGATGGTTATAATCTTATACCAGAAGATGAGAGGCAACTATTAAGCCTTTCAAATAGAGAATCAGAAAATTTCTCAATTACTAATTCCCAATTACCTAAATATAAATTCGTACATGACCGAGTACAACAAGCAGCTTATTCTCTAATTCCTCAAGACAAAATAAAGAAAATTCACTTAAAAATTGGGCAGCTTCTTTTTAAGAATACGCCAGTTGCTGAACAAGAAGAAAGGATTTTTGAGCTTGTAAATCAGTTCAATATTGCAGTTGAATTTATTACCGAACAAGCTAAACGTGATGAGCTAGCCCAAATGAATTTGATTGCTGGGCGTAAAGCTTTGGTATCAACAGCTTATTCATCTGCACTTAAGTATTTAACTACTGGAATTGAGCTACTAGGAGATGATACTTGGAAGATAAAGTATGGGCTAACTCTAGCTTTGTATGAAGTAGCAGTAGAAGCAGCATACTTGGCTGGTGACTTTGAGCAGATGGAGCAATTAACAGAGGTGGTATTAGTAAGAGCTAAAACACTTTTAGAAAAAGTCAAAGTCTATGAAGTAAAAATTCAGGCTTATGGAGCGCAGAATAAAATATTAGAAGCGATCAATACTGCACTAGGATTTTTGAAGTTACTTGGAGTAGAGTTTCCGAAAAATCCCAGTCAGTTAGATGTTCGGCAGGAAATGGAAAAAATCACTTTAAGTTTGGCAAATCGATGCATTGAAGACTTAATTCACCTACCAGAAATGACTGAAGATAAAACGCTAGCAGTCATGCGTATCTTATCTAGCATCATTGTTTTTGCTAGTCAAGCTTTTCCCGAGCTATTCTCACTAATTGTTTTCAAACAAGTAAACTTATCGCTCGAATATGGCAATGCTCCTTTATCCGCTTTTGGTTATGTTGTTTACGGGTTGATTCTTTGTGGAGTAGTAGAAGATATTGAATCTGGTTATCAATTTGGCAAACTTGCTGAAAGTCTTGTAGATAAATTCCAAGATAAAAAAATCACCGCTAAAATTATCGAAACATTTAATGCTCATATCAAGCATGGAAAAGAGCATATCAAAGAAATAATCAAGCCTTTTTTAGAGGCTTACTCGGTTGCACTGGAAACTGGAGATCTAGAATTTGCAGTATATTCTATTAATGCTTATTGCTATGCTTCATTTTTTATGGGTAGGGAACTGACGGCACTGCAACAGGAAATGGCAGTATACAGCAATGCTATAAGCCATCTGAAGCAAGAGATGGTATTGCAATGGAATGAAATATATCGCCAAACAGTGTTAAATTTGCTGAAAAGCGTTGAAAGTCCTTGTGATTTAATCGGTGAAGCTTATGATGAAGTCAAACAACTCCCACTTCATGTTACAGCTAATGATGGCATAGCACTTTTACGCTTACATTTATGTAAGCTTCAACTTTGTTATCTGTTTGTTAATTATCATAAAGCCCTTGATCGTGCGGTAGAAACAGAAAAGTACTTATATGCTGGAGTAGGAACATTATTTATTCCTCAATTTTATTTATATGATTCATTGGTACGGCTGGCATTATATCCTAATAGCGCAGAATCGGAACAGAAAGAGATTCTGCTGAAGGTTACAATTAATCAGGAAAAAATGCGCCACTATGCGTATCATGCTCCTATGAATTACTTGCATAAATTCTATTTGGTAGAGGCTGAGATACATCGGATTAAAGGTGAATATCTTGAAGCAATAGAAGCATACGATCGCGCCATCAAGCTTGCCAAAGAAAATGAGTTTATTCATGAAGAAGCACTCGCTTATGAACTGGCCGCAAAATTCTATCTTGAATGGGGTAAAGACAGAATCGCCCAACTCTACCTCACTGATGCTTATTATTGCTACATTGGTTGGGGAGCATTAGCCAAAGTTGATGATTTACAAAAACGCTATCCTCAATTACTGGTTCCCATAATTCAGCAAGAAAAACTTAGCCATTCTTGCAGTGAAAAAAACCTACCTGAACTGAGCTTACACCTATCTACACTCAGCAATAAATCTACTTTAGTTACGAATGAAACTGTTATTGGCTCCAACACCAGTATTTCAGATATGTTGGATTTGGCAACTGTCATTAAAGCTTCTCAAGCAGTCTCAGGAGAAATTGAACTAGAGGCGCTTCTTTCTACTTTAATGCAAGTTGTCATGGAGAATGCGGGAGCTTCTAAATCTGTGTTGATATTGAGTGAAGCTAATAACTTAGACTTAACTGTTACCGCAGTTAGTTCCGGTTCAACTTTTGGAGCTACTCACACGGAGTTTTTATCTATTCCTTTAGAGTCCAGCGATCGTGTTCCTATTTCTTTGATTAATTATGTCAAACGTACTCAAGAAGTATTAGTAATTGATGACATCAAAGCTCAAGCCTCTTTTGCGGTAGATAGTTATATTACCCGTGAAGAACCAAAAAGTATATTATGTATTCCGATGCTTAATCAAGGCAAATTGCTGGGACTTATATACCTAGAAAATAATTTAACTACAAAAGCATTTACACACGATCGCCTAGAACTTCTAAAACTCTTAACTATCCAAGCGACAATCTCTTTAGAAAATGCTATTCTTTACAACAACTTAACTGAAGCTAATGAGCGCTTGGAAGAATACAGCCATATATTAGAGGAAAGAGTAGTAGTAAGAACGGCAGAAATTAACGAAAAGAATAAACATCTGCAAGCAGCATTAGAAGAATTACAAAGTACTCAAAGTCAATTAATTCAAAGTGAAAAAATGTCTTCCTTAGGGCAAATGATAGCCGGAATTGCCCATGAAATTAACAACCCGATTAACTTTATTCATGGTAATATTTCTCATGCAAGTGACTATGTTCAAGATTTGCTTGATTTGATTAATATTTATCAGCAAGAATATCCTCATCCATCGGCAATACTGGAGGAAAAAATTCAGGACATAGATGTGGATTTTCTGACAGAAGACCTACCGAGAGTTCTCGATTCTATGAAGCTTGGAAGTTCTCGTATCCGGAATATTATCCTGAGCTTACGTAACTTCTCTCGTCTAGATGAATCGGAAATGAAGCCTGTAAATATTCATGAGGGAATCGACAGTACCTTAATGATTTTGCAGCATCGGCTCAAGGAAAAGAGCGATCGCCCGGAAATTAAGGTCATCAAAGAATACGCACCACTGCCAAATGTTAGTTGCTATGCTGGTCAGCTCAACCAGGTATTTATGAATATCTTAAGTAATGCGATCGATGCTCTAGAGGAGTACAAGCATGAAGGAGATTCTCCAATTAAAAATCCTCAAATTCGCATTCGCACTGAACTAGGAGAAGCAAACACACTGAAGATTCGGATTGCTGATAACGGTCATGGTATGACTGCGCATGTACAGCAGAAAATATTTGACCCATTTTTTACCACTAAGGCAGTAGGAAGCGGTACGGGGTTGGGGTTGTCAATTAGCTATCAAGTTGTGGTGGATAAACACAAGGGTCAATTAAGCTGTGATTCAACTCCTGGACAAGGGACTGAATTTGTAATTGAAATCCCCATGCAACAGTAAATTTTTATTGTTTAGTAGGCAGTATAGCCGCCATCTACCATGAGTGGCGTTCCCGTAATAAACGAGGCTTTATCAGAGGCTAAGAAGAGAATCGCATTTGCGACCTCCTGTGGTTTTCCCATACGCTTCAAGAGAATTAATGGTGCGAATTGCTTGACTATATCTTCATCGCTCAAACCTAGAGAATTGGCAACTTTTTGTACAGCAGGAGTATAAATCGGTCCTGGACAAACGCAGTTAACACGAATATTATCAGGTGCTAAATCGTAGGCTAGGCTTCGAGTTAGTTGTAAAATCGCTCCTTTACTGGTGTTATAGGGTGCAAATGCTGGTACAGCAACAAATGAACTGATAGAAGCAAGATTCACAATTGCTCCACCGCCACGTTGGCGCATTTGGGGAGTTACATACTTGGCGCAAAAAGCATAACCCTTGACATTTACTGCCAAAACCCGATCCCAATCTAGCTCTGTTGCCTGCTCTACAGTGCCGATAACCATCACGGCGGCGTTAGCAACTAGGATGTCCACACCGCCCCATTCATGAACTACTCCAGCTACCCAATTCTGAACCTCACTTTCTACAGAAACATCCACTTGATGAAATAGAGCAGTACCACCAAATGCTTTGATTTCATCGATGAGTGTTTGTCCACCGACAGTATCTACGTCTGCGATCGCTACCTTGGCTCCTTCTGAGGCAAAAAGCTTAGCAGTCTCTCGACCTATACCAGAACTAGCTCCTGTAATTAGGGCTATTTTATTGGCTAACTGCATAATTAAATATCCTTAAGTATCAAAATCTGGTTTTAAGAATTCTTTGATTCTACTGGTTCACCAATCCTAGAATCATTGATAGATATCAGCCTTTTTGCGTGCAATTCCTGCCGGAGGTTTTTGTATGCAGATGGACTTAAGGGCTTCACAATTTCCGCGATCGAGCCTGTTTGGCGGATTTTAGCACCCAGATCGCGCATGAGATAGTCTAAGTAATGAAAACTAAACGGGAAAAAGCATGTTCCACTGTATAAACCTCTTGGCGTTTTAGTCTGCCTCCAGTTCAACTCTGCTTCTATATCCTTGAGCATCTCTGAACGTAAGGGTAGAACTAAGTTGCCTTTGACAGATTCAACTAGCCACCGAGAGCCAATCTCCGATGATAGCGTCCCAGAAAAAGTGCTGTTGTAGCCGACAAAACCCATTTCAGGAACATCTGGGTGAATAAGATTGCGGTATAGATGAAAGGTGCCTTGGTTATCAATAATTTGCTGACGGTACTGCTCCTCCAAAAAAGGGATATTCTGGTGGAATCCGGTTGCAAAGATCATTACATCTGTTGATAACCGCTCACCATTTGCCAACTCCACACCACCAGGGACAAACCGTTCTATGGTTGTTTTTTTGGCACGTATTTTGCCCTGACGCACATATTTATAGAAGTTTTTCGTAGCTATGCTTAAGGGACAATTGATAAATCCCTCGATCGGTTCGTCAGGTAACATTCCACAAGCATCTAAACGTAACTGTAGGCGTAGTAGGATTTCCAAAGTTCGCCAAAAAGCCCATACTAAAGGCTTGCCTACTGTGTGCAACACCTGCTCCACTCCACGAAATTTGCGGTATGGAAACCAAACCTGTCCCAAGCGCGTTAACATCAAATATTTGATGTTGATGAATCCTAGAAAGTATCTAGGGATTTTCCAAGATGCTTGGCGGAAAACAAGCGTACATTTAGAACCTTTGTCAACAGCGAAGGTTGCAATGTCAGCAGCCGATTTCGCAAAACCGACAACAACAACCCGTTTACCTTGGATCAGAGAATCATCGTTAATATTGGTGGAATGCAACACCAATCCTCCAGAGTCGATAAACTCTGCCATACCAGGAAAAGAAGGCACTTTTGGGATATTGCAAGTGCCATTGCATATAAGAATAAAGTCAAATTCTTGTTTTTCCAGTCTTATCTTCCCTTGAAGGTTGTTTTTATAGCTGACGCTCACAACCCATCCTGGTTGCTTTGCGGTTTTCCTTTCTACCTGAGTAACTTCTGCTTGGAAGTGAATCTTCTCTGTAATCCCAAAATGTTGCGCGTAGGACTCTAGGTAATTCCGCACCTGCTCACCAGTAGGAGACTCAGGATAGAATGTAGGCATGGGATAATCAGAAAAAGCATACATATCACGAGGGCTTTGGGTGGTTACTCCTGGATAACTTCTCGACTTTTCCCATACGCCACCAAGTCCTTTCTGTTTCTCAAATACTGTGACTTCGTAACCTTCCTCAATGAAAGTCTTAGCTGCGACTAGACCACTAAGACCAGCGCCAATAACGCCAATACGTTGAATATTCATGTTAACAGTGTGAAGGTATATTACACTACTTACAGCAGAGTTATCGATTGAGTAAGATAACTCTGCAAGCATCCCAACAATTGCTAAAAAGTGGAAACATCAAACCTAACGCAATTAATGAATCATACCCAAATCCTAGCTCCAGCCTTCATTAGGCAGAATTGTTTCACTGTCATCTTGCGTGTTCCTCAATTATTAACTTGCTATTGGAATTTGATGTGCACTATCGCTGACAAATGAAGCAGGTAAATGATTTTCGCTGAGATACTCTGAATGTTCTTGAGACTTGATTACATAAGTTAAATATTCATACTGAGAGGGCAGATTTGTGCTCAGGTACCTAGCTTTCTCCTTAATTGCGGTAAATTTAGCTAGCGCCTTCTCGTTGTCAAGATGCTCGAGCAGAGGTAGACTACCTTCAGGCTTATGATTAAGTCCAAGCAACATTACGGAATAAGAGTATGTCTCGAAGCCATGAAAATATGGATTGATATTCTTTTTATTTGGTAACCTCCTTCTCCACAACTTGAACTTTTCTTGCAGTTCCGCAGGAACTTTAATTTCTTGCTTAGTTGCTTGCCAAAACTTTGTATCTGCTCGATCGCTGGCAAAGTAATGGAGTACCAAAAAATCCCGAACACCATCTATGCAATTAGCAACCGCTTTATTATAGTTGCAGATCAGCTCTTCATTGAACGACTTGCCTGGAAAGTGATTGACTAGCTCTTCAATTCCATGTTGAATAAAAAATATGCCAGTAGATTCTAATGGTTCAACAAATCCGCTAGAAAGTCCTATCGCCACACAGTTCTTTACCCATGAGTTTCTATTACGTCCAATCCTCATGTGGATATGAGAGGCTTTGCAATTATGTGCGACATTTCCTAGATGGTGGCGAAATTCTTGTTCTGCTTCCTCCGCAGAAATAAATGCACTGGAGTAAACATACCCTGTACCATTTCTACCATACAAAGGTATATCCCAGACCCAACCGGACGAGAGCGCGGTTGCTGTAGTATAAGGGTTGATGCCATTTTTCTGAATATCGGATGGTATCTGCATAGCGATCGCGCGATCGCACAGCAGCGATTCTGAATAAGAAATGAATGGTTCACCAAGAGCTTTGTTAATCAAAAGACCACGGAAACCAGTACAGTCAATGAAAAGGTCTCCACTAACAATGCCATGCTCTTTGGTATTGAGACTATCTATGCTTCCATCCTCAGTTAAATTTACATCTACCACATCATCAACAATTTGTTTCACACCCCTCTGTCTTGAATAATCTTTTAAGAACCTAGCAATTAGATTCGCATCAAAATGGTAGGCGTAAGGATACTGCCCTTCAGCATCAGCAAGTGTTATTAGATTCTTTTCAGAAAAATGTTTCTCTGAGAATAAATGTTCAACTCTGTCATCAAAAATTTTGCCGTTAAGATATCTAGGAGACCTCTGATGATCGCACAGTGTCGGTGCCATGAAGCAGGAGTAATCAAATGGCTCATTGAAACTCTTAAGTTTTAACCACCATTCAGAGATACTGAATCCGTCAATAAAATCAAATCTTTCAAAAGGATGGTAAAAATGTCTTCTATCTGAATTCCAATCAACAAATTTAATCCCCATCTTATAAGTAGCATTGCATTTTGGCATCCATTCATACTCTTGTAATCCCAGAAAATCAAAGAATGATTTGATGCTACTAAAAGTTGCTTCGCCAACTCCAACCTTTGTAATATTAGAAGACTCTACTAGCGTAATATGAACATTTTTTTTCAAGGCTTTGCTCAAATAAGCTGCCGTCATCCAACCTGCTGAACCACCGCCAACAATTACAATATTTTGTACATACTGTGACATAGTAAAAGTTATCCTTCTGACTTGAATTAGGTGTTAATTGTCAATTTCAAAGAGCTTGTTCGTTCATTTATGCAACTTTCAATGGCTGCTCAATTTTATGGCTTTTGGCATATACTAAAAGCCCATTTGTAAATTGGGTAAAAACTGTAAATAAGTTCTCTACCAATTCCAGAGCTTCTTGTCGCGTTGCTTCTGATAGTTGAATATCTTGTAACAATTGCTCTATTCCAGATGAACCTGTCATGTGCCCAGTTTCAACATCCAAATGGAAATCTGCAAAATATCGGCATGGTTTTTGAGTAATTGCTTTAATTTCTTTGCCAATCTCTGCTGCTATGGAAAACATTATATTACCTGTTGCTTCGGTAACTTCAATAACTATTATTTTTTGCAGAGGAGTAGCTTGTGAAGTATATCGATAGAGTTGATAATTCAACCAGCGAGCATTCTTAGTTTCTTCACTCCAAAGAAATTTTAATGCATCACTAAATTTCAAAGATTTGTCAAGTTCTAAATTCTTCAAATCTTCCAAAAACCACAGCCAATGGTGATCGTCTTCATAAGTATGTTTGTTAATTAGTGTTTGAATAGGATCGCTAGTTGGTTCTACTCGTAAAAAATACTTATTCAGCTCTCCAAAATTCATAATAAAATGAGCAGCGCATGGTGCCCAAGCCAGCCTTTGTTTAGGGTCTATGCTTTGATCTTGCATAAATTTAAATAATGGCAACTGAGAAAATTCCTGCTTTTTATTTTGAATTAATGCTAGAACTTCTTTCATGTTTATTGCACCAAATTTCAATGGTTAATATGTGAGAAGATTTACTTTACTTTTACAGTCTTGTGCAAGTATGTGAAAGTATTGAATGCAAAACTTCATTACCAAACAATAAATATCTGTTGATATTTTTGATGACGATGCCAGCATTTTTTGATTATTGAATTGATATTAATTCAATAAAAGATGGTTAGATATGCAGTTGGGAAGATGGCTTGATAGTAATTAGATGAGAAACACTTATTTGCCATTACAAAACAGTTAAAATGAAAAAATCATCACACTGAATGCAAAAGATTTCTCAAGCTAAATCACTATAATCCGACAACTTTATATCTATTTTTAAGTCAGCGTAGGCAACGCAACTATCACCAGCCTAAAGACTGTAATACAGAAACGCCAAGAGCATCAATTTCTTAGAAATAAGAGATTAATTTTCTCGTAGTTTGAAGTTAAGCATTCATTCTAGAGAATTAACTTCTAGAACTTCAACATACTTATTTATCACCCAAAAATGCTTAAAGTGAGCTTGATGGATTTAATTTGCCTTATCCAACCATCTCACAAAGGTGGGAGATACTTAAAAACTTCATTTTACTCTTACTTCTTTTTCTCCTACAAAGAGATCTGCCCAACAGCGCTTTATTGCACTGAAATTCTTTAACTTACAGTCTATAATCTTAATCTCTCTATAATCACTGAACAAGTTCAAGCGATCATAAGAATCAGAATTACAGGAACTTGAACCCATTGTCCTGTACAGTAGTCAACCAAAACAAGATTTAGACAGTGTGTAAACAATATTTACTGCCACTGTGAGTTGTGTTTAAGAGCTAAATTTAATGTTTCCAACACTTAATCTGTGTAACTATTCTTTAATTTTTTATTAAAAAATATATCCGTAATTACCTGGAATTACTAAACAGATTTATTTAATTTAAATACTTTGTAATAAAAAGTACGAATTATTGATCAAACTGGATACTATTGAGCCTTCAAGCTTAGAAGTATTACATACATTCGTTTTACTTAAACCAATATTACAGGTTTTGCTTAAATTAACTCAATATTATGTATGCTAAACAACATTATTATAAAGTTTACTTTAATATTTTATAGTTTTACATAAAATTCATTAATATTAAGTAGTTATTTAGATCACAAACAAAATGTAGTAAATTACATAATTGTTATGATTCGTTGACATAATAAATTTAGGATAAAGGCTAAAGTTAGTGCAGCTTGTTCTTAGAAATCACTCTTTCAAGTTTGAGAGATATCCAGCTTATGGATAGCTGTTCACAAATAAAAACAAAATGTATACAAAATTTTCTATCAAATTGCAGATGCATAAATTAAGCATCTTTCAAAAGTAGTAAATATAACCAGTAGGCAAATATGTTTGTAATATCAGGCAAATATACCTCTAATAAACTGTGACAAACAGGAAAACTTGATATGTGGGAAAACACTTTGAGGTTGCAACTTAATCAGGTTGATGAGAACTATGCCAGGATAATGGGCAAACTTAGGTATGCAGGAGATTTACTCCACATTTACCAAGCTGTGCAAAAGTAAAAATCATAACACATCTCGGTGTTAACGATTACTAAAAATTACTCCTGCAACTCATCCTGATTCTTCCCTTTATGAACCAAATCTTCGCCGCAGTGGAATTAGTGAAATATCTCTGTTTTATAGATGCGCATAAGGAGTCATCAACTTCGTACTCCTCTCAACATCATTCTCAGTTACGCCAAAATCCTACAACTTGATAAAAATGCTAGTCCCAAGCAATAGGATGGAATTAGCATTATCCTCATTTTTTACTTTTCAAATGAGCGCTGGAAGTAAGTTTTAATAACTTCTCGTTGGATTACAAGACTAATTCTACGCTTGCAGCCTGCGACTATGGCGATCGCTTCCGGAAAACTAGGCTAAAAAGTTGAAATTAGGGGTAGAGATGAACTAAAAAGTCTGGCACAATCTTTTAATCAAATGGCCGCACAGTTGCAAGCATCTTTTTTAGAACTAAAAACCAGAGTTGAAAACCGTACTACTATTGTTAATCTGTTAGAACCTCTAGGTTTCGTACTAATGGAAGCAGTCAACGGAAAACAAGAATTAAATAAAGCCCTTGCTTGGCACCCTGAGTTAATCATCACTGATATACAAAATCTTGGGACTGCTACGACCATTGGCGATATTGCAGGGGTTAAAGAGGAAACTCCACGACTACACCAGTTAGATATTAAATATCTAGCCTTTACTGGCAAGCTTTTGAAACTCACTCAATATCTCAATAAAGAAGCTATTCCCAAGCTACTTAAACAATACATTTTATAGCCTTAAATATGTTTAATAATAAACAAAATCTCATTATGATTGTTGAAGATAAACCAACAAATGCCAAGGTAATGTTTGATTTTTTACAAGCATCCGGTTTTCGCGTTTTAGTTGCCAACAGTGGCGAGAGTGCTCTAGAGCAACTGCAACTAGTATCTCCTGATCTCATATTATTAGATATCATGATGCCGGGAATTGATGGCTTTGAAACTTGCCGTCGCTTAAAAGAAGAAA
Source organism: Nostoc sp. 106C (assembly GCF_002154725.1). Lineage (GTDB taxonomy): Bacteria > Cyanobacteriota > Cyanobacteriia > Cyanobacteriales > Nostocaceae > Aulosira. The sequence continues at coordinate 4,411 of NZ_MTAW01000053.1, read as the reverse complement.
AAGCTACCCGAGACATCCCAGTTATTTTTATGACGGCTCTATCAGATGTGGTAGATAAAGTTAAAGGTCTAACTCTCGGTGCAGTAGATTACATTACCAAACCATTTCAGCCAGAAGATGTACTTGCTCGAATCAATCTTCATCTAAAACTGTGCCACCTCAACCAAAAACTGGAACAACGAGCAGCAGAGCTAACTGCGACTGTGGAACAACTCCAACAGTCGCAGTTGCGGTTAGTGCAAAGTGAAAAAATGTCTTCATTAGGGCAGTTGGTTGCAGGAATTGCTCATGAAATTAATAATCCTGCTGGCTTTGTTAAAGGCAATCTCATTTATGCTCATAAATATATGCAAGACCTAATCGAGCACATTCATCTTTATAAAAATCAGGCTTCGGCAGCAGAAATCGCCCGACATGCAGCAAAAATTGATTTGGAATATCTTCTTAAAGACTTTCCGCATATTCTGACTTCAATGCATGAAGGAATAGAACGGATTGGCGATATTAGTGTTTCTCTACGCACTTTTGCCCGTGCCGATAACGCAGTAAAAATTCCTTTTAATATTCACGATGGCATCGACAGTACTATTTTAATTCTTAAGCATAGATTGAAAGCTTCTAATATTCGCCCGGCTATTGAAGTTATACGAGATTATGATAATTTACCGGAAGTGGAATGCTTTCCTGGACAATTAAATCAGGTATTTATGAATATTTTAGCTAATGCTATTGATGCTTTAGAAGAGTCAAATATAAGTCGTAGTTATCAAGAAATCGCAGATCATCCAAATTTTATTAAAATTCAAACTAAGTTAAATCAAGATGAAAATTATATCTTAATTATGATTAAAGATAATGGGTTAGGTATTCCAGATGAAATAAAATCCCAAATATTTGATAATTTATTTACAACTAAAGCTGTAGGAAAAGGTACAGGCTTGGGATTATCAATTACTCGTCAAATTATTGTAGAAAAACATGGCGGCAGTATAGAAGTAAATTCAGTACTTAATGAAGGTACAGAATTTGTGATTACTCTTCCTATCATAGACCTAAGTAATGGGTAATTACTGTTTTGAATTACCCATTACATATAACTAATTTATAATCCTTCTGGATGCTCGATATTAACGGCACTTGCCTGAGTGCTAACAACAGTACTTGCTTGCAATATAGCAGTATTAGCAACTGAATTGTTAGCTAAGGTAAACAGAGGATTTGACAAAATCCCAGCAATGGAAGTGGCGATTAAAGTTACTATCAACCCTACCTGTAATGGTCTAAATCCAGGTAAATTCCAATTTACTGCGGGATAATTCTTCACCACGTCAGACATTTCTTGAGGTTCTTTGACTACCATCATCTTGACTACACGAATGTAGTAGTAGATGGAGACAACAGTGGTAACTAAGCCTAACAAGACTAACCAGTAAAGACCTGCTTGCCAGCCAGCCCAGAACAAGTAAATTTTGCCAAAAAACCCAGCTAGTGGCGGAATACCACCTAAAGACAGCAGGGAAATACTCAAACCCAATGTCAGGAGTGGATCTTTTTGATACAAACCAGAGTATTCAGCAATCTGGTCGGTTCCAGTCCGCAGGGAAAACAGAATGATGCAGGTAAAGCCGCACAGGTTCATGAATAGATAGACCAGCAAGTAAAATATCATACTGGCATATCCAGCTTCGGTACCAGCAATTAAGCCAATCATCACAAACCCCGCTTGGGCAATTGACGAATAAGCTAGCATCCGTTTCATGCTGGTTTGTGCTAGGGCCACTACGTTACCCAATACCATACTGAGAACAGCAAGAGCAGTAAAGACGAATCTCCACTCGTCAGCAACAAAGGGGAAGACTGTGGTTAATAAGCGGATAGCTAGAGCAAAACCTGCGGCTTTGGAACCCACAGATAAAAAGGCAATCACTGGGGTGGGAGCGCCTTCATAAACGTCTGGAGTCCATTGGTGAAAGGGTGCAGCAGAAATTTTGAAGCCAATCCCTGCAATCACAAACACAAGGGCAATCACTACACCTAATGACTGACCGATCCGAGCTGTCGCAATGCCATTGGCGATCGCACCCAGTTCTGTTTGTCCACCCGATAAGCCATACAGCAGCGACACTCCATATAGAAATACTGCTGTACTGGAAGCTCCAATCAACAGATATTTCAGAGCCGCTTCATTAGAGCGCGGGTCACGCTTGGTATAACCTGTTAACAAATAAGAGGAAATACTCAGGGTTTCTAGGGAGATGAAAATCATCACTAACTCGCTAGCCCCGGATAAAAACATTCCTCCTAGGGTAGCAGTGAGCAAAATCGCGATGAACTCTGCTAAAGCAGTGCCACTCTGCTCCACGTAGCGAATGGACATTAGTATGGTGACGGCGGCAGACAAGGCAATGATACCGCGAAAGACGATACTAAGGTCGTCACTATTAAAGCCACCGCTAAAGGAGATGGGATTGGTAGCATCCCATTGAAAATACAGGGCGACAATCGAAGCAAGTAAACCTGCGATCGCTAGATACCCAATCCAGCGTGAAGATGTACGCCCTAAAATCAAATCAACAATCAAAACCCCCAAGAGGGTGAGAATGACAATTCCCTCTGGCAAAATCGTTCCAGCATTTAACTGGGATGCAAGATTAGCAAAATCCATGAGTTGTATAGGTTTTGGCGATTAGACATCAAGGCTAACTTTGTTCATTCTATCTATTGTTCTGAACTAAAGTTCCATAAACCTTTCTATCTGATTCCATAGATTAGCCTCTTGTCAGCAGACATCCCTCAGATCGTGCCGATTGAACTGGTATATTTGCAACCTGTCATTGCGAGCGGAGCGAAGCAATCGCAAAGGCTGGGATTGCTTCGCTTCGCTCGCAATGACGTTTTATCAGCGAGCGAACATGATATCATTCATGGAAAAATAAGCAGTTCAAATATAAAGCTGAACTGCTTAATATACAAACAAGCAGTCCAGTGAGCTACTGAATCTGCTTATTATGAGATAATTTTTGTTTAGCTAATGGTTTTTATCGTTTTGCCTTGATGCATAATCTCAAGACTTAATAACGTCTGGAGTATCCACTGGCATTTTTTTCCCAATTGCCACCGCCAGAGCGAGTACTTTTCTCCTCCCGTGGTCTAGCTTTGTTAACTTTCATTACACGCCCCATCCATTCGGCACCATCTAGAGCTTGAATAGCTGCATCTTCTGCGGCTGATGATTCCATTTCTACGAAACCAAAGCCCCGGGCGCGTCCAGTTTCCCGATCTGTTGGTAATTGAACTCGCTTTACAGCACCGTACTCAGAAAATACCTTAGTGAGGTCGTCTTGTGTGACGCTGTAGGATAGGTTACCTACGTAAATAGACATGAAACTCTCCAAAATCCATTGATGCAGAGATGCTTATCCGGAGAGCAGCTTGCAATTATGACTAAAAACAAGATCTTTAATCACCGAATTTAACTTCTCCAATTTTATGCTAACACAACTTTTTTCTAGAAAAGCTATAAATCTTATCCATTAGTGATAATGTGTGCTATGATAGAATGATTTTTATTATTTTGACTACTAAATTTCTCAGATGCCTATCAAATCAAGAATTCAGGTTTGAGTAGCAAATTCCTCTGGAGCAATTCCCCAATTTACCCAACAAATTGCCTCATGTGCTGATTTCATGTCTGGTGGAACTCGCAAAGCGTGGATGAATCCAGTACTGGGACAAGTCATTTTTAATAAGTAAATTGATTCTTCATCGATATCAGCATCAATTTTTAATAGGGTATATTCTGCCCAGGTATCTAATTCAATGGCTTGTAATTCTTGGCAAATTCGGGCATAACCAATACCTTGAATTAACACTCGCCGCAGTTCGGCATTTTTCTCTGTTAACAACCATTGTGCTTGCCATTGCTGCGGGTGAACTTTACCGTATTTTTCAGGTAAGGTGACACCGTGATAAGAGTAAAGGCTAAATCCATCGGCATACTCTATTGCAGGTTCCCCTTCTGCGTGGAGGCGATTTTGATTATCAAAGCGAAGATGAAGCGGGCGATCGCATATAATTGCAGCTTTATCAAAAGCAAAAATCCATCCGCACTCTTTAATTAAAGATTGATAGATTAACCATTCTGCGAAAATCTCAGAAAACGATACACAAGTGATAATAAAATCCCTCAAACTATTAATCTTACACTCTTCTTCTGGCTGAAAAGATTGCCCAAATAAATAATTTATTTGAGAGTATAAATAGGCATGGAAAGAAGATGATAGCCGACTTCCGAGTTGCAGTTTTATTTTTTGCCAATCTTCACTTTGTAGTTGTTCATTCAGATATATTTTGATGCAGAAACGTTGAATGTTAAGAAAAACCTGATAAAAATAACCCAAAATATGTTAAA
>NZ_MTAW01000159.1 GCF_002154725.1 Nostoc sp. 106C | reverse complement strand
GACGTTATTTTCAGCTTAATACCTGTCCCTTTCCTTATCCCGAACTCAGGTTAAAATCTAAAATGGTCTCAGTTTCATTACCAAATTAGCAACGCCAGAAATCTACCGCTGTTGAATTCATGTCAAACAGCGGTAGGGTTATGTGGAGAGGAAAAATCAGTTATTAGCGAGTAATTTAGTTACCCACGATCAGCGCTTGACCTGATTGGCTGTGAATTTCTTGTACGTTGACGAGTGTTGCAGTGTAGCTATTACCAGAGCCTGCAAATGTTTGTTGACCGACTGTCGTATTTTTTTGCTCAAAGCTGCTGAATGTTCCCAAAGCCAGGTTTTGACCATTGCCAATAATAATTCCACCAAATCCACCTACAATGCTATCGAGTTCATCTTCAGATAATTCAACTGCAACGATGTTTTTGATTTCGTGAGACATAGTTTTTCTCCTGTATGGTGTAATAATTTTTTCGGGAACTTCAACTTTTTTTTGTAATTGACAACCTGGTGATGATGAAATATGTAATTATCTCAAAACCAGGTTGTGAAATATTCAAAGAAATTAATTACCAACACTTAATCCTTGTCCGGCGTTGCTGAAGATATCTTGAGCGTTCACTAAGGTGGTAGTACCAGCGCCAGTAGGTCCTGCAAATGTTTGTTGACCAACTGCTAAGTTACTTTGGTAGAAGCTGCTATTTGTATCAAGAGCTAAATTTTGACCATCACCAATGATGATTCCAAACCCACCTGTGACGCTATCGAGTTCATCTTCAGATAATTCAACTGCAACGATGTTTTTGATTTCCTGAGACATGGTTTTTCTCCTATGGGTGTAATGAGTTTGGCGAGAATTTTAACTTTTATTTAGAATGTCCAACCTGGTGATGATGAAATATGTAATTGTCTCAACACCAGGTTGTTAAATATTCAAAGGAATTAATTACCGACGCTTAATCCTTGTCCAGCGTTGCTGAAGATATCTTGAGCGCTCACCAAGGTGGTAGTACCAGCGCCAGTAGGTCCTGCAACTGTTTGTTGACCAACTGCTAAATTACTTTGTTGAAAGCTGCTGTTAGTAAACAATCCGAGGTTTTGACCATAGCCAATACTGATTCCATCAAATCCACCTGCAATGCTATCGAGTTCATCTTCGGATAATTCAACTGCAATGATGTTTTTGATTTCGTGAGACATGGTTTTTCTCCTGTATGGTGTAATGAGTTTTTTAGGAACTTAAACTGTTGTTTGTAATTGCCAACCTTGTGATGATGAAATATGTAATTGTCTCAAAACCAGGTTGTGAACTATTTAAAAGAATTAGTTACCAACACTTAATCCTTGTCCGGCGTTGCTAAAGATATCTTGAGCGCTCACCAAGGTGGTAGTACCAGCGCCAGTAGGCCCTGCAACTGTTTGTTGACCGGCTGCTAAATTACTTTGTTGAAAGCTACTGTTAGTAAACAATCCGAGATTTTGACTATCACCAATAATGATTCCAAATCCACCTGTAACGCTATCGAGTTCAGTTTCAGATAATTCAACTGCAACGTTATTTTTGATTTCGTAAGACATGGTTTTTTCTCCTTGTTGATTGTGGGAATTTTTAAGATTGAGCAGCTTGTATTAACCTAGTTATAATTTGTATTTTGGTTAGCTTGGCTGCGTTTTTCGTGTCGCTTGATGTGTTTATAGTAGGCAATTTACCTAGGGCTGTACATCGGAATAAAGTTCGGATTGCAAATAGATTTATCTCCACCCAACTGTCTCCTACTAAAGTTGGAAATGAATGCAGAGATGTTATGGTTAGTCGCTAAGGGCGGAGAAACCCTGCCTCTACAGATGCATCGATCGCATTCTTTTTCCAAATCTTTGCAGACTTTGTTTGTATAGCCCTAACTTTCTAAGGTGCAGACTTGCAAAATCTGATCGAGTTAATAGGCTCCAGATATATGGGTAACAAAGACCGTGATGGAATTTGCGAATATGCTTGCTCGTCTGAAACTGGCTTCTCAATTTACGCTGCTGCTGTCACTGATTTTTATTACTGGAATTGGACTGGGGGGATTTGCATTATCGAAGGCGATGGAACATAAAGCGCTAGCGGAGATGAATGCACGCGGACAGATGGCTATGCAGATTGTTAACTCGGTAAGTAGTTATACTAGTAATGATATTGCACCACTGATTACTCAACTCGTAGATCCACAAACTACTTTTATTCCTGAAACGATCCGCAGCATTGCAGCCAGACGAGTATTTGAAAATTTCAAAACCAATTGGCAATACAAAGATTTAATTTACAAACAGGCTACGCTCAACCCTACAAATCTAGATGACCAAGCTGACCGATTTGAGGCAAAATTAATTGAACGGTTTGAGAGCGATCGCACTTTAAAAACTCTCTCTGATTTTCGCTCACAAGCTGGGGAAAAACTATTTTACAGCGCTCAACCACTAACAGTCACCAATTCTAGCTGTCTGTTGTGTCATGGCAAACCAGATCAAGCTCCCAAAAGTCACCTCCAACGCTACGGTAAACAAAACGGTTACGGCTGGAAGCTAAATCAAGTTGTCGGTACTCAAATTATTTATATCCCAACTAGTGAAGTGTTTGCTAACGCCCACAAAGCACTTTTTTTATTCATCAGCATCTTCATTGGCATTTTTGCATTAGTTCTCGTGTCCATTAACTACTTACTCAAATGGAGAGTGATTCAACCTTTAAAATCAATGGCTCAACTTGCCCAAACAATTAGTAGAGAAACAGTTAGCGCTAACGAAGTTCGAGATTTAGAACGCCAAGGACTCACCCAAATCGCCCAACGCACCGATGAATTAGGGCAACTAGGAAGAGTATTTCAGAAAATGGTACGCGAAGTTTGCGATCGCGAACAGCAACTATCCCAACAGTTACAACAGTTGCATGTGGAAATTGATCGCAGCAAGCTAATACATGAAGTTGCGGAAATTACTGAAAGCGATTATTTTCAGAGGTTGCAACAAACAGCAAAAGAGATCAGGCAAGGGAGCAAAGAAGATGAGGGAGATGTAGCGACGCGGTGACGCGGAGAAATAACAAATGACTATAGACTCTTGACTCTTATTCAAGTGCCGTAGCCTTAGCAATAATACACCCTACATTTGACAATACATCGTCCTGCAATGCGTAGACGCTCCGCGTCTTGTCGTAGACATCGTATTGGCTTGTTATATTAATGCATCGGTCTGCAATTGAATTGCATCGGTCTGTTATGCCATTGCATCGGCTTGTTATATTAATGCATTGGTCTGTTATCCCATTGCATTGGCTTGTTATATTAATGCATCAGTCTGTTATCCCATTGCATCGGCTTGTTATATTAATGCATCAGTCTGTTATCCCATTGCATCGGCTTGTTATATTAATGCATCAGTCTGTTATCCCATTGCATCGGCTTGTTATATTAATGCATCAGTCTGTTATCCCATTGCATCGGCTTGTTATATTAATGCATCGGTCTGCAATTTAATTGTATCAAGTGACAATGTTATTGTACGGGCACGGCACCGATCATACGTGTCAACTTAACGTGAAAGCCTTGCCAAAAAGCGATTTTGAATTAAATCACTTACCATCAAAGATCCGCGTCACCCCGGTTTTGTCCAAAGCCAAAACCAGGGTGGGGTAAAACGCTTGTGGGATAAGTCTTTTAATTCAAGTTGACACCAATGGGCACCGATAGATTGTCTGTTTTCCCAAAAGTTTATGGATGTTTCCTACGAGATATATAGTATCAAGACGCAAAAACTGCATAAGTCCTCACACCTCTGAAATAAATATCAGAGAAGCGAGGAGAAACATCTATGAGCAGACAAATTCTCTCTATTATGTTGCAAAAACTGAAACCAGCCTCATAAATTTTTTGTGCAAGCTTTAAACTAAATCCCATCTTGCTCATACCATTTCACTTTAATAATGATACAAATACCCGGGTAAGGGTTTAGCAATGCTCATACGTGTCAACTTAACGTGAAACCCTTGTTAAAACGTGATTTTGTATTCACTCACCTACCATTACGATCCTCGTCACCCCACCCCAGTTTTGTCTAAAGCCAAAACTTCCCCTCCCCGCAGGCGGAGAGAAGTTGCGTGCGGGGGTTCCCCCCCGTTGAGCAAACTTCGGGGGAGGGGATTAAGGGGAGGGGTAAAACGTATGTGGGATAAGCGTTTGAGCTTAAGTTGACACCAATGAGCAATGCTAAACCCCTACGAAAAATTTATGTGTATCAGGATTTTCGTGAATTTGTATCAGTATGTATTCTGAGAATCATTCAATAATTTATCGCTGCACGCTGCATTGATGCGGTACGAAATTTACTGTGCATAATTGCTACTTGAATATAAATAATAAAACCATGAAAACTGATTTTTTCACATATCTAAAACCCAAGTTTAAGCTTTACAGTTTAATCTGCTTGCTGAGTGTCGTTTTATTATCCGAGTCAGTGGGGGCAAAAGCCACACTCCAACAGACACAAATTGCACAGCAGCCAACCACAACAGGGCAAGATGCTACCCGCGCCGCAGCAAAAAAAGCAACTCAAGAGGGAATGGCACTTTACAAACAAGGTACAGCAGAATCACTGAAGCAGGCAATAGAAAAATGGCAGCAAGCGCTGATGTTGTGGCAAAAGGTAGGAGATAAACAATGGCAAGCTATTATTCTGCTTGGTTTTGGCAGAGTTTACAACGATTTAGATGAAAAGCAGAAAGCTTTGGAATTTTACAACAATGCACTACCAATAATTCGGGCGGTGGGCGACAAGCTTGTGGAAGCTACTATCCTCAATAATATCGGCGCAGTTTACGACGCATTAGAGGAAAAGCAGAAAGCATTAGAATATTACAACAATGCACTGCCACTCTATTGTGCGGTGGGCGACAAGGGTGGGGAAGCTACTACCCTCAATAATATCAAGAAAGTTTACGAGGCTTTAGGGGAAAAGGAGAGAGCTTTGGAATTCGAGAGATGTTCAAACTAATACTAGTTTTTGGTTTTACGAGATTAATTACAAAATCACTAAACAGCACTAGTGCCGTATCCTCAGCAATAATATACCCTACTGGCTACTGGCAATTTGCTTGTATCGCGTAATAATGCGAGCGCATCGGTCTGCAATTGAATTACATTGCCCTGCAATTTTATGCATCGCTCTGTTAAGTAGTCATGCAAAATTAAATATACATTGTCATTGTGAGTGTAGCGAAGCGAAACGAAGCAACCACAAGGATTTGGGATTGCTTCACTTCATTCGCAATGACATAAATATTTTTGCATAAGTACTTATTCCATTGCATCAACTTGCAATTGAATTGCATCAAATGACAATGTTATCGCACCTACTAAATGTGAGCTACAAAAATACACACATGGGTAGGTAGGGGCACAGCATCAGAAAACTTTCAGCTTGTTAGATATTTTATCGGTGCCGTACCCCTACGATAAATGTGGTAACAAGATCTGAAAACTGCATAAGTCCTCACACCTCTGAAATAAATATAAAGGAAGCGAGGAAAAACATTCATGAACAGACACATTCTCTCAATTTTGTTGCAAAAACTGAAACCAGCCTTATCTAATTTTCATGCAAGCTGTAAGCTAAACCACATCTATTTTAAAAACCATAGTTTTAAAAGTAGTGGGAGCATCTTGCTCCCTGCTGGTAGTAGCGGGCAAGATGCTCTTTGCTGGTAGTAGCGGGCAAGATGCCCGCACTACTCCAGGTTTCAAAATGGACGAGGTTTAAATCTCATCTAGCTCTATATATATTCTGATAGTAATTCAATAATTTATTGCTGCACGCTGCATGAATGCGGTAAAAATTTTGCTTTGCATAATTACCAACTTAAATATGAACAATAAAAGCATAAAAAGCAATATCTTCACATATCTAAAACCCAAGTTTAAGCTTTACACTTTAACCTGCTTACTGAGTGTCGTCTTATTATCCGAGTCAGTGGGGGCAAAAGCCACATTTAAACAAACGCAAATTGCACAGCAGCCAACCACAACCGAGCAAGATGCTACCCGCGCCGCAGCAAAAAAAGTCTTTGATGAGGGGTGGGCGCTTTACAAACAAGGTACAGCAGAATCACGGCGACAGGCAATAGAAAAATGGCAAGAAGCAGTAATATTGTGGCAAAAGGCAGGGGATAAAAAATGGCTTGCTATTACCCTTAACAATATTGGCTTAGTCTACGACTCATTAGGAGACAAGCAGCAGGCTCTCAAATTCTACAACTCTGCTCTGCCTTTGAGAAAGGAGGTAGGGGATAAAGCAGGGGAAGCAATAACCCTCAACAATATTGGCTTAGTCTACGACTCATTAGGAGACAAGCAGCAGGCTCTCAAATTCTACAACTCTGCTCTGCCTTTGAGAAAGGAGGTGGGGGATAAAGCAGGGGAAGCAAGAACACTCAACAATATTGGCGGTGTCTACTCGTCATTAGGAGACAAGCAGCAGGCACTTAAATTTTACAACTCTGCTCTGCCTTTGAGTAAGGAGGTGGGGGATAAAGCAGGGGAAGCAATAACCCTCAACAATATTGGCTTAGTCTACCACTCATTAGGAGACAAGCAGCAGGCACTTAAATTCTACAACTCTGCTCTGCCTTTGAAAAAGGAGGTGGGGGATAAAGCAGGGGAAGCAAGAACACTCAACAATATTGGCGGTGTCTACTCCTCATTAGGAGATAAGCAGCAGGCACTTAAATTCTACAACTCTGCTCTGCCTTTGAGTAAGGAGGTGGGGGATAAAGCAGGGGAAGCAATAACCCTCAACAATATTGGCTTAGTCTACCACTCATTAGGAGACAAGCAGCAGGCACTTAAATTCTACAACTCTGCTC
>NZ_MTAW01000146.1 GCF_002154725.1 Nostoc sp. 106C | reverse complement strand
GAACAGTTAAATGGTAGATGCACCCTGATAACTAACTCCCCTAGTTGGCTCAAACCGACTGGGGGATTTTTTATTGTTACCACTAACACACGTCGATGAGAATTTTATCCGGATTATAGTAGTTGCACTGAGAATAGTTAAGTAGTAGATGCACCCTGATAACTAACTCCCCTAGTTGGCTGCCACCACTAGGGGTTTTTTCTGGTTAATGCTGGCTACTCCCTGCGTCCTAATTTTATCCAGATTCTAGTGATTACCCTAAGCATAGTTAAGTAATAAGTGTACCTTAACAATCTACTCCCCTAGTTGGCTGACACCACTAGGGTTTTTTTGGTTAACCACTAGCTACATTTATGTAATAAATTTTAGCTGGATTGCAGTGTAAGCATTGAGAATACAAAAATTAGTAGATACACCCTGATAATGCACTCCCCGGGATGGCTACCAACATTAAAGATTTTTTCTGTTTAACTGCTAACCACCTCTTGTGTGACAATTTTATCCGGATCGGCTCAATTTCTGCGAGAACAGTTAAATGGTAGATGCACCCTGATAACTAACTCCCCTAGTTGGCTCAAACCGACTAGGTTTTTTAATTCTTACAAAAACAACAATATCCTTTTAGATAAATTTATCCTGAAGATTGTACTTAACATGGAAAAAATAAATTGGTAGAGACCCTGATAACTAACTCCCTTAGTCGATTTAGTAGCCTAGTACTTAGTAGGGATTTTTTCTGAGGAGATACTTTTGATTTAGCTACCCACTGATTAGATGCTGAGGAAAATATTATAACACAACAAATGTGTTATTAACATCAATGCTACTGTCCTACAAAATTAGTTTTTGATATTGCAGATCAGCGATCACTTAACCAAACTCAATTTTAATTAACTCTATCTTATCATTGTTTTTCTTAGCTCTCGATAGCCTTTCCCTGACTAAGTTTTACCCTTTTATAGGCTAGAAGGCTCATGCGATAGTTATTCCATTGTATATTTGCCAAAAATTTTAATAATTTTTCTATAGTTTTTCTTGGGGAATTACCACAACATAGCTTTATCTACCAGTTGGAAGGAGCTTTTAGTCTAGTAAGACGTTGCTTTGCTAGGCATGTTCCTTATTTAACATTGGTGGATAAATGTCTTCTCAGTTTTACACAACTTCTCGAGTCTCGCAACTTTTATGTTGCTACTTTTCTATATGCTTCAGCAATATGCTGATCTTGAATGTTTTATACTAGAATAGTTTGCCTATATCCAGAGAGTCGCAGGTCAGATGAATTTAGCGGTAATTAAGTTCTCCTCAGAAGAATGCGGCATTTGCCACAAAATGTCTTTTTATGACAAAAAAGTGGCTGAAGAACTGAGTTTGCAATTTATTGATGTCAAAATGCAGGATACAGCTACTTACCGCAAGTATCGCAAAATCTTGTTAACCCAATATCCTGATAAATCAGAGATGGGATGGCCTACTTACATTATCTGTGATTCTCCCGAAGGAGACTTTCAGATTATAGGTGAGGTCAAAGGAGGTCATCCCAAAGGAGAGTTTAGAAGTCGTTTACAAGAAGTTTTAAATTCCACAGCTAGTCAGAACTGACTACCTCAAAAGATTTTACTTCCAGGACAGGGCCAATCATGGCAGTAGTCATAACATCTTCACGCACCTGTCCTGTAACTTTTGCTTTTTGCCCTTCTTTGAGTAGTTTTTTGTCTACACTTCTAGGTATTTCATAAGTAACACCATCATCGGTAACTAATGCCCATGCACCAGTACCAATATCACGGTGTTGGATAGTGCCTGTAACTGTAGTGCTCATATTATTTCTGAGTGTTAAGTGCTGATTTTTAAAGGAATGAGGGAGATGAGGAGCAGTAATAATTGTTCACCTGTATCTCCCTGCTTCCCCTCTTAACTTAAGCTACTTGTCTTTCATTTTTCAACGCTAAACGAGCTAATCCATAACAGAGTAGGGCATTAGCTATCAGGAAGACACGTGCCAAGTAACTGCTGCCCAATCCCCAAACTGTAGGATCGTAAACTGCACTCACTGTTAAACACGCAGCTACACCAAGGGTTGAACCAATTGCAAACCATTTGCCGCTAGGATGTCCCAGCAGCAATGCAACCAGAACAATAGGAATGAGCACGCTGGCAAATAAAGGATTTAAAGCATTGGTTCCTTGGAGAGTGTTCCCTAATTCAGGAATGGAACTGCCCAAAAGCCGGAAAGGCCACTGAGGAAGGTCGAAAATATAGAATCCCTTGAGGAAGAATAGTCCAGAACTACCAGCAATTAAACCACTGGATAAAGACCAACTCCAAGTAAAGGGAAAGTAAACTCGTAAAAACCAAGCTAGTAGATATGAACCTACTACCATCAAAATCTTGGGTAATAGGGCTACAGCACCGCCATCAATCCAAAATCCAGGGTTGAGATAGCCGTTATCTCTTAACCAACGGAAGAAGTCAGAGAAACTAATTTGACCTTCAGTGGCAAGTTTCACTGCTGCTTCGGCATTGAGTTGCCCAGCACCATAGTAATTCAAACCATCGTCTTGGATAACTCGTGAAGATTGTTTGAGGACTTGCAAAACTTCATCGGGATCTGTAACGCCTTTAGCTTTGATGAGTGCAGCGACACCAGCAACGTGGGGAGATGCCATACTTGTACCTTGGAAGCCAAGAAACACTCCTTCACCCTTTTCGTTGATTGTCTCTTGCAGAATCTTACCAGCATCACTACCACCAGGGGCGGAGATATCTACCCCAGCACCAAAGTTAGAGTAAGGAGCTTTTTCTCCATCGGGGCCAAATGCCGAAACGCCGATGACATGAGGATAACGAGCTGGATAGCTGGCCCCATTAGCATTCTCATTACCAGCTGCTGCCACAATCACAACACCTTTATTGTGGGCATAGTTAATGGCTTCCTTCATTAACTGACTTTCACCGCCACCACCCAAGCTCATATTAATTACATCTGCGCCTTTATCGGCAGCAAATTTAATAGCTTCGGCAATATCGGCAACAGTCCCACCACCATAATCATTTAGGACTTTCAATGGCATGAGATTGGCTTCATAGGCAATGCCAGCTACACCATATTTGTTATTGGTAGCTTGAGCTATAGTACCTGCAACATGGGTGCCATGCCCGTTATCATCCGTGGCTTCTTCCCGATCGTTAACGAAATCGTAGCCTTTGACAAATTTCGTCTCATACAAGTCCCGGACGCGAGTAATACCAGTGTCGATGACAGCAACCGTAATGCCACTGCCTTTAGTTTGACTCCACGCGCCTTCAATGTTGATGTTGTGGAAGTTCCACTGCTTGCTGTAATACTGGTCGTTGGGGCCAGTTAATGAAGGGGTAACTTCCTCTTCATCTGCGTTGGGTTTTAAAAATTCTCCCAAAAAAGCAACTTCACCTGGTTGGGGAATCTTTTTGTAAATATAATTTGGCTCGATAAATTCTGTAGCTGACTTGAATTGCGATTTTTGCAGTTCTTTCAGCCGTTGGCGATCGCCTTTGATAATATACACATTATCTTTCGCCGAAAATTTATTATCCAATTGGGGTGTAACTTGATATTGTTGAGCGATCACTTGCAAATCTTTTTCTACTACCTCTTTGGGTATATCTTCCCGAAAATCAAGCAGAATCGTCTCAAACTCACCTTTGGCTGCCAGTCCCTGAAAATTTAGGAAACCAAACACAGCAGCCCCTAACCCAATGACAAACAAGCAAAATAATATAAGCCTTCTCATATAAACTCATCACCGCTTTTTGCCAGTTGCTCACTACCATAACTTATCTCTGTCCCTTGTTGGTGTATTTTGCACTTTAGTTAAAACTTTGTATCAGCACTCAGGACTGTTGAAACTATGGAACATGGTCTTTTATGGTTGCCTCTGTTAGTCATGTTTTTCTGGTTGGCTTGGCAAGGCTCAAAGGAGTATCAAAAAGTTGAGGCTTACCGCGCTTGGGCAGAGCAATTTGAACGCGCTAAATATGATATTTATGCAGTGTTAGGTCAAAAAGGCAACAATATAACTTGGGGAAAACCCACGCCAAAAGGACCGATCAAACTTGAAACCTTTTCTTTATTTGAGGTTCAAAAAATAAATCTTTTAGTAGATGACGGATTAGTAGAATTAAGTGAAGCACCAGAGAAAGGGCGTAAGATTGAATTACAATTTATCTTTCCCGAATCTGCTAACTCAGTCCGTGTTCCTTTTACAGAGATTCCTTTAGCAGTTGAATGGGGTAAGTATTTACAGGAAGCATTAAAAAATGTGCACTCAAAGAGCCATGATTCCTAGTTGCTCTCTGAAAAATAGGAATTAAGGTACTGGGGGTTGCCAAGATATTTTAAATATCTCAAGATGGCTGGTGATTGTGATAAGTGTTAACAGTCAGCTTAGCCAAAAGATTAATTTAGATGAACGCTGTTACAAACTCAAGGACACCTGTTGCATTAACCATTGCTGGCTCGGATAGTGGTGGTGGTGCGGGCATTCAAACTGATTTACGTACCTTTGCCTTTCACTGTGTTCATGGAACTAGTGCTATCACCTGCATCACGGCGCAAAATACTTTGGGAGTAACGCGAGTAGATGCGATACCAACTGAGGCTGTGGTGGCGCAAATTCAGGCAGTAGTTGAGGATATTGGAATACAAGCTGCGAAAACAGGAATGTTGCTCAACCAAGAAATTATCTTGGCTGTTGCTCAGCAAGTAAAGGCTTGGAAAATCGCTAACTTAGTAGTCGATCCAGTAATGGTGTCACGAACAGGAGCACAATTGATTGATGATGACGCAGTACAGACTCTGTGCCATGCGTTAATCCCCTTGGCAACTATTGTGACGCCAAACCGCTATGAAGCTCAAATTATGAGTGGATTATCGATTAATTCCCTTGATGATATGCGAGCAGCAGCCCAAATTATTCATCAAAAATTAGGGGCTAAAGCTGTTTTAGTTAAAGGTGGAGGTATGCAGGGAAATTTGCGCGGTGTTGATATCTGGTTTGATGGGCAAAAGTTAGAAACTTTGACAACCAAGCTAGTAGAGACAAAAAATACTCACGGTACTGGTTGTACTTTATCAGCTGCGATCGCAGCTAATCTGGCTCAGAAAAAAGACCTATTAACAGCAGTGCAGCAGGCCAAGGACTATGTTACAACTGCACTTACTTACGCCCTCGATATTGGTAAAGGACAAGGTCCTGTGGGACACTTCTTCCCTCTGCTGCGAAATTAACCTAGGCTGGAACTCGCCTTCATCGAATCGCTCAATCGCTGAAGCTATATTCAAATGGCAATGCAGTTTGAGATTGGTTATATGTACTTATTTCATAATGTAAATAAAAAGTCTTTGCTCTGTCAGCATTTTTCTATTATTCTTGGGCATAGTTTCAAGATTGATTATCTCTGTTACTATCTCTAAAACAATAAATTACTTTAATTTTTCATACCAAGCCACCTATGCAAGCAAGCACAAATCCCATTTACAACCATCCGCCTACACCAACGGCTCCAGCCTATCCCCCATCTGTACCACTGTCTGTCTATCGGGAATTAGGAGCTGAGTTACAAACAGCACAAGCAAAGTTAGATGCACTCACAGCTAAAAATCAGCAACTAACCCAAGAAAATCAACTGCTACGCCAAGAAATGACTAAACTCATTCAGTCTTGTTTACGATTGCAAAAGTTAGTGGATTTTTCAGCACAGCCACCTACTATGCCTAGCGACCCACCCCGTACATCCACTGAGAAGAAAACTGCCGCCCAACCAACCGCCGCAACAGTACGTCCACGTCAACAAGTTTCACGTCCGCGTCCACCTGCTGTCTCTGAAGTTCCACACAGTAAAAGCCGCCATTCACCAGTCTCTGTCCCTGCAATGGAAATGATGTCCCCGATACCGCACCCAGTTTTCATAGAAGAGCAGGAAGTGAGATATTATGGTTCTACTGAACCAGAGCCTAAAGAAGTCAGCGGCTGGTGGTTAGTGATTACCATTTTGTTAATTATGCTGGCTGCTTTTAGTGCTGGGTATTTAGTTGTGCGTCCCCTGTTTGAACATCAAAGTCGCTAGTCAAAACTCTTTGTGTTGCGGCTGTAATTTGAAGATTCTCGGACAATTTCCCTCTCAAAATCCCAAAGAAGTACTGAATCAGGGAATTTACCTATTTTTTATTTATAAAACATACATATTTCTATACTTAATGGATGGCGGTTTTCTGATGTCAGAATCTCACAGACTATTGAATGAGTAACACTTGGCGCTGCTAATTTCACAGCTGTTCCCACAGGTCATCTAAAGTCGTAAATTATTACAGATGTTTTTAAAATAGTTCTACTAGTTAAAGCGTCAGACAAGGGATCTGGTTAGATAGATAAACGAAGCTAGTAGAAGCAAGGAGTCCAATAAATGAAAAAAGTAGAAGCAATTATCCGCCCATTTAAGCTTGATGAAGTAAAAATTGCCTTGGTCAATGCTGGTATTGTCGGCATGACAGTTTCTGAAGTGAGAGGCTTTGGCAGACAAAAAGGTCAAACAGAACGCTATCGGGGTTCTGAGTACACCGTCGAGTTTCTGCAAAAACTCAAAGTAGAAATTGTTGTTGACGACAACCAAGTTGATATGGTGGTAGACAAAATTATTGCTGCTGCCCGCACTGGTGAAATTGGTGATGGTAAAATCTTCATCTCGCCTGTTGAGCAAGTTGTTCGGATTCGTACGGGAGAAAAGAATACAGAAGCAGTTTAAAACTTAAGGGCTGAGTTGTGAGTACTGAGTGGTAAGAGAAAAGAGTTTATAGAGTAAAGTTTTGGGTGTCTACCAGACGCTAAATGCCTCTATAGAGAGTTTTGAAGCTCAGAGGGTGACAACCTACCTATAAAGGTTGCTGCATAAGGGATAGGGCATAGA
>NZ_MTAW01000024.1 GCF_002154725.1 Nostoc sp. 106C | reverse complement strand
CCTTGCAACCCTTGCTATGCATTGCACACGAATTTTGTCAAAGGGGGAAGTTCAGATTAACTGCAACCTCAACTTTGTAACCATTGTTTTCCAAAGTTTGCGTTCCATTTCCCGGACAGTAATCGAATCATCCACAACCAACACCCGTTTGTAGGTTTTGCTAAGTGCTTGACGAGCAGAGTGATTGACTTGGCTGGCTTGTCCACTGGAAAATACCTTGGCAATAGAACGGACTAAATCCTGACCAAGGAGAACATAGCCATCAACTTCCCGTAGGCGGTATCCTGAATCAGTTGGCTGAAAATACTGCCCTTGAAAGGAAAGGCTATTACCTCGAAACGAGTACTGATCGTAGATTGCCCGTTGAGCCTTCACCAGACACTGTTTGCTAATATCAACGGCATCAATGTGAACTTTTGCAGCTGTCAATCCTGCTTCTAATAGAGCGATCGCAATGGAATATGGTTCGTGCGATTCGTTGGCTAGAAATCAAGGCTCATAAAAGGCTTTGAGGGATTAGCCGCAAGGTTCTTATTCTGAACCTTGACAACTGAATGACAATGTAGGTGAAAAACCTACCCTCCAAGTGCAGGAGTGAAAGCACTTCCCCTACGGTAGCGACTAGCCATCAATCTGTAAAGCGGGGATGAAAGATGGCTCCACTGATAGCCTAAATCGGTGTCCAACGAGCAAAGTATCCATGAGTAAAGCCTTGGCTTGAAGATGTGACCGAATCATCGTTTACTTCTGAAGTAGTGAAATCAGGCTGATACACTACACCCAAAAAGGGTAAGGATAGGGGCTGGCGGTGAACCTACGACCAGTAAGCACTCCCAATAAACCCGGTGAAAAGCATCGCTCTAAAGATACTTAGAATTGTCATTCGGAACGAAGTAACCCATTACTAGCTCTCTGAGAGGTCGAATACTCAGAGTAGGTGCTAACCGGATGCGGTAATGGAAGAGATTGAGTAAGAAGCGAAAGCTTGACTGTAATGGTCAAGATATGCTGACGTACTCACGATGGTGTGAAAGGAAAAGTCCAAATAGGAAGTATATATGTCTAAAACACTGAGAAATCAGATGGTGGAATGGAACACGATACCCTGGCAAAAGCTAGAGCGTCGAGTTTTCAAGCTTCAGAAAAGAATTTTCCGAGCCTCCCAGCGTGGTGATACTAAGGCAGTTCGCAAACTCCAGAAGACTTTGATGAGGTCTTGGTCAGCAAAAGTACTAGCTGTACGCAAAGTCACCCAGGATAACCGAGGGAAGAAAACAGCAGGGGTCGATGGAGTAAAATCCCTGGCACCAAAAGCAAGATTGCTCTTGGCATCAAACCTAAAGTTAACCAGCAAAACGAAATCAACCAGAAGGGTCTGGATTCCCAAGCCCGGAACGGATGAGAAAAGACCATTGGGGATACCGACAATGCAAGATAGGGCAACTCAATCGCTTGTCAAACTGGCTTTAGAACCAGAATGGGAAGCGAAGTTTGAACCTAATAGCTATGGCTTTAGACCAGGACGTTCTGCCCATGACACAATCGAAGCAATATACAACAGCATCAAACAAAAACCAAAATGGGTCTTAGATGCTGACATCTCAAAATGCGTGCGCCGTGACAGTTAACGCGGTATCCCCAACTAAGTTGGGAAAGACTAAGAAG
>NZ_MTAW01000143.1 GCF_002154725.1 Nostoc sp. 106C | reverse complement strand
ATTGAAACAATACCAATGATGGTAGCGTGTGGAGTATTAGTGAGCGTGATCAGCCTAAAAAGCCCAGTGCTGCTATTTTGCCTATTAATGGGAAGCTTAATCGCAATCATAACCCAGAGAATTGGGCAGCAATTAGAGATACCAAAGCGAAAATTAATCATAGTGCAAATCATCGCCGTAGTGACACTGTTGAGCATATTCTGGCTAGACTACTTCGCCGCGCCAGCACAAGCACAATTCTTCAAAAAAGCGGAAGACTTCTTCCAAAACACACTCACATCGGGTTCAAACACCAACAGCAACACCCAAGCAGCCGTAGGATTAGTATTCAACGTTTTGCGGGCACTATACCTACTTTATATCGCAGTCGCCTTAATTGGAGTAGTCAACGCCGTGCGCAAAGACGAAGATTGGCAAAATATCGCCAGAACACCCTTATTAGTTGTGGTTGCAGTCACAATTGCGGATGTATTAACAGGGTTTGTCATTGGTAGCGGGAATAAATAATTGAGCGCTTTGTAATGACTACTGAACCAGACAAAGACTTTCGACCAGTCAATCAAATATTAGGCAGCCAACCATCACTAGGGCCATTACCAGCAGATCAAATCTTACCGTGGACAGTCATCGCCCTGTGCGCCTACTTCATCATCAACGGCATCTTTGGCGGACTGTTCGCAGACGAATTTAAAAAATGGTTATGGACAGTGCTAATAGCAGGTTGGGGAATGGCAACCTGGTGGATATTAACTGGTGGGAGAAGTTGGAGTTTCTTAAGTAAATTTATCGGTGTTCCTACATGGACAAGAGGCTTTGCGCGTTATCAAAGCTTGCTAATAGTAAATCATGAAGCAAAAAATCGGAAAACAAAGCATCGCTACCGCCGTCGGCAACACAAGGTTAACACCATTTGAAGACGCCTTACACTTAGCAACAATGCTGCGCGTCTCATTCAATAGACGTGATATCGGCGCGTATATTCTCACCAAAGGCACCCAAAAAGACAGATTTTGCTTTGTTTTTGGTTTTGATTGTCGTGGGATTCATAGCACCCTCAGAGCCGAAGAAATTGATACCATTTTTGACAACATAGAAGCCGGGTTAAAAGACATCCCTAGCGGTGAAAAAATGACACTGCATTTAGGGTCTTTTATTGACGACAAACAACGACAACAAGAACTAACAGCATTAGCGAAGAGTACGTCATCACGAGATATCAAATACTTGTTGATGGCAGAAAGAGCCAGAGCCAAAGAACTGACAAACTCCGGCATTCGGAAACCGAAATTTCTGCGGATTTATGTAACTTACACAGTCGAACCAAATGCCGCCAATGCCGATGATTTAATCGAGAAGCTATTAGCCAGAACCGAAACCTGGTGGTTGAAATTTAAAGGAGATATAGCTGAAGTAGAAAACCAGCGGCTAGAAACAGTAATTACCAACGCATATAAGCAAGGTTTTAGCCGTTGGGAACAACTTTTATCTAACAAAATGGGCTTAGATATTAAGCCATTAACAGCCACACAACTCTGGGGAGAAATTTGGCGAAGATTTAACGATACACCACCCATAGATATTCCCCAATTACTGACATTAGATGAAAATGGGCTACAAGAACAAGTTTATTCAGACCTAGCTAGTACCAAACTTTTAGTAGACAATATTCACAGTACAACTTTATTGATGGAGTCTGGTGTTCCTTGCGCAGACCGCCGTTGGGTGAATGTTAACAATCGCTATATTGGAGCGCTAACATTTCTAGAAAAACCCGGAGGTTGGGGAAATAAATCTTCGCAATTGCGCTATCTCTGGGAACTACTATCAAGAGAAACAGTAGTAGATACAGAGATTTTTTGTCAGCTAACTGCGGCAAATCCCGCGTTAGTAAAAACTACCTTACAACGAGTCTTGAAGCAGTCGAATATGACAGCAATCATGGCTCAAGAAAAGAGTCGAACAATTGATGTGAATGCGCAATTAAAATTAAAAAAATCGGTAGCTGCCCAAGAGCAATTGTATGAAGGAGCCGTACCGATATATACAAGTATAGCGATGTTTGTACATCGTTCCAGCGTTGAGCAATTAGATGAAGCCACAAGATATATCGAAAACTGTTTTCAACGTCCAGCCAAGGTAATTCGAGAAACAGAATATGCTTGGAAAATCTGGCTGCAATCTTTACCGATAGTCTGGGAAGGTTTATTAGTCACACCCTTTAATCGGCGACAGTTATATTTAACTAGTGAAGTTCCCGGATTAATGCCTTTGGTATTAACTAGAAAAGGTGATAGTCAAGGCTTTGAATTAATTGCCGCCGAAGGCGGTACACCTGTGCATTTGGATTTATTTACTCAACACAAAAATTTAGCACTATTTGCCACAACTCGAGCCGGAAAATCAGTGTTAGTATCAGGGATTTTAACTCAAGCATTAGCCCATAATATTCCAGTTGTCGCCTTAGATTTTCCCAAACCCGATGGCACATCTACCTTCACAGACTACACAGAGTTTATGGGGGAGAATGGCGCTTATTTTGATATTTCTAAACAATCGAATAACTTATTTGAACAGCCTGATTTGCGTCAGTTAAGTGCAGAAGAACAACGAGACCGGATGCTTGATTATACCGCCTTCTTGGAATCAGCGCTGATGACAATGGTATTGGGGTCATCCACAGAAAACCAACTCCTAGGGCAAACTGTACGCTCTTTAATTAACTTAGCACTAACAGCATTTTTTCGCGATCGCCATATCCAACAGCGCTATAGCGAAGCAATGGCTTGTGGTTTTGGTTCTCCAGCTTGGCAAAAAACCCCCACACTCAAAGATTTCTTAAATTTCTGTTCTGAAGAACATCTACAACTCGATTCAGTAAGTAGCAGAGTTGAAGATGCGTTGAGTCAAATTCAGCTACGCTTGCGGTTTTGGCTATCTAGCCGTGTAGGACAAGCAATTTCCGCACCATCAAGCTTTCGCACTGATGCCAAACTGTTAGTATTTGCACTGCGAAATTTATCTGATAGTGAAGATGCAGCTGTACTCTCCTTGAGTGCTTACTCCGCCGCCTTGCGTCGCGCACTTAGCAGTCCCGC
Organism: Nostoc sp. 106C; assembly: GCF_002154725.1. Lineage (GTDB taxonomy): Bacteria > Cyanobacteriota > Cyanobacteriia > Cyanobacteriales > Nostocaceae > Aulosira. The sequence goes on along the minus strand of NZ_MTAW01000143.1, from coordinate 3,901 downwards.
CTCGATTTTCTTTATTGACGAAGCACCAATTCTGTTTGAATTTGAGCAAATCGCCAACTTGGTAGGTAGAATTTGTGCGAACGGTGCGAAAGCCGGAATTCGCGTCATTTTATCTGCACAAGACCCCGATACCATTGCCAAATCCAAAGCGGCATCGAAAATTTTGCAAAACCTTACCACCAGATTAATTGGACGCATTCAACCAGTAGCGGTAGATAGCTTTGTCGACATCTTGAAATATCCCAAGGAAATTATTGCACGTAATGCCACAGAAAGCTTCTTCCCGCGCAAAGAGGGTATTTATAGTCAATGGTTGCTAGATGATAACGGAACTTATACTTTCTGTCGCTATTATCCCGGTTACGAACAGCTGGCTGTAGTTGCTAATAATCCCCACGAACAATCTGCACGTCAACAAGCAATGCAACAACATCGTGATAAATATGAAGCAATTTCTGTATTTGCACGTCAATTAGTGGCTTCATTACGCGGAAGTTAATTATGCATAAAGCAGAAGGCACAAGGAAATATCATCAAGAATTTTAGGGAAGGAAATTATGCGAAAAACGCTGATTCTTACTTTAGGTTTAGGATTGCTGATAACAATGCCAGCAATGGCACAATTAGGCGAGGTTTTAGCTGATTTTCAATCCTATTCTGGAGACTTACAAAACTATCTTAAAAATAATTTGAGTGAAACTTTAAAGCCTGTAGAACTGCAATCTCAAAATGCACTCAATGAAGCTACAGGAGAATTAAATGTACCTAATCCAGTTGCGGCAGGTGAACGGCTGGGTGATGTGATTGTCCTCAATTCAATTTCAGATAAATTCGATAATAATTCGGTACTCAAGTCGACAACAGCTAATAATGAAATCAATCGGCTAATTACGCGCAGTTCGGTAGCGAGTGTTTTGGGAAAGAACGGACAAATTAGAACAAAAATTAAGTTACAAGCTACAAAAGAAACACTAGACAATATTGCTCAAATAGCGCAATCAGCTGACAATAGCCATCAAAATTTTCTCAATGATATTCAACAACAAATAGGTCAACTGAGTGCTAGTAGTATTCCGGGTTTAGGTGCGTTACTAAATACTGGTCAATCTGATTTACAACTCCAAAATATCAAAATTCAAAGTCAGCAATCTAAAATTGTCGGGGAAACATTAGCGCAAACAATGCAGACCAATCACTTTTTGCAATATTCTAATTTAAATTTGGCAAATATTTCTCAACAAATGGAAGAGAATAATCGTGCCAAGAGAGTAGATTCTTCAGCGGAAGCTGCGCGGCTTTTACGTACAACTTCGCAAATGGATTTGTTTGGGAGGAAGGAGAATAATTAACCGCCAATGCCAAGGTCAAATAATTTTTATATCCTCCAAATTCCTGCGGATACAGGCATCAACGATATTCTCGGGAATGGCGCGACAACTGCCAAAAGTATTGCCGAAAGTTGGGAGAATCAATGGCTAGAGTTATTACAGAAAAATCCCAGTGAAAATATATATGGTGCCTTAACAAATCTGGGAATATTTTTTGCAGTGGGAACTTTATTATTTTTCCTCCTCCAATGGTTGAAAGATGTTTTAGAAAGTGAATACTCTCGACCGATATCATCGATGATCTGGCCGTTTTTAGTGGTGATTCTGTTAACTAATTCTGGAGATGGCAGTATTCTTTCTAGCTTAACTTTTGGAGTACGCAACTTTATTAATTCTGTGAATCAGCAGGTAGTGACCACAGCAGATGCGAATTCCGTTTATCAGCAAGCGCTGAACATGAGTGTGGCAGAAGATGTAGCGGGTTCTTTACTACGTCCTTGTCAATCTTTGAGTGGTGAACAACAATCTCAATGCTTTGCTAAAGCGACGGCAAAAATTAATAACCTTTGGCAAGAATATAAAAATTTATATGGAAATAAAACCTGGATTGAACGGTTAGAAAATAAAGTAAATCAGATTAGTTATGGTACAGGAAATATTTCCGAAACTTCATTTAATGCTTTGTTAGGTTCGACAGTCCAAACTAGTATAAAAAACTTTTTAGTTTCATTACAATATGCTTTCCAAAATCTCATGGAGGCGACGATGTTACTGATAGCAGCTTTAGGACCGTTAGCGGTAGGTGGGTCTTTACTACCTGTAGCGGGTAAACCAATTTTTGCTTGGCTGACTGGGTTTATATCGGTAGGAATTGCCAAGATTTCATTCAATATTATTGCTGTTTTAACTGCCGCAGTCATAGTTAATGGTCCAGCACAAGATGTCAATGCCGATCCGGATTTAATGTGGTTCATGATTTTTTTGGGGATATTGGCACCAATTTTATCTTTATTAGTGGCGGCGGCTGGCGGATTTGCGGTTTTTAATGCGATTGGGAATACAGCTTCTTGGGTAAAACAGAGGGTGTAGATGGTAAGGTTATTAGAGAAGAAAAAACCTCAGGTTAGTCTGTTAACAACTTTTGCGATCTCGACATTTGGATTGCATCTATTAGTGTTGCTGTTTTTGATATTTCAAGGTTTGAATATTCGCCAGCTGAGTTTGCGAAAACAGCCGAATTTTGTGCAGATGGTTGATGGTCAAGCTGTTAGTTCTACTGATGATTTAGCGCGAGATCCAGAGATGATTCGCCAATTTGTTAGTAAAACGATGTCATCAATATTTAACTGGTCAGGAACAATACCACCACAAACTATTGAAGAGGTGAGTAAACCGAAACCAGACTTGGGAATATTAATTAAAACACCATCTGGTGGCAGTCAAAAAGTAACTACTAGTAGTTGGGTAGCTAGTTTTGGCTTTGCTGAAGATTTTCGTAAGGGTTTTATTAGCCAAATTGCGGATATGACACCAGCAGAAGTGTTCGCGAATAATCCCCAACAAATTATTTCTGGACAATTAATTATTAAACGGGTTTATCCACCAAAACAAATTGCACCTGGTAAATGGGAGGTGGGGATGGTGGCTGACTTGATTCAAAATAAACAAGCTGATGGCAAAAGATTGATTGTGCCTTTTAATAAAGATTTGTTGGTGCGTGCAATCGATTATTTTGATTATCCGCAAGCAGATCAAACCACGGTTTTACAAAAAGCGATTTATGCGGTGCGTGCTGAGAGATTGGAGATTTATGAAATGCGAAATTTATGTTTGTTAGATGCTTATGATAACTCGAGTGGTGCTAAATCTAATCAATGTTTGACTGAACAAAAATCTGGAAACTTTATCAGATAAATAATGCAACTACTTAAATCAGAAAATAAGAAAACGAGTATCTTACCACTGTTTGCAGTAGGTACATTAGGGTTACATGTGTTGACTTTGCTAGTATTGATGTTTCATTGGAATATCTTGCAGCAGTTAAATCAGCAAACTACATTGCAAAGTTTGGTACAACTGATTGATGGTCGTGCGATTACAGTCGACCCCCAGGAGAATTTAGCACGTTATCCAGAAACGATTCGGCGTTTTGTTGGTGAAACTATGACTTTGATGCTAACTTGGTCACAGCAACAACCGCCAAAGACTGTTTGGGATATTAGTTCCCAATTGGTAAGTGATGATTTTCAGCCAAAATTACAAGCAGAAATTAATAATTTAACTTCCCACAAACAATTAGATAATTTTAATAAATCAACTGAGCAGATATTGGTGATTCAGAGAATTTCTCAACCTACACAATTAGCTGAGGGTCGGTGGCGCTTGGAGATGGTTGCTCATCAATTGATTTTTAATGGCTCTGACCGACTTGGTGAGTCGATTCCTGTTAATAAATACATTTTTGTCCAAGCCACAGCTCAATCTCTAGCTTCTTTGCCTAATGCTCCCCTTCCTTTACATTTGGCTGCTCACCGCATTGCTGAAGCTCATCTGCAAATCTATAAAATTTGTGA
>NZ_MTAW01000151.1 GCF_002154725.1 Nostoc sp. 106C | reverse complement strand
CTGTGCTAATAGAGTCACAATTACAAGATTTATGAGCAAATTGAAACAACTAGGTGTAATTAGTTTTGATGCTCAAAAACACATGATTTTGAAAGATTTGAACAACACACAATTTGGTCTATCGGAAAATAAAGTCGAATAAGTGTAAGTAATACCATTTTGAAAAAAGCGACAGATGAGTAGGGGCACGGCACTCACAATCTTTTGGTATATCAAATTATCTTACTGATGCCCATTGGTGTCAACTTAAGCTCAAACGCTTATACCACATACGTTTTACCCCACCCCTTAATCCCCTCCCCGCAGGCGGGGAGGGGAAGTTTTGGCTTTAGACAAAACTGGGGTGGGGTGACGAGGATCGTAATGGTAAGTGAGTGAATACAAAATCACGTTTTAACAAGGGTTTCACGTTAAGTTGACACGTATGCCCACCGAGTTACCCCTACCGATCTCGCGGGGAGGGAACTAAATAAGTTGTATAAGTTCAAACTTATGCCTGATGAGGGAATCAGTAAATTTATTGTTCAAGTAATATTTACTGGAAATATTATAGATATGATAATCAAATAGAAATTGCAAAGGGAGTTAGGATAGAGAAATTACACCTTAGTTTACTTAGGCTAACGTTTCATCTTATTTAAACACATATAAGATTTGTATTTTATTGTTGCAAAGCTAGGTATACTTTGATTTCTTTTTTCTATTAAAAGTTTTAGAGTTCCCTACCTCTACAGGTGATTGAGAAATCACATTGGATTGCTGTATCATCGCCTTTGAATTAAAGCTCCAGACCGCTAATGGATCGGACTCATCTTTGATAAATTGCAAAAAACATAAGTAGAACGGTGTGGAAAAACAAAACTATGTTTTGAAAAATCAAATAGGCTTACACCCTCTTCCCTCCTGCCTCCTGCCTAATCCCAACGATAAATATTCACGCCGACCTACTTACAGCAAATTGCAAGGTGGTGAAGTACAGCTGATCGTAACTACCCGTGTACTTCATTTACCTGAAATACGCTGTAACAACATCTGTAGTTTTAATTGCTCAATCCCTAACACCCAAAGTATTAACTCACATCATGAACCCTAGGCGGTCTCCTAAAAAATCTCAATCTAATTCCCCTGCTGGTAAATCGTCGAATGCAGAGCAGCAAAATAATCAGAATGAATTATTTCCCATAGTGGGGATGGGTGCTTCTGCGGGTGGGTTGGAAGCTTACACAGAATTGCTGAGCCATTTGCCCAATGATACAGGTATGGGATTTGTGGTGGTTCAGCATTTGGCTCCCAAGCAAAAAAGTATGTTGAGTGAGATTCTCTCACGGTCAACCGACATGCCTGTAGTGGAAGTGCAGGATGGTATGGTTGTCGAACCGAATCATGTTTATGTAATTCCGCCTAATGTCAAGATGACCATTTCTCAGGGAGTGCTGAAACTGTCTCCCAGGGGGAGTACCTACGGGTTTTTTATGTCAGTGGATGCTTTCCTGATCTCTTTAGCAGAGGAGCGGGGAAACAAAGCAATTGGCATAGTGCTTTCCGGGGCTGATGGAGATGGGGCACAGGGGCTAGAATATATCAAAGGGGCTGGTGGTATTACCTTTGCCCAGTGCCAGGAATCGGCAAAAGTCACTAGTATGCCGAACACTGCTGTGGCTTCGGGTCATGTAGATTTTATTCTGACTCCGCAAGAGATTGCTGAGGAGCTGACAAAGCTTAGCCGTCATCCTTATGTCCAGCACCAGGCACCAGAAACAGCAACTGAGGTACCTGAGTTACCTCCAGCAACGGGAGATGCTGTCTCGACAATCTTTAGTTTGCTACGGGCTGCTACAGGAGTTGATTTTAACTACTACAAGCAAACTACTCTCAAGCGGCGCATCCTGCGGCGGATGATTTTGTACAAGCTTGAAAGATTGGAAGATTACGTCAACTATCTCCTGGAAAATCCGGCAGAAGTAAAGGCGTTGTATCAAGATGTGCTAATTACTGTCACCAGTTTTTTCCGCGATCCGGAATCTTTTGAAGCCTTAAAAACAAAAGTATTTCCGATTATTACCAAGGATCGCACGCCAGATTCACCCATTCGCATTTGGGTAGCGGGATGTTCAACCGGTCAAGAAGCTTACTCAATTGCCATTTGCTTGCTAGAGTTTTTGTCTAATCAGGTAATCAATCCACCGATCCAGATTTTTGCTACCGATGTTAATGAGGCGGCAATTGAAACAGCTAGGATTGGTATCTACAAGCCCAGCCTGGTAGGAGAAGTCTCTCCGGAACGTCTACAGCGCTTCTTTGTCCAGGTAGAAGGTGGTTACCAGATCAGCAAGCCAGTGCGGGAGTTGTGTATCTTCGCTCGGCAAAACCTGATTGCCGATCCACCTTTTTCTCACCTGGATTTGATTACCTGCCGCAATGTGCTAATTTATTTGGGCAGCCCCGTACAGAAGAAACTCCTACCTGTCTTTCATTATGGTCTCAAGCCAAATAGCTTTCTGATGTTAGGCACTTCAGAGACAGTCGGGGAGTTTTCCGATTTGTTTACTTTTGCGGATAGGAAATCCAAGATTTATACCCGCAAAATGGCTCCGGCTCGGTTGGGTATAGATCTGATCGCTAGCAACAACTATCCTGTAAGAATAAATACTCCGCAGTCACCAGCGAGTGAGAATGTTTGGAATGAGCTGGAAATACAGACAACAGCCGACCGAATTGTGATCAATCACTATGCCCCGGTTGGTGTAGTGATTAACAACGATCTAGAGATTTTGCAATTTCGCGGCCAGACTAGTCCCTATCTGCAACCTCCACCAGGCAGACCCAGCTTTAACTTGCTGAAGATGGCAAAAGAAGAACTGCGGCTAGAATTACGCACTGCCATTCACCAAGCAAAACAGCGACAAATGCCAGTGCAAAAAGAAGGCATCCAAATTCTAGACAACGGTCACCTCAGGTTGGTTAAGTTTGATGTTGTGCCGTTTAAATGTCCCCGGGCTGAAGAACGCTACTTTTTAGTGCTGTTTGAAGATATATCATCGCCAACAATTACTGTAAAAGAGGCAACTAGCGATCGCAACATTAAATCTGCACGGACAAAACAAGCGGCAGCTGAGGAGATTAACGCGCTTAATCAGGAGTTAGCAACTACTAAAGAATATTTACAATCAATTATTGAGGAACAGCAAGCTACCAATCAAAACCTCAGAGCTGCTAACGAAGAAATTCTTTCTAGCAATGAAGAGTTGCAAAGTACTAATGAAGAATTAGAAACTGCTAAAGAAGAAATTCAGGCAACCAACGAAGAACTCAACACCATTAACGACGAACTGCAACGGCGGAATTTTGAGTCAACTCAGGTGACCAACGATTTGCAGAATTTACTCAGCAATATTAATATTCCGATTCTCATGTTAGGAGGCGATTTAAAAATTCGGCGCTTTACTCCGGTGGCGGGGAGAATTTTTAACCTGATTAATACGGATGTGGGGCGACCAATCAGTAATATTAATCACAACTTGAATATTCCCGATCTAGAGCAACAAATTTTAGAAGTAATTGGCAATCTCAACCTGAAAACCCAGGAAGTTCAAGACGATGAAGGTCACTGGTATGATATGCGTATCCGACCTTATCGCACAATAGATAATAAAATTGATGGTGCTGTGGTGGTATTGGTTGATATTGACGCTCTCAAACGCAGCGCCGAACAGCTAAGAGCATCCAGAGATTACGCCGAAGCAATTGTAGATACAGTGCGGGAATCTATTGTGGTGCTTGATTTAGACTTACGCGTAGTCAAAGCCAATCGCTGTTTCTACGAAACCTTCCAAGTGATGCCCGCAGAAACAGAACAGCGTTTAATTTTTGAACTCGGCAATAGACAGTGGAATATTCCACAGTTGCGATCGCTCTTAGAAGATGTTATCCCCAGCAATGCCCCATTTCAAGATTTGGAAGTTGAGCATAACTTCGAGTCAATCGGGCACAAAATCATGCGACTCAATGCCCGGAGAATGCCGCAAATCGACGAGATGCAATTGATTCTCTTGGTAATTGCGGATATCACCCAGCAAAAGCAACTAGAAGCAGAACGCACTCAGTTACTCACTCAAGAACAGTCAGCCCGCGCTGCTGCGGAGACAGCCAACCGCGCCAAAGATGAGTTTTTATCAATTCTGTCTCACGAACTACGCAACCCACTCAATTCCTTACTCGGGTGGGCACAGATGCTACAGCGGCAAAATCTCGCACAAGAGATAATTAATCAAGGATTGGAAGCTATTGAACGCAGTGCCAACACTCAAGCTAAGCTAATTGGGGATCTGTTGGATGTTTCCCGCATCAGTTCAGGTAGGCTGCGTCTGGATGCCGAGCCAATTGAGCTTGTACCCGTGATTGAAGCCGCGATTGAGGTTGTGCATCTGTCAGCCGAAGCCAAAAATATCCAAATTGAATCTTGGCTAGAGCCTACAGACATAAGAATCAACGGCGATCCGAATCGCTTACAACAGGTGATGTGGAATTTACTTTCTAATGCGATTAAATTTACTCCCCCCGGAGGCAGAATTGCGATCGCTCTAGAATACAGTGATTTCCACGCTCAAATTCAAGTGAGCGACACAGGGATTGGTATTAGTCCTGAATTTCTCCCCTATATTTTCGAGCGCTTCCGTCAAGCCGATGGCTCCAGATCTCGCTCAAATCCTGGGTTAGGGCTGGGGCTTTCGATAGTGCATCATTTGGTAGAACTCCACGGTGGTACAGTTGAGGCAGAAAGCCAAGGTGAAGATCAAGGGGCAACTTTTACAGTCAGGCTACCATTGCAAACTCAAGCAACAGAAATTTCTCTGCCAATTACCAGACAATTGGTTGCCTTACAAGATCAGTTAGAAGTGCCAACTGGCAATATTACATCATTGGCGGGTGTGCGGGTACTGATTGTAGATGACGAAGCAGATATTCGCCAGTTATTTACCATTAGTCTTGAGCAGTACGGAGTAGAAGTGACAGCTGTTGAATCAGCCAGTGTAGCGCTATCAACCTTAATAGCTAACCCTAACGGGTACGATGTTCTGCTATCTGACATTGGCTTACCAGGACAAGACGGTTACGATCTGATTCGTCAGGTGAGGGCGCTGGATGCTGAAGCTGGAGGGCAAATTCCCGCCGCCGCGCTAACCGCCTATGCTGGAGACGCAGAGCAAACAGAGGCCCTAGCAGCAGGATTTCAAATGCACATTGCTAAACCCGTTGAACCCGAACAATTGTTATATATTGTTGCTTCTTTGGCGGGGAGAATTAGCAATGATTAATGGGCATGGGGCATGGGGCATTTGTTTTGCCTTTACAGCATCTTCCTGTAAATAGACCACATTTGCCGTAGGGGCACAGCAGTGCTCATACGTGTCAACTTAACGTGAAAGCCTTGCCAAAAAGCGATTTTGAATTAAATCACTTACCATCAAAGATCCGCGTCACCCCACCCCGGTTTTGTCTAAAGCCAAAACCGCCCCTCCCCTTGGCAAGGGGAGGGGTTGGGGGTGGGGTAAAACGCTTGTGGGATAAGGCTTTTAACTTAAGTTGACACCAATGGGCATTGCCGTGCCCCTACCCATCTGTCGCATTCTTTTTTCAAATTGGTATTAATACTACTTTACAAATGATTTGTCTCGAATTCTCTCCTCTTGCTCCTGTGTAAATTTTCGCTTGATAGTGTACTCTAAAATTCTACATAGACTACGCTTGTGTTATACCGAGAAAATTTACCTGAAAACACCCTTGCTTTTCTCATGTTTAACAGTATTGATGGTTGGCACAAACAACAAGTAAAACTGTCAGAGCAGCAATTTGATGAAAAAATCAGGTGGTGTGCTCACGAAGCTCATTTGGATAGTGAGGAAGCTCGACAGGCTAAGGAAGAAGCTAGAAATATCACAAAGCTAACTCAGCAGGCTAAGGCGAAAGCTCGACAAGCTACAGAAGAAGCTCAAGAGGCTAGGGAGAGAATCCAGCGAGTTAAGCAGAAAGTTGAGTTGTTGGTAAATACAGCAAGGGGAGATGAAGAAATTTAGTGTTTACACGGTCTGTAGTTAGGTAAAAATTATTATGTCGTAGTCAGGATGCGTAGAGAGCGACACGATAAGAAATCTAAAATTGCGATTGTGGCGATCGCAGCGTCGGCTGGTGGAGTTACAGCGATTCGCAAGGTGCTATCGGGATTGCCTGGGAACTTTCCTGCTCCGATTCTCTGCCTACAGCACCTCAACCCTTCGGAAACTAATGTTTTAGCACAAGTGTTACAGTTACGAACGGAGCTGACGGTACGCTGGGCACATGATGGGGAACAACTCACGGCGGGAGTGGTGTATGTCTGCCCACCTGGACATTACTTTGTTGTTCATGCCAACGGTACAATCTCTCTAGCGGCGCAAGCAAGCAAACACGGCTGGCATCACGGAGTCAATCACTTTTTTGAGTCGGTGGCCCAGAGTTATGCAGACCGCGCTGTAGTCATTGTGATGACTGGTACAGGCAAAGGCGGCGCAGAGGGTGTGCGTGCGGTGTCAGCACAGCATGGCATTGTTCTCGCCCAAGATCAAGCCAGTTCTGTTGCCGATGGAATGCCTTTGGCGGCGATCGCCACTGGTTGCGTAGACCAAGTTCTGTCTCGTGAGGCGATCGCTTCTTTATTGGTGAGCTTGGTATGTGAGGGAAAGCCTTTATCAAAAGCGCAAGTGAGCAACAAAAGATCATCTCAAAGCACTCGCTTGCCGATATCGCCCACGCTTCTGGATGCGTTGGAAAATGTCCTTGAGCGAGCGATCGCCATGCACCGCACAGATATGGGTTATATTCATCTGTTCCAGCGACAGACATGCACCCTGGAACTCGCAGTTCAACGCGGCTTCGACCCAGCCTTAATCGATAACATGCAGACAGTTAGCATTGGTGAAGATTCACCCTGCGTCAGGGCTTTGCGTGGCGGAGAGACGGTAATCGTTGAAGATATCGAGGTCGCTCCAAATTTCGCTCCTCACCGAGCGATCGCGGCGGCGTCGGGATATCGTGCAGTCCAATCCACCCCGCTAACAAGTCGCACAGGAAGCTTAGTCGGCGTATTGTCCACTCATTTCCGTCAGCCTCGCCGATTTTTACAGTGGGAGATGAAGCTTCTCGATATGCACGCTCGTCATGCTGCCGATTTAATAGAATTGTTTCAAGCAGAGAAAGTTGGGTGAAGAAGAGAGCTGGGGGAGACTGGGGAAGAAACAATAAAATCTGGTTCCCTCCCCTTGACAAGGGCTACCGTGTACACACAAGTCGGAATTGCTTTTGAGATCCGCGTTTTACCCCCCTTAATCCCCCTTTGGAAAGGGGGGAAACAAGAAAATCTGGTTCCCTCCCCTTTACAAGGGGAGGGTTAGGGTGGGGTAACTTCCCTCAACATACAAATAACTTGTCTTATTTTCTCTACCACACCATCAATATCTTGATAAACTTCGTGATTCGTAAATCTCAAAATCCTTGTACCTTTTGATTCCAAAAATGTTTGGCGATCGCAGTCATATTCTGGGACTCCATCTTCATAGTGACTATCACCATCAATTTCTATGGCAAGTCTCAATTCTGGAGAATAAAAATCAACTACAAATCTGTCAATACTGTATTGTCTACGAAATTTACAGCTTTCCATTTGTTGACTTCTAAGCTTTGCCCAAACTATTTTTTCGGCTGGGGGCATATTATTTCTGAGGGTTTGCCGTTTTTGCTTTTCTGAGGTCTGGTTATACAGCTTTGTCATCAGTATTTTCATATTCCTTGACCTGCTTATTGTTCCCTGGATTACCCCCCTTAATCCCCCCTTGGAAAGGGGGGAGACAAGAAAATCTAGTTCCCTCCCCTTTACAAGGGGAGGGTTAGGGTGGGGTAATACCAATACTTCAACCCAGGATAGGTTCATGGAACTCACGTTAGATTAGGACATGATAAAAGCGTAAATTTCAGGAACAGTAGTGTTTTTACCTCCTGCCTTCTGCCCCCTGCTATATCAACGGTAATTTGACAATAAACGTTGCACCCTGTCCAATACCTGGGCTGTGGGCGTGGATTGTACCACCGTGGAGTTCTACTAAGCTACGGGCGATCGCAAGTCCTAACCCGAGTCCTTTTTTTACGCCGTCTGCTTGCCGGAAAGTATCAAAAATGTGCGGTAGAAAATCGCTATCTATGCCACAGCCAGTGTCACTCACTATAATCTGGGCTTGGTTTTCATGAGTTTGCAAGCTAACTGCAATTCTTCCACCTTCAGGTGTAAATTTGACAGCATTAGTCAGTAAATTTAAGATAATTTGTTGTAACCGTTCTGGGTCGCCTTGAACTATTGTTGGTAATGGATCGAGCAGACAATCTAGGCGAATGTCTTTAGTTTCCAGGGATTGACGCACTGTGGCGATCGCAGTGTCAATTACTTGTTGCAGTTCAACTGGCTCAATATTCAGGCAAATTTTACCCGCAGTAATCCGCGAAATATCCAGTAAATCTTGCACAAGTTTGGCTTGCAGAGTGGCATTGCGTTCGATAGTTTCCAGCGATTTCATCAGCATGGCTGGGCTGGGCGGGCTGCTACGCAGTAACCGCGTCCAACCGAGAATGGCGATTAAGGGGGTATTCAGTTCGTGAGAAACTGTTGATAGTACCTCATCTTTTCTGTGGTTAATTATTCTTTCGGAGCGGAGAGTTTCAGAACGCAGGTGTGCCAGTTGCAGATAGGCATTGACACGGGTGACAAGTTCGCTGGCAGAGAAGGGTTTAATCAGGTAATCGTCAGCCCCAGCAAGAAGTCCTTCAATTACAGATTCTTCTCCAGCACGGGCAGACAGCAGAATTATCGGTACTTCTTTTGTCCGTGCATCAGCCCGCAATGCTTGCAATAACTCAAAGCCGTCTAATCCTGGCATCATCACATCGCTAAGTACCAAATCCGGCACTCGCTGATTCACCGCAGCCAGCGCCGCTGCCCCATCAGCGACAGCTTCCACCTCAACGTGTTCGCTTAATATCCGCTTGAGGTAATCGCGCATATCAGCGTTGTCATCGACGATGAGGATATGAGCAGAGGAGCGGAGGGGCAGAGGGGCAGAGGGGAGTGATTGTTGTAAGTTCTCCCCTGCTCCCCTGCTCCCCTGCTCCCCTGCCTCTTCCCCTATCCACCGCTCTGCTTCCTGAACATAAGGCGCTGCGCCTAATGCAGTTGATGTCAGGGTGCGTGTGGCTTGAGAGCGATCGCCTACGACTCGTCGTAGGCGATCGCTTGGTAAGTGTGCTGTACCTAATGAAATTGTGACTGTAAAACAGCTTCCTTGCCCTACAGTGCTGGTTACGTCTACGGTTCCACCATGCAGTTTGATTAATTCATGCACCAAAGCTAGACCAATTCCAGACCCTTCATGTGTTCTGGCTTTTGCTTTTCGCACTTGGTAAAATCGCTCAAACAAATGGGGCAGTTCTTCTGGCTCAATCCCTGCACCTGTATCTTCTACTTGTAGCGTTACATGATAGTCATCGGACAGATGCAGCCTGACAGTGATTTCGCCAAGAAAGGTGAACTTAAAGGCATTGGAAAGCAAATTGAGAACAATTTTCTCCCACATTTCCCGGTCTACGTATACAAGTTCGCTCATCGGTGGGCAATCGACCACTAGGTGCAGCCCAGCCTGTTCAATGGCGGAACGAAATACTGAGGCTAATTCAGCCGTGAACATTGCTAAATCGATTGGTTCATAGACTGCTTCCATCCGTCCGGCTTCGATGCGGGAGAAGTCGAGTAGAGTATTAACCAGTTTTAGCAGCCTCATCGTGTTGCGATGTACGAGTTCCAACCGTTCGCGTTGTACCCCAGGCAGGGGATTGACCGAATCGCTTAACGCATCTTGCACCGGAGCCAGTATCAGCGTTAGCGGCGTGCGGAATTCGTGGCTGACGTTGCTAAAGAAGAGAGTTTTGGCGCGATCGAGTTCTGCTAGATTTTCGGCACGTTGGCGTTCTTCTTCACGGGCGGATTGTTCTTGAATCCGCTGAATTTCTGATTCACGCAATTCTGTTTCGGCACGAGCGCGGATGATGGTTGCCCAGATGCGTTCGGCAGTTTCGCGCACCAGTTCAACTTCCGCCGCTGACCACTGGCGCGGTACAGATTCAGTGACGCAGAGCGAGCCTACCAACGTGCCTGCTTTGATCAGCGGTGAGGTGATATGCGCGGCAATTTTGACAGCCACCATCATCTCACGGTCGGCTTCGGGAATGATGTCCGAGGTTTGGGCATCCGCGACGATGACAGGTTCGCCCCTTTTCAGGAACGGCAGAGTCCAGTCGTAATCCGCTACCCGATAAACGCCAACGAGCGAGGGCGAGTCACCGCGCAAATAATTTTGATTGACGCGCGTGTAACCCTCTGCTTCATTGGTTTCGACATAGTAGGCGCGGTCAACGTTCAAATGCTCGCCCAGCAGACGGCACGCTTGGGCCTGAATTTCAACGGGGTCGGTGAGCGATCGCAACGCATCGGACAGCTTCACCCGGAAGGCATCCATCTCGGCAGCACGGCGCAATTGTGCTTCTGTTTGCTTGCGATCGGTTACGTCTCGGAAAACGGCGGCAACGCTGCGGCTCTCTTGCCCGCCCACTTTAAAGGCGTAAAAATCAAACCACCGCCCATGCGATTCGGCGTAATGTTCAGCGCGCACGGACTCGCCAGTCAGCGCCACGCCCCCGTAGATTTCATACCAGTAGTCTTCGTAAAGCGGGTCAATCTCGCGCATCCGTTGCCCGGAAAAGTCCCGCCCAGCGAGGCGTATCGCTGCTGGATTCGCTTCAAGGTAAAGAATGTCAACGGGTTTGTCGTTCTTGTCAAAAATGACATCGCAAAGCAGGAAGCCTTCGTCGATCGAATTGAACAGCGATCGATATTTTTCTTCTGATTGGCGCAACCCCACTTCGGCGCGGGCGCGTTCGATGCGGAGCCAAAGGCGGGCGGAGAGTTCCCGTAAAAGCTCGATTTCGTCTTCACGCCAAACCGAAGGCTTGCTGCGCGCGACACCCAGATCAAAAACCCAGCGTCCATTGCTTAAGTAGGGCGTGTTGACGATCGAACCGATGTCGAACATCTCAAACGCTGCGATCTGTTCGGGCGTGCGCGTTCCGTCGCGTACTTCGTTGACGATCATCGGATGCCCAGCGCAGAGCAGACGGTGTTCCTCTTCGGTGTGATACTCGGCGAGTACGAAGCTGCCGCTGATTTCAAGCTGATCGGGGGGATGAGTGGGAAGCAGATAGGTGCATGTGCCCGCCTCCGGGAAAATCTCGACGAACATGTAGCGCGACAAATCGAGATGTTCGGTGATGCGTTTGCCCGCCATTTCCATGACTTCTTCGGCAGTGGCGAGTGGCGCAAAATCGTTCATCAAGTCGGCGAGAAAAGTGAGATTCGCCTCGCGGCGTTTGCGATCGGTGATATCCGTAAACAGAACCGCCACGCGGCGGCTACCCTCTCCCCCCAGCCGGAAAACATAAAGGTCAAACACGCGCCCCAGGGTCGCTTCGCCTTCTTCAAACCGGATCGGTTCACCCGTTTCGACGACCTGTCCATAGACCCTTGCCCAGTTGGGGTTGGGGGTACCCAGCAATTCTGTGGCTCTACGCCCGACCGGGTATTCCATGCCCGTCTGCGCCACAAACACCGGATTGACTTCCAAAAACAGGAAGTCGTTCCACTCGCCGTTGTCGTCGGCTATGACTTCGACTACCGCATAGGCTTCATCCATTGAGTTGAAGAGCGATCGATATTTTCCTTCCGACTCGCGCAAGGCGGCTTCCGCTTGTCGCTGCTCGATCAAGTCAGCGGCTTGGCGGGCGAGTATATCGAGAAACCGTAGTTCGCGATCGCTCGGTCGATGGTGTTTGCACCAATGAGTGGAAAACATGCCGACGAGGCGACCGCTACGCGAAAGCAGCGGTGTAGACTGCACCGCTCTGACACCAGAAAGGCGGTAAGCATCGAGATCCTCTGTGCCAGCCATAAAATCGCTCTTTTCAACATCTGGCACAATCACGCGATCGCCTCTGTGCAACGCCGCGCCGCAAGTACTACCTGAATCAAGGCGCACCCACTCCCAAAATGCTGCCGATGCTGGGTTAAATCCCTTCCACGTCAGTAGCTGAAGCTCGTTTCTTGCGGGGTCAAGTATTTGTATACTGCCCATATCCGATCGCATTAAAGCGATCGCCGCATCGACAATCTGCTCGTAAAGGGCATTGATGTTTTCTGACTGAATCAACTGACTGCTGATGTGCTGTAACTGCTTTGTATCAGCCAGTTCTTGCGCCAGTTTCGCCTCCTTGTCGCGCAAGGCGGCTTCCGCTTGTTTGCGATCGCCTTCGGCGCGCTTGCGATCAGTAATGTCATAGGAAACGGCAAGCACAGCATAGATTTCGCCGTTTTGAGAATAAAGTGGCGTTCCGCGTGAGACGTAAGTGCGATCGTGTGCATTATGTTCGTGTTCAAACGGCTCACCAGCAAGAGCTTTGCGGTAGTTCACCTCGTAATTTGCTGCTAATTCGGGACTCAGTACCTCAAAAATAGTTTTGCCAACTAAATCTTCATTTTTGAATCCTGCGGTATGGAGTGCTTCGCCTTCAGCCAGCAGATAGCGCAGATTGCGGTCAACGACAAACGCCGCCCCACCTGGCAGATTCTCAATCATTCCCCGCAAGCGTGCTTCTGATTCGCGCAATTGTTCGGTCGCAGTACGCTGTTCGTGAATGTCGATCGCGGCTCCAAACCATTGAGTGATGCGTCCGTCCCCATCAAAAACTGGCTCTGCCCTAACTTCAAACCAGCGATAGTTCCCCTCTGCGTCCCGAATCCGGTGTTCTTGCCGCAGGGGACGATGTTCATCCACTGCGTTCTGAAAGTTGGCGAGGGACTGGGCGCGATCGCTCGGATGGATTACTTCTAGCCAGCCATAGCCTTGCGCTTCCTCCATTGTCTGCCCGGTGTATTCCAGCCAGCGCTGGTTATACCAACTGGTGTCACCTGTTACGTCATTGCGCCAAAGCATATCAGGCACAAGGTTGGCGATCGCGTGGAAGTATGCCTCCGACTCTCTCGCCAACTCTTCGGCTCGTTTAAGTTCCGCCGCCGCCGCTTCTAGTTGGACATTCTTCGCTAGCAATTCCTGGGTTTGTCGCTGATTCAGTAGCAATGCAGCAGCAGCAAAGTCTGCCAAACTCGTCATTACCCGCACATCTTCCGAGTCAAAATGCCGTTGCTCATCGTGCGACATAATCCAGATAGTGCCTAAGGCATGGTTATCTGCAATTAGCGGTAACACTAACCCTTCAACAATGGGAGTGTTTGCTGCTTGTAAATAAGTAAAATAGCGATCGGGATAAGAGTAAAGTTGAGGAGTACCGCAATCCAGGCAGACACCACAGGGGCTAAAATTGCGGGGTGTAGTGTCGCCTACGTACTCTGCTAACGCTCCTGCCAACACATTCCAGCGAAAGATTTCTTCTTTGTTTGGTGTTATTTCTAGTAAACTGACCCCTACTGTTCCCGCACTGCACAATTCTAGTGTTATGTCAACTAAGTTCTGAAGCATCGTTTGGGGCTGATTTACCAACTGCCGCGCCAATACGTGCAACGCCTGATTTTCTGCGAGTAAGTTTGCAGGGCGAGGGTTTCGACGGGACAATTTCTCGGTGATGAGAATATCTTCCAGCGTCATTGTTTCTCTTCGATGTCGTTGCATAGGACGCTTTTGCTCCAGCAGTTCACCAGCAAAATGGCTCTTAATTGCCATTTTACTCACTAATTATGTAGCTTGCTTCTGGCTGGGGGGCGAGTATTTAACATATAGGTTTGTTGGTTAACAACACAAGTACTTTCATTCAAAACACAAGTGCTTTCGTTCACAACGCAAGTACTTTCATTCACAACGCAAGTACTTTCATTCACAACACAAGTGCTTTTGTTCACAACACAAGTGCTTTCGTTCACAACACAAGTACTTTCATTCACAACGCAAGTACTTTCGTTCACAACGCAAGTACTTTCTTTAATAAAGGGGAGCATCCCAAATGTGTAAATTGATTTTTTGTCGTGATGGCTCTCTAGCCCGCTTCTTGGACATTATGAAGCAAGATCCTCCGACTATAAATTTATTAATGGCAGCTTGACGGTAAAGGTTGCGCCTTGCCCAATTCCTGCACTTGCAGCTTCAATTGTACCGCCTTGCAGTTCTACGAGTTGACGAGCAATGCCTTCGGGTTCATAATTTTATTCGTCGGCAATGGAAACGATTTTACAGCAGTTTTCACGTAGTTAAACCAGACTCAAGAGGGCACGGCAGTGCCATGCCCCTACGGCAAATGTAATCTATTTACCTGACAATAGCTGTAATTTCTGTAACGCTATGCATGGGTTTTGTAGTTTTTTCAGCGGTCACAAACTCTTCTGTATCAACAGAAAGTGCAGCAGCATTATGAAGCCATCTTTGGTTGTAGATTGCTTTATACCAATTCACAAAAATCCTGATACATATAGATTTCTCGTAGGGGCATGGCATTGCCATGCCTTTACCAGCATATTTGTATCATTTCATTATTAAAGTGAAATGTATTAGGTAGGGTTTCTAACTGGATGAAGGCGCTTGAAGTAAAGAAGCGATCGCCATCGTTGAGGATCTCAAGTGCAGCCAATGACCGAATTGTATTGGCACGAGCCGCCGCAATCAATACACCCGAATCAATAAAAGTTCGAGTCATCTAATCTAATTCTCGCCAGCCACCGCGACGCTCTGCAAGTTCCTGTTCCAGTTCTTCATCACTTAATAGGGGCGCGCCCGATGCAACAATACGTTGACGAATTTCCCATAGTTTTTTAGCAAGGGGAGTTTGTGGCACAAATTCCGGTTGTGGTTTTAACGTAGACGCGTCAGCGGCTTGCCGCAGGCATCGCGCGAATTGAATTACTTTATCTTGCGCTTAAGGGGAGAGTTCGCGCCAATATTCGAGTAACTGTTCTTCTTTACTCATAATAAGCATCCTCGAAATATTGCAAATTTAACACTGAAAGTTGGCATTAATTCTCACACCTAGATATCCCTAATTTAAACTCATCAAGGGCAATTTAACGGTAAACGTTGCGCCTCGTCCAATTCCCTCACTCGCTGCCTCAATTGTACCGCCGTGCAGTTCTACGAGTTGACGAGCGATCGCCAGCCCCAACCCCAAACCCCCTGGTGTGTGTCTGCTGGGTACTTCCTCCTGAGTAAAGCGATCGAAAACATGGGGGAGAAAGTCGGCACTAATCCCGATACCAGTGTCGCTGACTTGGATAGCAGCCCAAGAATCATCAGCATCAAGCCGAACTTCAATACTTCCGCCTACGGGTGTAAATTTAATGGCGTTATGCAGTAATTTTGAGAAAACTTGCTGTAAACGGATTAAATCTCCGCAAACGCAAATATCCTTCTGTAGCGACTGGCGTCGCGTCTGTACAATTTGAATTCTTTTAGCCTGAGCATCGCTGAACATTGTCTGCATCACTTCACCAACAGTAGAGGTGAGATTGACTGGCTGGCGATCTATGTGGACTTTACCTGAGAGAATAGTTGAAATATTCAGCAAATCCTCAATCAGCATTGCCTGGTTGTTAGCGCTGCGCTCAATGGTGTCTAAAGCGCGTAAAGCAGTAGACCGATCCAGTTGATTTGAACGTAGTAAGCGAGTCCAGCCCAGGATAGCAACCAAGGGAGCATGAAGTTCGTGAGTAACAGTTGCTAAAAACTCATCCTTGAGGCGATTTGAGGATAATTCCTGACGCAGACGCGCCATTTGTAAGTGAGAATCTACGCGAGCGACCAATTCCTGGGCAGAAAAGGGCTTGATTAGGTAGTCGTCTGCTCCTGCTTGCAAACCTTCAATTGCCGCTTCTTCTCCTGCACGAGCCGACAGCATGATGATGGGTATGCCTTTTGTCTTTGGGTCAGCTCGCAATGCACTCAACAATTCAAAACCGTCCATTTCTGGCATCATTACGTCAGTAAGTACCAAATCTGGCGGTTGCAATGAGACAGCAGCTAGTGCAGCAACTCCATTGTTCACAGCTTCTACCTGCCATTGCTTTGATAGCAGACGCGCTACATAGTCCCGCATATCGGCATTATCATCCACTAACAAAATGCGTGCAGTCGAGAACTGCGAGGAATTTATCGGGGGTGGGTTTGGGGCCGCCACAAAGTGGCGGCCCCAAACCGATAAATTTTCTTCTGTTAGCCATTGCTGTGCTTCCTCGAAATAGGGGGCAGCACCTACTGGTGTTGATGCTAGTGTAGGTTTGGCACTAATTTGATTGCTTGGCAAGTGCAATGAGCCTGTGGGTAGAGTTACTGTAAATGTCGTTCCCTTACCGAAGACACTCTCCACGTTGACAGTGCCGCTATGTAGGTGAACGAGTTCCTGCACCAAAGCAAGCCCAATACCCGATCCTTCATGACTCCTGGCTTGTACGCCTCGTATGCGGTGAAAGCGCTCAAAAATTTTCGGTAACTCTTCATCAGTAATGCCTGTGCCTGTATCGCGTACTTTTAGCTCTACTTTGTCACCTATTTGGTGTAATGAGACGGCAATCTCTCCAGTGAAGGTGAATTTAAAGGCATTAGAGATTAAGTTAAGAACTATCTTTTCCCACATTTCGCGGTCTACATACACGAGGTCGCTCAGTGGCGGACAATCCACGATTAATTGCAAAGAAGCTGTTTCAATCGCCGAACGAAACACTGAGGCTAATTCGGCTGTGAATTGGGCTAAATCAGTTGGCTCATAAACTGCTTGTATTTTGTCTGCTTCAATTCGGGAGAAGTCAAGTAAGGTATTGACTAGTTTGTGCAATCTCATGGCGTTTCGCTGAACAATCGCCAGTTGTTCGCGCTGTTCGGGCTGGAGTAAAGCGTGTGTTTGGGCGATCACTTGCTCAAGTGGATTGAGTATCAAGGTTAAAGGCGTGCGAAATTCATGGCTGACGTTGGTGAAGAAGGCTGTTTTAGCGCGGTCGAGTTCTGCCAACGCCAGAGCGCGTTTAAGTTCTTTCTCGTAAGCTTGGGCGTTGGCGATGGAATTTTCAACCTGCTGTGCGACCAATTCGAGCAATGTGCGGTATTCGCCATCTAAATCGAGGCGTGGGCTGATTCCAGCAACGAGCAGACATTCCACAATTTTTTTGTTAGCACTCAAGATGGGTAGAATCATGGCAGAATGGAGGCTTTCTGACCACGGTTCTCCGGCAAATGAACCGAATCGTTTGACAACATCCGTGACAAGCTGCGGCTGTTGATGTTGCAGTACTTCAGAAAATGACCAGACATCAGCACCACAAGCAAGAGTGAGATCGATACTCGTGGGTGCAGCGGCACTACCTGCGGGGATTCCTGTTGATGCAACGAGTTCTGCCTGCTTGCCTTGCTTGTCAATCAGATAAAACAGGGCAAAGGGAATATCGTAAGGGTTTAGGGTACGGGCGGCTGCGAGACAAGCTTCTGTTGGTGTTTTTGCCCCTGTTCCGGCAGTTGCTAATTCCCGTAGCATGGCAAGGCGACGTTGACTGATTACCTGCTTAGTGGTTTCAGTGACGGTATTGAGTATCCCACTGATGTTGCCAGTTTCATCCCGAACGGCACTGTAGCAGAAGGTGAAATACGACTCTTCCACGTAGCCTTTACGGTTGGGATGGAAACTTTGGTCTTTCGCATAAATTGCTTCGCCCGTACTCATGACTTGCTCGAACAGTGGCTCAAGCACATCCCAGATTTCTAGCCACGTCTGGCTGCCAGGTTGTCCAAGGGCAGTTGGGTGCTTTGCCGTACCGAGAATAGGAGCAAAGTCATCGTTGTAAAACTGGATATAGTCACGCCCCCAAAACAGACACATTGGAAAGCGAGAGGCAAGCAAAATACTGATGGAGGTACTTAGGCCCTGTCCCCAGTCAAGGGCAGAACCCAGTGAAGTTTGCGACCAATCGCGCGATCGCATCAACTCACCCATCTCGCCACCGCCTGCAAACACATCTAAAGCGGAAGCGGCTTTCTTGCTTTCGGTTAAGCTGTCCATGTTTCCTGGGAAAAAATCTAGTAAAATTCTCTCTTCTTCAGGTTAATGAATTTCAGGGCGTTACTGAATTGAAATATGAATTCAAGTTCTTGAAAACCTAAAACTCTTTTCTCCTCCAGCCTCCCTAGCTTCCCCTGCTCCCCCTGCTCTCTTTCACCCTCGCCCAGCCAGCTGTGCAACCATTGCAATCAACTCCGTTGGCGCAGCCAGTTTATGCAAATGCGATTGAAAACCTGCGTTGAGTGCCTTTGCTCGGTCTTCTCCAAGATAAGCTGTCAATGCAGCAGTGGGAATTTGCCATCCTTTCTCGGCTTCTAGTGCCTTGATTTTGCGAATCAAAGCATAGCCATCTTCATCAGGCATCCTGATATCACTAATGATGACATCGGGACGCGATCGCTCTAATTCTGCCAATGCCTCTGTTACTGTAGCAACTGTTGTGACTTCAACTCCATGTTGCATAAGCACTGCGGCAATTAACTCGCGGGTATCAGCTTCATCATCTACAAACAGTACCCGTAAACCATCTAGTCCATTGGGTCTTGCAACAGGTGCGATCGAGCTTGGCATCTCCTGAGGAACTGGTAATCGCTTGTACTTGGTAATATCATGCAGGCTGATCTGTAACGCACCTAGAGCACCAGAAGTTTCTCGCCCAGGTTTCACCAAAAGTAAAGCATCAAAAACTTGACCGCCACGAGGACAGATAGTGACTTCCAATTCTTGCACAGACTTGACATTGAGCGACTGCTTGAGTTTTGTCAGAAACAATGAATGTTCGTCTTGAGATACAAAATTGATTAATGATTTGCCAATGAGCAAACTGGGCAATACATTCAATAACGCCGCAGCAGTGTAGTTTAGTTCGATAATTATTCCATCATAATTTGTGATCAAATAAGCATGAGGCGCAAATTTGAATAAATCGTGATAAACCTGACGTTCTGCTATTATTGTTTCATTTTGTTGCAGCAGTTCTTCTTCAAGGAGTTTCACTTGTGCTAAATCAGCCTGGATTTCTGCTTTGAATAATTCCAGGTTTTTGATGGAAGCGGCAATAACCCTCAACGCTTCAATTGCTTGTGCATTAAGCATTGGCGACTCTATTATGTATCTTTCCAGTGCCTCTATCTGCTGCCGTATTTTTTCAAAATTATAGTTCAGTTCTTCTTGGCTCACAACCAACTCACTTTTTTACAACCTTTAAGCATACTTAATTGATAAAACATTTTAATTATCTAGACGTTTATCTGTTTTTATATTCTCAATTATTTTCTGAGCACTACCGATACATTCAGAGCATTTTCAAATAAGATTGTTTGTGATAATTAGCAAAGTCTGCTGAAACATTAGTAAGTTATAAAGCTTTATAATAATTTTACTGAATTTTCAGTTCAGTAATTACTTAATGATAATCAAAAGTAACTTTTTCAGGAAAAGTTTACCAAGCGCGTAAGTTTCTGCAAGATTGCTCAGAACGCCTAAAAAAGCGTAAGTGCTCCTTTTAGTTTCACATTGCTACCTCTATCATGCCCTCAGTAATTAAGTCTGAATTAGGACAAAAAGCCAGCATTCTCGGTTTAGCAGCTCAACCGCAGCTAGATGTTAATTCAGTTTCAATGGCATTTGCGGCGGGAATCAACTACTTTTTCTTTTACAGTCTGGAGTACAACAACTTCCTCAATGGATTAAAACCCCTTCTAGCAGAAAAACGCGAGCAGGTTTTAGTTGCAACTGGCAGCGAAAACAGAGATATCAATTCTTTACGCCGTTACCTTGACTCAGTGCGCCATCGTCTTGATGTTGATAGCGTGGATGTGTTTTTTGTCGAGTATGTCTTTCCTGGTGATGATAGCAAACAGGTTCAGGCAGTACTTGAGGAATTGCGATCGCAGCAGGAAAAAGGATTGGTACGTTATGTAGGAGTTACCACCCATAACCGACCGATTGCTTTAGAAATGATAGAGCGCAATCAGTGTGATGTGTTAATGCATCGTTACAATATGGCACACCGCAAAGCTGAAGAAGATGTTTTACCAAATGCTAACCAGGCTGGTATTCCCGTAGTAGCATTCACCTGTACACGTTGGGGTTCACTACTGGCAAAGCATCCCAACTGGCAACTACAACCACCCACCGCAGCAGACTGCTATCGTTATGTACTACGTCATCCTGCTGTAAGTCTAGCGCTTACTGCCCCAAAAACCAAGGAACAATTAGAAGAAAATCTCCGCGTCCTGGACGCTTTGCCACTCTCCCCTGAAGAAGTAGCTCACTGGCAGGAATATGGTGACTTGATTTATGGAACTGGTCAAGATGCCTTTGATACTCAGTGGACTTAATTGAAGAGCAAGCGGGGACTTGTAGAGGCTATACATGAACATCATTAATATCTAGGCAAAGCGATTAACTTGCATCAGCTACTTCAGGCTGTGACACAACTGATCGAGGAGCGATTTTGAGGTATTATCAACCGTTTCACAACCTATATTTCGCAAATGAGTCAACATTAACTCATCCCGTTGATGCCAAATTGCAAAGATTTTTTGCCTATCATCATCAAGGGTGTCAGGGTCGATTTGATAAACTTCATTTACCCGCTTCAGCTTTAATCCCAACAAACTTAACAGCCGGCTGAGGATTTTGATGGCTGAAATATTTTCGGTTTCGCTGCCTAAGTTAATACCCAGTACTCTTTTGATATGTTTACTATTCTGAGCAGCCAAATTCTTTAGCAATATTAAATCTGAATCGTTCTCAGTAAATTCTCGTGCTACTTCCAGAAAATCTACCATTCCTAAGGCTCTCATCGCCTCAACTTTCAGCGTGTAAGTTTTTAAATCTGGAAGAAAAACTTGACCATCACCCCAATATAATTGCTGATTCCATTCCTGGCGATCGCGAATATGAAAATACTCGCTTTCGTGGGTCAAATAATAGTGTGTTAACAGTTGACCATAATAGCCTTTATCATCTTGCAATTTCAGCATGGGTGTAACTTCTATGCCATACCTCTGCCTAAGAATGTACTTCTGGATAGCGTTACGTTCATCCTGAGTTAGAGAATGTTTGGCTAATAACTGCTCATATTCGACATAATCAATATCTCTAGCATTGCCTACAGCAGCGGCTGAGCCTAATTGATTCTGCTGCTTGATTTCTTTAATTTTACGTTTAATCTCTTTAGCTTTTTGACGTTTTTCTGACCAATCTTTTTGGACTTTAACAATTTCCAAAATTAATCTGCGGCGGTTCGCTAAATCTTGGGGATCTGTTGCTAAAAAGGCTAATCTTAAATCTCGAATAATATTATTGTGTACGGCATTGCTTCTTGTCCATATTTGATGTCCATCCGCAATTAAACCTTCTTGTAGAGATTGGCGATAAAGGCGAATCGAAGCATTTACCCTAGCAGATAACTTTGACCAAGTTCGTAAATGTATAGGGTCATAAACCAGTGGTAAATCTACATCTATTTTATGTAGTGGACTGAGCAAAGCTAAATTATCTTTTTGATTCTCTTGATACCAATAAGATAGTAAACGATAATTCGTGCTACCACTACCAATTAAACCAATACCTCGCTTGGCACACCAAACAACACGCGGCACATCATCCCTGACTCTAGCTAATGCTTGTCGTGCTTCCGAATCAGGAATTACTCCTTGAAATATGCCATAGACTCTATCGAAATGTTGCACATCAATACTAATTCCTGTACCAATACTAGGAGTGACAAATACAG
This sequence comes from Nostoc sp. 106C, assembly GCF_002154725.1. Taxonomy (GTDB): domain Bacteria; phylum Cyanobacteriota; class Cyanobacteriia; order Cyanobacteriales; family Nostocaceae; genus Aulosira. The sequence goes on along the minus strand of NZ_MTAW01000151.1, from coordinate 54,999 downwards.
TGTCATATTCAGGAATTTTTTGATTAATCTCTGCAACAAAATCAACTGCTGCATGGCCTGGTGTGTTCGTCGTTTGGCTGCTGACAACTAAAGTTTTAGGAAACTGTCGGCGTAATTTCTCTAAACGTTCTTTTAGGTAACGTTCAATAGTTTCACAACTGTAACGCCCAGTACGACTATCGGTAGTAACGTAACATTTACGCCCAGCAATTAAATCTAATTCCAATTGATGAATTAGCGGCGTTGGGTTGGGAGAATCATAAAAAGTCACATCCCAACCTCGCTGAGGTTGCCATTGATTTAAAACTATCCAAGGCGTTAATTTACTTCCGGCTAATCCCTGTAGATATTCTAGAGATACATCAGATAAATCAGCATCTTGGGCAATAATTAAGCCTCCGCTTATTAAAACTGTCGCAATTAATTGTTGGAATATTTTTAATATTTTAACCCGCTTCTGTTTACAGGTATTACTATTTAGTAAATGCCATAAAGACTGTTCTACTTCATCTAAAATTACGATTGCACCTTGCCAATCTTCAGGGTTTAGCTTCCAAATAGAATCGACACACAAGCCGAAGGATTGGGGCATGGGGCATGGGGCATTGGGGAGGCAGTGCGTTGGACGGGTTTCCAAGGCACTCCGTTGGGCGGGTTCCCCGACTTGTAGGAAGTGCCGTCGGCTTGAAGCAACTGCCGTCGTTGGGGATTGATTAAGATTCTCTCCATGCGAACCGTTGCCGATTCCCCATTTAATGCCAATTTTTTCACATAAAAACCGTCCTAATTGGATTCTATGGGTAATTAATAAAATTGGCTGATTTCTACTTTTAGCTTGATTGACAACAGCTTTTAATCCGGTAGTTTTACCCGTTCCTTTTGCGGATTTCACTCCCACTAATCCAGAGGTGGGGAAAGGAATTTCGCCTAAATAGGGACAGTTAACAGTGAGTGCAGCTGGAATAGTTAACTCGGTATGGGGTTTAGTTTGAGCTAAATAAACTTCTAAATCAACACTTTGGCGATAAACTTTATCGAAACTAGTTGCACCTTTGGCGACGATAAATTCATCAACGCCTTTTTCTAGCCCTGGAAGTTCGATAACTTTTACAGGACAGTTTTTTTCTTGGAATAAAAAACCCAGTTGGGAAATCGCGTTATTAACAGCGGCGATTGTTTTGGGTTTAGTTTCAAAATCAAAACAAATGTAAAACGTGCGTTTTTTCAGAGTAAAAATTCCTAAGTCAGGAATTAGCTGGCGACGAGTAACTTTACCAAAGTCATCTTTAACCACTCGATAACCGCTAGTAATTCCGGGAATGGCGATCGCAGCGTATCCTTGTGTTAATAGTGTCGCTGCTTTCTTTGCTCCTTCGCAAACAATCAAAGGTATGTTCTGTTCCATCACCCATTGCCAAAAGCCTTTGGCTTCGCCATTGGCACCAATACTGATATCGTTGGGCATGGAGAGATTGTAACGCTGGGCGACTTGCTGCCAAACTTGTGGCGGAACCCGCAGACAGAACACCCGTGTTGGTGTGCTGGGGGGATGCTCATACTTGATGGACTTACCATTTTGATTCATCCGGGGTTGGTTTGGCTTAAAGCATCCCCATTCCATTGTTTGCCAATTATTCAGCGGATCTAATCCCGAACACCACCAACCACCTTCTGTAATATGGGCGTAACGCTGCAACCACGCATTTTTCACCATTCCGGTATTGGTGCGTGGAAGTAACTCAGAAATCAACAGGTACTCATAAGCGTTGATACCTTGAAGCGACATGAAGTTGAGCTTTGCAATGTGTAAATTTATGCCACTGCTCTTGACTAATTCCTCAAGGTGTTGGGGGTGTAAATAGTGAAGATGCATAGGGCAAGGCTCTAAGCGAGGACGATGGATTTAAAACTTACCATGCATCTGCTGATTTTTTATCATAGTTTTCATAAGGGTTTAGTGCTACTTTTTTTACTCAGTGGCGGGAGACACATCGGTAAAAGTTAAAGTAGGTGATTTTCCCTTTTGTCTTGGTTCGGTAATAAGTTTGTATTGTGATAATTGTTCGTAATTAATTTTTATTTATCAGTAGAATCCTAGGTTAAGGAATGCGTACCCCGTAGGGGTTGCCAAAGGCATCGCATTAAAGCCATCACTAAAAGCCAATATTTGTCAAGGTGCATGAAACCATAGCAGTTTCTGACGATAAACTGCTTTTGAGACAAAAGTAACAAACGCTACTGAAAATATGATCAAAGTAATATTATTAACTGTCAGGCAATGACAAGGTTCCCTTGCGATCGCCTTTTGACTCGATCGAGTTCAGCTCACAGTTTCATGATAAAACTATCTCGTCGGTGAAAGTCAGCCTCAGCGCCTTGATGAGTCAAAGCCCAATAAGTCACCTCTCCGTCTCTGTCCTTAATAACAGTGGTAATCGCAACTTCCAAAGCTTGTTCTACTGGAATAATTTTATCCAAATCAAAATCTAGAGTCAGTTCTAAACTGTCAGCTTGCTGTTGCAAAATAAACGGGAGTGTTATTAAAGCTGCTTCCTCTTGCATTCCCTGACGGTAACCATCAAAGCGATAAACATTCCAATGTCCGGCGGGAGAAAGGTTGAATTCCCAATACTTTGGAGAATTCTTGATACCCAGGAAGAACTCGAAGCAGGTATCTTGCCACAGTTCATGCTTGCGTGATGGTGTTTGTGATGGTGGGTGTAACGCAACTTCTTCGATGTCACCAAGCAAAGTATATTCAATCGCCAGTTGATTATCATTTCGGACAATCTTGCCGACAATTTTTAGATCGAGCAGTTGGTTAGTAGAGGGAAAAGGTTGCAGGGAAAATGACTGATTGTTCATTTTACATCTTGAATAATTGCGCGAATTGTAGTTTCCTGAGATTCAATGCTTTTTGTGAGCGCAAATTGCACCAGCGCCCTATGAAGGTTATGTTCTGGATGCTTAACTTTGAAGTAAACATTTCCAGCTAAATAATCTGCAAAAAATCTCAATCCCAACTCAAAGGCAATCAAACGGATGGCATCGTACATATAAGCATAGTCATTCTCGGTGAGAAAGGCTTTAGCTACGGAAAGATAGCCTTGCAGTATGCCTTGACAAAGTTCAGTATCAAAAGAAACGCTTTCCCACTGTTCAGTTTCTTCCCCAGATGGATTGCAACCAGATCGCAGACAGTCCCCAATGTCGTAATGTACTAAACCTGGCTTCACGGTGTCGAGGTCTATAACGCTGACGGCTTGCTGAGTCGCAGTATCAAACATCACGTTATTGATTTTTGGGTCGCCATGCATCAGACGTAGTGGCAACTTGCCTGTAGCTTTAGCATCTTCTAAGATATGTGCAAAGATTTGGCGATCGCTAACAAACTGCAAGCAATAATTGACTTCTGGGGTTTTCTGCACAGAAGTTTTTGCCAGGACTTCGTTATAGTGTTGCAGGTAGCGCGGCGTAATATGGAATCCTTCTAAGGTATCAGCGAGTTTTTCTGGTGGTAAGTCGCTGATGAGATTGTGAAACATCCCCAAAGCATAGCCGACTTCGCCGGCTTGTGAGCGATCGCTCATCGTGTCAAATGACTGCGAACCTGCAATAAAGCTGATTGCTCGCCAAAAAGAACCATCTGCATCTGTCCAGTGATCTTGTGCATCCTTGGTAAAAAGTACGCGAGGTATTTCCCAACGTCGGTTGAGTGGATTACGTTGTAGCCTTTTACGAACATGCTCCGTAAAGATACACATATTCTGCATAATTAGTTGCGGCTGACGGAATACTTGTGTATTGATGCGTTGCAACACAAAATGCCGTTCTTGTGAATTATCCAGCGTTACTAAAAAAGTGTCATTAATATTACCGCTGCCAAAGGCTTGAATAGCTGCAACCTTACCCTGAAGCGTAAATTGTTCGGCAATCGTAACAACATTGTCTTTGCTTTGTGTTTTGATATTTTTTATCGTGTTCATACTTGACCTGCACTACTCCCCACGTAACGGCCCAAAAGGAATTAGGGGATATCGTAGCCTAAGTTGCACGTTAGGTCTGTGTACAAGTGTTGCAGTTTTTGCGATCGCCTACAACGGCTGCTTTGTAGCAGTGTGCAAAATTTGTGCAACCTTTAAGAGCTTGTTAAATCAACATCAATAATCATATCTGAACATATAAACAGAGAAATTATCTATGAATTTATTAATTTATGGTGTTATTAGCTACTTAATAAAAGTTGACTTTACCTTACGATCAGCGTCATGGCAGCTTATGACTTTGGTAGTAAAAAACTTTTTTGTTTCTTTACTTGTCATTTAAAAAAGACATAAAAAAATGTCTTAATTTTTCGGGTGACCAAAAGAGAATGTGAAGTAAGTAATATAACTTAAAGATCTCAATAGTATGTCTGACAGAAGGCGTTCTGACGATTACAAGCAGGTCAGTGGTTATATTCCACTGGAATTAGCCCTAGAGTTCAAAAGCATATGTGCTCGCTTGGATATATCTCAAAGCGATGCTATGGAAGAGATGATTCAAGAGTGGATCAGCAAAACTACAGGTTCTGGTGCTAAAAACAAACCTCCAGAAGTACCAAACACAATTGCCGATCTAGTCAGATTGAACATGACAAAGCTCAAGCGCTGTGGAGTCAAGAACTTACAAGCACTGGCTGAAGGAGAAGTGCTACCGACACCAGGAGATTTTGCAATCATCACCTCGGCTTTAGGTATCCCAGAACAAGAAAGGATGAAGATTTGGCAAGGAACGTATAAACCATCCGTGTATCCCAATACTAAGGGTGTAAAAGTATATAGAGTTTCTGAAAGTGTAAAAGTAGATGAGTGTGAGTATTCTTAAAATCCTCAACTTACCGGGCTGGAACTATAAAATGTCCTATGAAGGACTGTCAATTTTGGCCCCAACCAAACGCGATGCTACACAGCTAGCTCAAAGCTACGGAGAGGCACTTAGTGAAACAGCGTTAAAAATTAATGGTAAGGTACGGATAAAATGGCGTGGCTGTAAGCAACCAATCGAGTTTTTCGGATGGATGGCAAGTCAACAACCACCGACAGCCTCTGAAACTGCCGAACGTATCTTGCAGACTGGCGGTACAGTGTTTTGCAGCCAGCTGCACCTCCCTGATGAGTTGTTGTATCGCATGGTTGCTGCTGCGGATAATGAGCGTCCTATCAGCATCGTCAGACAAGATAACCGTAAGCAAATTATTGTGAATCAGCCGATGATTGAGATGCTGCAAACTCCTCCTGAGATTGCGACTCAACGGGTAATGACTAAATTTTGGCTACCGGAAGATTTGGCTGAATTGGAGCAACGATTACACAACGATCACCAATTTACTTGGACTTACTCAGCCGGTCTTAATGAGCACGCTTGGGCAATCTTGACTACTCAATTTGAAGCTTTCGAGGTTGAAGGCATTTGGTACAGACAGGGAACCTGCTTATCTACTCCGCAACTGGTGCCGATTCCACCAGGAGTGTTTGAATCAGCTTAAATAACAATTTGATTCCTTCCAGAACTCAAAAGTTATCAGGTGTCTCCTTTTTTTGAATAAGCTCTATTAAGGAATTTATTCTCAACATATTAAAACTCTAGAAATATAGAGTTGATGCTTGATGGCATCACACAGGCTCTATGCTACCCAAAACTATCAAATATCGCACAATCGGCTAACGCTGCTGTAGTAGCTATAGGTATTTTTTTATCTCAACGGTAACACCAAAGTTTCACACCAGAACGGGGATGAGTTGAGTTTAGGGTAATACCGCAATCTTTTAATTCGTTAAATACAATAAATAAACCAAAAACCAACCCCAGCAACAGCAATACACTACCAATTGCCAGTAACGAGTAAGTGATGCTGTCGATTTCTCTTTCAATTAGAGATTCTTTGGGTTTGTGGGGATTATAGTAAACTTTCACATTTGTTTTAGGTTGATAGTTTCGGAGTCTTTGCTCAGTTAACGCCCGTGAATTCGCAACCAACTTCCAAAGCGATCGCGCAAGCCAATAATGGTGAATTGCAAGACTGATACTAGGCTTGATAAAACAAACTCGATGAAAAACATTTCTCACTTGCAAGTAAGGTATGAAAGCTGCTGTGAGTTCTCTGTTCATTCAGGAGTACTAATTAATACACCCTATCTGATAAGCAATTTACATATACACTAAACAATCATGTTGACTTTTATCTCTCAAAATGAGAGCATAGAAATAATAATTTTAATGGGTTAATAACTATGATTACTATAGAAATCAATGCATCTCATTTCAATTCGCAAACTTCGTACTGATACTGCTCAATTCCCCAATGTTAAACAGCAAATAGAAAACTGGTATGCAACTGTCAAAAAAGCAGACTGGCAGAGTTTAGAAGATGTTCGTAGAATTTACCGCGATTCTGAATCAGTCGGGAACTTTACTGTTTTTAATATTAAAGGTAATGATTATCGTTTAATTGTCGGTATCGACTATGAAAACCAGGTCGTTTACTATAAATATTTTTTAACACACGCTGAATACGACAAAGATAACTGGAAAAATGACCCTTACTTTTGACCAAAATGCCTATCGCAATCTATTAAGTGAAGTTGCTCCTAAGGCGATTGAGACAGATGAAGAGTATGAACGCATATTGAATAAAGTAGAAGAACTAACTTTTAAGAAAAATCGTACAAACGAAGAGCAAGCTTTATACAAATTGCTAGTAATATTAATTGAATCCTACGAGACACAGAATTATCCTATGGATAATTCTGCACCTTATGAAATTCTGCAACATATTATGGAAGCTAGTGGAACCCGTCAAGCAGATTTAGTCGGAATAATTGGTTCGAGTGGTGTGGTGTCTGAGGTTGTGAATGGTAGACGTTCAATTAGTAAAGCACAAGCGAAAGCACTTAGTGAGTATTTTAAAGTGTCGCCTAGTTTATTTATTTAAGAGTTTTTATACCCTCATTTTATTGCATCAATCCAACCTCAACGCTACATAATAGCCAGGCTGAAAAGCGTAAATGCTGTTCATGCAGGGTCTACAAAAGAAGGCATCGCACGCCAAAATAGCAGTTTTAATGATTACACCATACATCTAGTAGCTCAGGCAACCAGTATTTTGATGGCAAAATCATGGCAGCAGGAGTTTTTTCTGGAGCAATCAAAACAGGAAACCAAGCAGACTTCAAATATCCTCCAGGGAGATGTTTTCGATATACCATTATCGATGTGAAATATACGAGTTGATTTAATGTTAAACAATCGGGAATTTCGACGTTAAATAGACAATCCATTTCATTGGTAATAACTTCACTAAAAGTTACAAAATCTGCCATCTCTGGATGCTCCAGCTTTTTATCTTTCAGTTCATAAAGGTCTTGGGCGATTCTTGAGAGTTCTTTTAGGTTACTGTCAAATACCGGAGCAGGACTACAGACGATCACCGCTGGATGATCCCATTTTCCTGGTTGAAAGAGCAAATTGTTCGCTTGAACTAAGCGTCCCCAGACGACAATACCCTTTCTCAGGAGAATATTTTGATCGCGGTATAAAACGCAAAATCTGCGATCGCGTTGTAAAAGCATCCACCAAGGAGGAATCAGGAAATTATACAAGAACTGCTGGAAGGAAAATCCTTGGCATTGCTCCTTAAATTTTTTGCGCGTCTGATACAAACAATATGCAGCGTCCATCCCAAATTGTATCTCCTTTTTACAGGCACTCAGGAAACATAACAATTCCTTGTTCATTATTCCCAGTGCGTTCCCCGACGGGGTTGTCGAAGACATCGCTACTGTTATAGCCGAGTTAAACTCTAAAAATAGGCGATCGCATTATTGCTTTACTCACTCCACGAAAACAGCGATCGCCAAACAAGTCTAGACTTTAGCCAGGAGTTAACTTAAACATGTATTGCGTATAGACAAAGCTCTATCTGAATGCTCCTCCTGTGCATCCAGCAAGCGTGGCATCTTAAACCATGAATTATATGAAAAAAAACCCGGTCGTCTTAGACCGGGTTTTTAGCTAGCTCAAGTTATCTAAAGAAGAATGTAGTCTCATTACAACTCATTAAGCAGCAGGTTGCTCAAGATTTACTTTGACAACTTTGTTCTTTGCTTGCTCAGTTTTAGGCAATGTCAAATTTAAGATGCCATCTTTGTAATCTGCTGTAACGTTGGTATTTTGAATTGGCGCAGGTAAAGGAATTACACGTTGGAATTTACCGTAGTGAAATTCAGTTTTGGTAACGCCTTTGTCTTCAGTTTTATTTTCTGACTTGCGCTCACCGCTGACATAAACAGCTTTTTCAGTGACTTGGATGTCTAGGTCTTTCGCTTCTATTCCTGGCAGTTCTAGCTTGAGATGAATAGCGTCTTCAGTTTCTTGCAATTCAGCAGCCGGAACTCTAACCAAACCTTTTTCAAACGCTGTAGATGGTACTCTTGTGTCTTCAAATAAGCTATTGATTTGACGTTGGATCGCGTTTAATTCTTGCCAAGGGTTGTAACGAACTAACATATTAATTTCCTTCTTACCAGTAGTCTTTGTTTGGCTGAACAATGGAAGATTTAATTCATTGCTTTGATTCTTATAATATTGTTTAATAATAAGAGTGTAAGTTCGGCTAATATCACCTCAATTAATGATGATTGCCGAACCTAAATATAGGTAGAATATTAGGTGGAGAAAGCTAGAATTTATAGGTTCGGTAAACCCCAAAGCATTTTTAGATATTTATATGGTAAATCCTAGTTCCTGCTTTCAAAGTCACAGTAAATTCCAAGGAATAATAATATGTACCATCTGTCCCAGGAGTGTGATGGCAAGCGGCTAATTGCAAGTGTACTATGTAGTTATAGTACGATTGATTGCTGATGAAAAAGGGGCTAATCGAGCCAGATAGAAAAGGGTTTTGAGAAATTCAGATGTTGAAAGAAGCGACTATTTGCAGATGCAGGGGTACATATAAGTGACCTGAAATAATAGCATTAACACTTAGTGCATCACAAAACTTACCTAGCCAAAAATAATATTTGATATAACTTATTTTTCATACCCGAAGTAGGGGCGATATATTCTTAAAACAATTATCTTTGTTTTAATTAAACCGTCGTTAAGTTATTTTGCTTAGATAGACTTGATTAAACATACAATGCCTTGTAGAGTAAAAATCCTTCTGCCTTCTGCTTTAAAACAAAAGATATTAAATTTTTTAGAGTCAACCTACTTATTGGTAACGTTAAATTCTAGGTCAATGCTATGAAAAAGATTAGTACGCTTTTTAGCGAAGAACGCAACCTACTCCAGACAGATATTGAAAACACAAGCAGCATTGAGCAGATAGTTAAGCTGGTTCAGAACCGACTAGATAATTTTGAAAGAATTTATATTAGCGAGCTAAATTTGACTCAAGTCCGTTTGGCTGCCTTTTTCTTAGATATGCTGCGCCAGTCTATTGGGACTCTGGCTGCGGCTAACCTTGCTCAAATCGTTCCAACACAGCAAAAGCAAATTACTAACCCAATTCCAAACTTTGCCCCCAACAGAGTCATCCTGAAGCTGCTAAAGGCACTGCTCTATATAGGTATTTTAGGTTGGTTGTTTTATTTAACTAAAACTACACCAGGTGCGTGGATGGCGATGTTGCTAGCTTCTGTGCTTTTGGGGTTGGAAATTGTACTGCAACTCGACAAAAATAATCAAGAAGACAATTCAACGTCGCAAGAGCTATTAAAATTACCTCAAGCTGTCCTCCGGGTTGATAGCAAAGTTCTTTTAGACAACCTTGCTGATGCTCTCCACACCATCGACCTAGCAGTCGCTAGATTTGAAGAAGGAAACAAACAAGAAGGTGACCTTGGCGTAGAAGAACTACCAGAGTTATTGGGTTTTCTACAAAAGCTCATGGGCGCATCATTTTTGGATAAACCCCAAATGGCGATCGCACTAGCGCAACTTCTACCACAGATTTTAATGGAGCAGGGAATTCGCGCCCAAATTTACCGAACTAACGACCCCGAAAGCGATCGCAATTATTTTGACTTTGAGCCAAGTATCGACCCTGACACCAAAGATTACGTAACGTTAACTCCGGCGTTGTTAAAAGGCGATCGCTTGTTGCGGCGAGGTCGAGTCATTGAGCCAGCGTATTCCCAGGCTAGAGAATAACAGACAATAAGACTATGGAAATTTTAGAAACAATTGGTTTTGATTTGGGACACGGTGAAACAGCTGTAGCTAAAGCTATAGTGGAGAGCATTGAACCTCCTCAGATGCTTGAGATTAATAATAGGAAAAATCAAATCACGGCTTTGGGTTGGCATCCCAGACTTGGTTATCTGGTGGGAGAACAAGCGTTAATTCAAGCTGGTGTTACCCAACTAACAATCTCTTTCAAGCAAAAACCAAACAACGATCCTAAGTATCAAGAGACAATTAGCACTTTTGTTGCCACCTACTACCGCCTTTTAAAAGAAAGCAAACAAATTGAAGGTGGGGAAAATACTTATTTTTACGTTGGTTGTCCTTCAGGATGGTCAGTGAGCGATCGCGCAGAATACCAAAAGCTACTACAATCAGCTGGCATTGATCTACTAAATGTCGTCCCAGAATCACGGGCTGCTTTTATGCAAGCCAAAGAAGCCGGGAAACTAGAGTATGAAAAACTGCTTTCATCGGTGCTAATTGTCGATATTGGCTCTTCGACCACAGATTTTACTCTGGTTAAAAGCTTACAAGAAATCCCTATAGATTTCGGCAGCAATACTTTAGGCGCATCGTTAATTGACAAAGCTATTTTTGAGCGCACTCTTGCCCAACATGAGCAAAAGGCATTATTAGAAAAAGTATTTGCAGAATATCCTCATCATCAAGCTCGTTGTGAACTTGCTTGTCGCAAAACTAAAGAAGATTACTTTTCTAATGAACAGCTATACAGTGATGCTCAATCCTTTGCCCGTGGCTTCGAGTCTATCAATGAACAAATTTATTTTATCCCCCAAGTTAACAAATTAATTATGGAGGAAATATTGCAGCAGCCTTTGCCTGCACTGGGGCAAAAAAGTTGGATGCAAACATTTAGTGATGCAGTTATTGAGGCAAAAGAGAAGCTAGATAAACAAGGAATTGTACCGAAAATTCTGCTGATGACTGGTGGTGCATCTCGGATGAAATTTACACACCAAATCTGCCAAGAAATTTTTCCTGAACCAGAAACCCTCCTCCGCCCCGATCCTGAACCAGAACGTTGTATTGCATTGGGTTTAGCGCGTGTAGGTAGATGGGATTTGCGTGCTACTGCCTTCAAACAAGAAGTTAACAAACTTGTTGAATCAAACAAGCTCAAAGAGTTGATTGAAAGGCATATTCCAGAATTAATTGAATTGTTGACTAAGCCATTAGCGAATAGTTTGATTGAAAACGCAGTTCGACCCGGAGTAAAAGACTGGCAGAAGAACAAAATAAAAACTCTAGCCGATTTAGAAACCTCAATGAAGAGTCGGGCAGAAGAGTGGCTGCAAGGCAATATTGCACAGCAGATAATTAACAATCAATGCATTAGTTGGTTTAACAATAAAATTCAACCAGACTTAGCCGCCCAAACCGATCCAATATGCCGAAAGTTTCAAATACCTAGAAGTAGCTTAAGGTTTGAGGATAGCATTGACCCAGCTTTTGTCAATCCAGAACTAAGAATTGGCGATGCGATTCTTGCCGACACAGTAGCATTTATTGTCAACGTCGTAATTGGTGGCGGTACTCTCGCTAGCATTATCACTTTGATATTAACTGGACATTTTACCTGGCCAATCGCATTAGTATATGGTGCTTCGGTGATGGCAGCAGGAATGGAATTGAATCGTAAGGGTGTACAAGAAGCAATTAAGACAAATGTTGATGTCCCCAGTTGGCTGCGTTCTAGTTTTTTGAGCGACAAAAAAATTGACGATATGTGCGAACAAATCAAGCCTGAGTTAGAAAAGGTGCTTAGAGAACAACTGACAGCGAATCAAGAGGCTTTTGACCAACTGATTGTTAAAGTTGAGCAAGGGCTAGAAAAAGCCCTTTCCACCAAAGTTCAAGAGGCAATCATTCTCATCCAATAGAAGTAGGGAAGCCAGTATTAGAAGTAGGGTGTGTTATGCCGTAGGCTAACGCACCTTGAATTGCTAATTTTATATATATTATCTATAGTAATCCTAACCCATTCGATAAAAAATCTATTGCCTATTGCTTGCCTCTACAACTAATTTCACAACTCAAATAGGATTGCTCTATGTTAATTCAACCTCAAATTCAAATACCAGAAAAATTACCCTTTTTAGAAAGATTATGTTGGCAAAGAGAAGATAGAGAAAATCTTACTTTTTTAGAGATGCTCAGAATATATGAGCGAGGCTGGCATTACCGAGGAATTTTAGGTGATTTGAGCCAAACAGAAGCCTTGTTTGTGAAAAAATTAGCTCAATATTATGATTCATGGTTAGGAGCACAAATGTTTGAGAGGGAATTTCATCAAAAAATCTTAAATGTACTTAATCAATTAAATGCTAACTTTTTATTAGAATGTGGTGCATATTTTGGTGGGGGAACTCTGGTTAGTTTAAATAATGGTGAATATAGATTAAGCAAAGATATAGATTTTCTCTGTTCCGCAGGTACTGGCTATCGCTTACTGCGGCAAAAAATTGCTGAAAATCAATATAATGCCATCTTTAATACTCAAAACAATTTCAAATTACCAAGAGAAATAAAAGCTGACCAGTACGGTGTAAGATTTGCAATTGTAGTTGCTGAAATTCCGATTAAATTTGAGATTATTATGGAAGGACGTATCGAATTGGGAAAACCAGATTATCCCAGTTGGTCGCCCGTACCATGCTTAAATGAAATTGATAGTTTTGCTGAAAAACTTTTAGCTAATTCTGACAGATGGAACGATTCCTCGGTAGAGTCCAGAGATTTAATTGATTTGGCCGTCCAAAGACTCAAGTCTCCAATTCCTAGAGAAGCTATTGAGAAAGCAGAAACAGCCTACCCTGTGATTGAACCTTTAAAAAAAGCAATATCATTTTTCCAAAATCACCCTGATTATCGTGACAAATGTTTTACTGCTTTGCGAATTATCAAACCCAGTAAAATTATTGATGGTATTGATTTAATGGCGGTGGATTTATGCTTAGAAAAGACAGCTAGAACATTTAGCGAATCTCAAGCAGAATAATATTAGGTCTGCTTAATTTTATTGGCTTAGCCTGCGGCGACGCCTAACGGCGAACGCGTGTATCGGCGGTTAATTATTAATTTTTCTACAACTCTATCAAACTGACTGCGAACCCAAAGCCTCAAACTGCTGCCAGCAAAGATACAGCGCACGCGGTACATGAAAACAACCTTTCCATTTGCCACCTTTGAGGTTTAATAGCACTTCCCCGCGTCGATTCAGGTAGCCAAACCACTCACCGTATTCTGGATCGGCAAAGTGTGACCAAGCATAGTCGTGCATTTTTTTATACCATTCCCAGCACGCTTCACGCCCCGTCAAGCGATAACCCATTGCCAATGCAACTAAAGACTCTAGGTGAACCCACCACAGCTTTTGATCCCATTCCAGTTGTTGTGGTGGATGTCCTGCCGCATCCATAAAGTAATACAATCCGCCATACTCACTATCCCAAGCATAATTTAGGATATTCAGCACCACATCAACAGCTTGGTTAATTGTCTTCGTATCTTGACGGCGGTTGGCGATATCCATGATGAACCACATCGCTTCAATCCCGTGACCGGGGTTAATTAATCTACCTTCAAAACAATCAATGTGGGAACCATCAGGAGCAATATTTTCGTACATCAGCCCCCGTTCTTGGTCGAGAAAATCGCTCATCACTTCCTGAACAGTCAGATCCAGGACTTTCTCCAAGGTTTCGCTTGGCAGCAACCATGCCATTTCTAGAGTGAGGTTCGCTAAAATCATCGGTACAGCCAACGATTTCATCGGGCGTGTACCTGGATAGGTCTTTGTATACTTACCCTTTGGATCATCTTTGCGGCGCAAAACATTGTCGTAAGCCTGCATTGCTACATCCCTAGCCCAATCTGCACCACAGGCGAGGGCGTATTGACTAAAAGCCATCGCCGCAAAGCAATCAGAAAAGATATTGTAGGGCTGTACTAAAGGCTGACCTTCACGGGTGAGGGCAAAGTACCAATTGCCATCGGCATCTCTTCCATGCTGAAAGAGAAAATCAGCACCGTTACTAACTATTTTCAACCAGTTTTCGCGTTTTTCAAGCTGGTTGTAAAGCATGGAGAATGTCCACACTTGGCGGTTTTGCAGCCAGATAAATTTATCTGTGTCATACACTTTACCAGTGCGATCGAGGCAAGTAAAATAGCCACCTTGCTCCCAATCAATCGAGTGTTTTTCCCAAAAGGGGAGTACATCATTGAGAAGCGCGTTTTTGTACAGTTCAGCCAGTTCTTTAAAATCGTGCCCCATAATGTCCTCTACCTTTGCAGCAAAACCAACAGCGTTAATTATCACCTTGCCGTGGATTGACTACAAGTACTACCGACTGCTTTTATCCTGGCTGATCCAAAACTCGCATCACAGCCTATTTTGAAGAGTAGAAGCTATAAGTTATACCATTTCACAAAAAATATGATGTGGATGTAGTAGCGTGGCAAGTCTAAAATGTTGGGTTGAATCATCAGAGACTATTTTTATTGTTTGGATTTTCTAGATTTTTTGAACCCAACGTTTTACGGTTGACGCGCTAGTAGGTTGGGTTGAGGAACGAAACCCAACACTTCAAAGTCTTGTAATTGTTGGGTTTCACTCAGTTCAAACGCCACTTCACTCAAGTCGGGAAACCCGCCCACGTGAGTGGCTCCCCAACCTACGCATCTGTCTCATTTCGACTTTGTAACCATCATTAAATGAGGATGCATTCATACAAATTTGATGCTGCGATCGCATCCAAATTTCTCGCTGTTACAGTTCAGTTAACCACAGAAATATCCCGGAATTTTGTCAAATTCAAATCGGATTCCGCAGCATTTTTTTTGGTAATAACTTCCTTGATGTCTCATGAGATTTTTCAGTTCGGTGCAGTCATATTGGTTGTGAAAACCAAAAGTAGAAATACCCACGATTCTAACAGAGGCTTTTGCGATTTTTTCTTCTGCTAATTCGCCTTATTTATGGGCTTTTAGGATATATTTATTAGATTTCTTGCAAAAGTCCGAAAAAGGAGTAATTTATCTTTAATAAACGCTGATAAACGCCAATACAACCTACTTTATACAAAATGTAGCTTATTCTTTCCGTAAATGTATGTAAATTATTAAACTCTGCCTTTCCGATTGGGAAATATATGAAATGAGCGCTGAAGTTTAAGGAAAGGAGAAACGATGGTGTTAACTTCGATAATTCCAGGTTATGACTTAACAGAAATTATATCTGAAGGAACTAACACAATTGTTTATAGGGCTAGGGCGCAAAAAAACCAGCAGTCTGTGATCCTGAAAGTTCTGAAGGCTGAATATCCTACTCTTGAGCAAATTACTTGCTTCAAGCACGAATATAAAACTACAGAAAATCTCAACTGCGAAGGTATTGTTAAAGTCTACGGCTTAGAAAGCTACCAAAACCGTTTGGCGTTAGTAGCGGAAGACTTTAATGGCGTGAGTCTTAAGCAATTTCTCTCTCAGCAGCAACTTTGTGAAGTTTCTTTTCTCAAGATTGCTGTGCAATTAGCACAA
This sequence comes from Nostoc sp. 106C, assembly GCF_002154725.1. GTDB lineage: Bacteria > Cyanobacteriota > Cyanobacteriia > Cyanobacteriales > Nostocaceae > Aulosira. The sequence continues at coordinate 39,204 of NZ_MTAW01000151.1, read as the reverse complement.
GCACTGTTGTCGCTACATCAGAACCGGATTATTCACAAAGATATTAAACCCGCGAATATCATCATTAATCCGCACACTGGAATTGTTAAAATCACTGACTTTAGTATTGCCTCGTATTTAGATAAAGAAACACCGCAACTGACTAATCCTAATCACTTAGAAGGAACTGTTGCCTATATGTCTCCTGAGCAAACTGGGAGAATGAATCGCACTGTAGATTATCGCAGTGATTTTTATTCGTTAGGCATTACATTCTATGAGATGCTGACAGGTCAATTGCCTTTTGTAACTGACGATTTACTGGAGATGGTTCACTGTCATATTGCCAAGCCAGTGACACCGATCGCACAGTTAAACCCAGAGGTTTCTGGAACTATAGCAGCTATTGTGATGAAATTAATCGCGAAAAATGCTGAAGACCGCTATCAAAGTGCTTTAGGATTATTAGCAGATTTAGAATTTTGTCTTGAGCAACTGCAAGTTAGCGGTGCTATTCCTGATTTTATTCCCGGACAACGCGATCGCACTGCTCAATTACTCATCCCACAACAATTATATGGACGAGAAGCAGAAATCTCCACTTTGTTAGCAGCATTTGAGCGTATTAGCCAAGGTAAAAGCGAAATCATGTTGATTTCTGGCTACTCTGGGATTGGTAAGTCATCGCTGGTGAATGAGGTGCATAAGCCGATAGTTAGACAGAGGGGTTATTTTATTGATGGTAAATTTGATCAATTTAAACGGAATATCCCCTACGCTTCAGTGATTCAGGCTTTTCAATCTTTAGTGCGGCAATTATTAACTGAAAATAGTGAAAAGTTGAAAACTTGGAAAGAAAAACTGCTGCAAGCGCTGAGTAGCAATGGTCAAGTGATTATTGATGTGATTCCCGAAGTTGAACTAATTATTGGTAAACAGCCAGACGTTCCCCAATTAAGGGCAACAGAAAGCCTGAACCGCTTCAATCGAGTATTTCAGTCTTTTATTCAAGTTTTTACAAAGCAGTCACATCCCTTAGTACTATTTTTGGATGACTTACAGTGGGCTGACTCTGCTTCGCTGAAATTAATTCAAGTGTTAATAACTAACCCAGATAGTCAATATTTGCTGTTGATTGGAGCATATCGAGATAACGAAGTCAGTATCAGCGATCCATTAATAAAAACCTTGGCGGAGATTCAACAAGCAAACACGATTATTCATAATATTATGTTACGTCCATTAGAATTTACCCATGTCTGCGAGATGGTTGCAGATACCTTAGGTAATTCTGAAAACATTCCCGAACTAGCACGACTTTTATTTAATAAAACTCAGGGCAATCCTTTCTTTTTAACCCAATTACTTAAAGCACTGTATCAAGAAAATCTGCTGAAATTTGATTTCAATCAAGGAATTTGGCTATGGGATCTACAGCAAATTCAAAATGTTAATATTGTAACTCAAGATGTGGTTGAGTTAGTTGCAAGTAACATTCAAAAGTTGCCAGAAGCTACGCAAACAGCATTACAATTAGCGGCGTGTATTGGCAATCGTTTCAGTTTAGATGTATTGGCAACAGTTAGCGCTAAGAATCTACAAAACCTAGCAGAAGCATTGCAACCTGCTTTGCAATTGGGTCTGATTTTCCCATTGAATAATGAATACCGCATACCGCTACTCTTTGCTACAGAAGAGTTAGCGGCTTTAGAATTTGATGACTCAAATATTACCTATCGATTTTTGCACGATCGCGTCCAACAAGCCGCCTATTCTCTAATTCCTGACAACCAAAGACAAATTACCCATCTCAAAATTGGTCAGCAGTTGTTGCAAAATACGCCGCCTGAACAATTAGAGGAAAATATTTTTGATATTATTAATCAACTAAATTTGGGTGCTAGCCTGATTACAGCGCAATCCCAAAAGCAACGGCTGGCTGAATTAAACTTACTGGCTGGGAGAAAAGCCAAAGCCGCAACAGCTTATATAGTTGCGATCGCCTATTTAAATACTGGTATAAAACTCCTGGCAGCAGATAGCTGGCTTGGTGAATATGACTTGACTTTAGCATTAATAGTTGAAGCCGCAGAAGCAGCATATCTCGGTGGCGATTACGTGCTGATGGAGAATTTGATCAGCCAAGTCTTGCAAAATGGCCGTACACTGCTTGACAAAGTAAAGGTCTACGAAGTGCAAATTCAGGCTTATGTAGCTCAGAGTAAACAGCCTGAAGCTATCAAAACTGCATTAACTGTTCTCGAACTTTTGGGTGTCAGATTTCCCGATACACCTAGCCAAGCAGATATAACCCAGAGTTTGCAAGAAACTCAATTGATATTAGCAGGAAGGCGTTTTGAGGATTTAATTGACCTACCAGAGATGAGCGATCCGCAAATTCTAGCAGTCATGCGGATTATCGCCACAGTCACGGCGGCTGTGTATCAAGCAGTACCAATGTTACTGCCCTTAATTGTATTTAAGCAGGTACGGCTGTCAGTAGAATACGGCAACGCCTCAGTATCTACTCTCGCATACGCTTGGTATGGAGTGATTCTCTGCGGAGTTGTTGGGGATATTGATGCAGGCGATCGCGCTGGTCAACTGGCATTAGATTTACTATCACGTCTCCAGGGTAAAGCACTCAAAACGAGTACCTTCAATATGATTTACCCGTTCGTTAAGCCGTGGAAGCATCATATTCAAGAATCACTACTACCTTTATTAGAAGCACATCACAATGGTTTGGAAACAGGCGATTTAGAATACTCTGCCTACTGTGCCTACAATTATTGCTCTCTTTCTTATTTCCTCGGCAAGGAACTGAGAGCTTTAGAATCAGAGATGGCAACTTACAGTCAAGCTTTGGATAAAATCAAGCAGGAAGTAGCGCATAACTACTTAAAAGTATTTCGACAATCTGTATTAAATTTAATTACTGATGTCTCCTCTCCAGGGCACTTGCGAGGTGTAGCATATAACGAAGATATCATGCTGCCGTTACATTTGCAGGCTAACGATCGCTATGCGATCGGCACTTTGTATGTAAACAAATTGATTCTTTGTTACTTATTTGGCGAGTATCAGCAAGCGGCAGAAGTCGCTTCCCTTGCTAAGGAATACTTAGATGGGGTAACTGGTTCTTTTATGGTGCCAGTCTTCCACTTTTATGATTCTCTCACCCAGCTTGCCATTTTATCTCAGACCCCTAGGACAGAAAAAGAAGGCTTGTGGCTGCGGGTGATTGCTAACCAAGAAAAGCTGAAGCAATGGGCAGATCATGCGCCCATGAACCACAGGCACAAATTTTATTTAGTTAAAGCTGAGTACCACTGGGTGCTGGGAGAGTATTTAGAGGCGATGGAGTACTACGATCGCGCCATTGCTGGATCTGCTGAAAACGGTTACATTCAAGAAGAAGCACTTGCTAATGAACGCGCCGCAGAATTATACCTGTCGCTAGGGAAGAAAAAGATTGCTCAACTTTACATGACTGAGGCTTACTACGGTTACAACCGTTGGGGTAGTTCCGCTAAAGTCAAAAACCTGGAAAAGCGATACCCCGATTTAATTCTTCGCAGTACCAGTGCGATCGCCTCCACAGGTAGCATTTCTAGGACATTAAAATCAGATGTATCTATCAGCACTCACTCTACAACCAGCAGTGGTGTAAATCTAGATATAGCAACAGTGGTAAAAGCGAGTGAGGCGATTAATAATGAAATCTCTTTAGAAAGTCTACCGCGCACGCTTCTACATATTATCTTAGAAAATGCTGGTGCTCAAAAAGGTTGCTTAATTTTAGTAAAAAACAATCAATTATTTATAGAAGCAATTGATAGTAGCCTAGTTGATTCGCCAATTACTTTGCCATCTACTCTAGTAGAAGACAGCGAAATTGTTCCCAAAAAGCTGATCAACTATGTAGCTAGGACTCAGCAACCCTTGGTAATTAGAGATGCCAAACTTGACCCGATTTCTAATAAAGATTCATATATCCAAAAATATGAATGCAAATCAATATTGTGTGTGCCTATCTTTTATCAAGGCAAATTTATCGGCATATTTTATCTAGAAAATAATTTAGTAACTGGGGCATTTACTCCCGAACGTCTAGAACTTTTGAAAATCCTGTCTGCTCAAGCTGCGATCGCTATCAAAAATGCCCGCCTTTATGCTAAAGAGCAAGAAAAATCTCAGGACTTAGAAGCAGCCCTATTAAAACTCCAACAAACTCAAACTCAACTCGTTCATACAGAGAAAATTTCATCGTTAGGGCTACTAGTAGCAGGAGTTGCCCATGAAGTTAATAATCCTGTCAGCTTCATTTTTACTAACCTGTCTCATGCCAAACGTTATATTGAGGACTTAATTAATTTACTGCATCTTTATCAACAGCATTTACCTAATCCACCAGCAAAAATCATCGATGAAATTGAGGCGATTGATTTAGATTTCTTGCTACAAGACTTGCCAAACATGATTTCCTCCATGAAGGTAGGAACCCAACGTATTCGAGATATCATGCAGTCTCTACGCAACTTCTCTCGCAATGATGGTTTAGATAAAAGAGCAGTTGATATTCATGAAGGAATTGAAACCACGCTGATGATTTTGTCTCATCGCTTAAAAGCTGATCCAGCGCGTCCAGCAATTTATGTGGTTAGGAATTATGGCAATTTACCCAAAGTTGCTTGTTATCCTGGGCAATTAAATCAGGTATTTATGAATTTACTAGCGAATGCTATTGATGCTTTGGAAGAGTCTAATGAAGGAAAGACTTATGCTTTTCTAGAACAGAATCCCAATATCATTACAATTTCTACCACAGCCGACGATCGACAAGTAAAAATTTGTATTGCTGATAATGGGATAGGAATGTCAGAGTCAGTAAAGGAAAAACTTTTTCAAGCTTTCTTTAGCACGAAACCAGAAGGTAAAGGCACAGGTTTGGGACTATCGATTAGTTATCAAATAGTCACAGAAGCCCACAATGGTACTTTCGAGTGTTTCTCTTCCCCTGGCAAGGGTACAGAGTTTATCATTCAAATTCCCATTTTTGAGAATTAAGTAAGTGTAAGACTTCTATAACGATCAATGCCCAGCATATCCGGATTTTGGTGGGCATTGCCCACCCTACATTTATTTATACATACCTTTTTTGTTATTGCCTGTTCCCTGTTTATTTCCCACAACTTATTGTTGATTCAACAGCAAAAATACTGTTTGTCCTATACCGACAATCACACCTAAAACACCGCCTAAAGTCACAATTGCCTGCAATTCATTTTTGACAATACCTTCAATTGCCGCCTCTAAATCAGCGGGTGAAGTTGATTTTACACGGTCAACAATTACCTGATCGATGGATAAAATTGGAATTACCTGAGCCACAATTGCTTCTAAATCTTTTTCTAAATATCGCTCTAAAATAAGAGCTAATTCTTGACTCACTACTTCTAATGAACTATTAACTACAGGTGAGTTATTCAGACGATTTAGTAGCAAGGAAGCAATATTTTCCCAATCAACTGAGTCAGTTAATCCTTGTAACAAATCGCTACCACTTGATTGCAGGTAGTGACGGACACTTTCTCTAGTAGTTTTTCGTAATTGCCGTACTGTCCCCACCGGCAAGTTTTGCAAGGATAAATTTTGCAATAATTTCTTGACGCGATCGCGCATCTGCAATTCTTGAATCAATTCTTTTAACCGAGCATTGCTTGCCTCTTTTTCATCTAAGCAAAAAGTTCGCACTCTGGTGAGAGTATTGCGTAAACCAAACAAATTTGCGACTACCCAATAAGTGCCGCTGGTCTTTTCCCGAAAGCTTTCATCAATAGTTTGAATTGTGCGATCGGTCAAAAAATCAACTATAGTCTGCCGCAGCGCATCTGGCGGTAAAACTACTTCTAATAACCAATCGGCTAGTCTTTTAGATTGTTCTTCACTCAGTTGAAATTCCAGCAGTACTTGGTCAAAAATTTGATTTATTTGTACTTCTAAAAAGTCTTCGCGCCGAGCTAAAACTTTTAGGAGCCTTGGCAATGATTCACCTAATAAATCACGCAAAATTCCTGCTACAATTTTGGCACTTTTTTGATTTTTTTCCTCTGAGTTAATTTGGTCGAGCGCTAGTTTTAACAACCACAAAATTGCTGCTTGTACCCGTTCTGTTTGTAACAGACGGCGTGCTAAATTTTGCAATTCCTCTGGTGTCAAAAGTGACCCCATAATTGTGTTAGAAATTTTTAGAGCCAGACGTTCCTGGTTACGAGGAATCAATCCAGGTGTAAACGGTAATCTTTGCTTACCAATATAAATGGCTCGGTAGGGGCGAAATAACATTTTAATAGCTATATCATTCGTGAAATAGCCAATGATTCCACCTACTACGGGGGGTGATATATAAAGCCACAAATGAGACCAATCCACAGAATTTTGGACTTACCAATTTTGGATTTTGAACTTGGCGAAAAGATGAGCCAGTCGCTTATGGGGTTTCCCACGGCAGTTCCTACCCTAGCCTTCGGCAACCCCTTCGGGGAACGGGAACGCTTCCAGCGAACAAGTCGGCAAAGCCGCCCAATGGACTGCCTCCCCTTTGTGCAAACTGGCGTGTTAGGAGGTAGCCCTGCATTGTCTCCCAACCTAGCAAACTTTCCCAAAAGAATTTTAGATTAAATAGTTGAATTGTGCATTCAAAAGTTTCTGTTTCTTTAGCAGTACACTACAACCCAAAATTTAAAATCTAAAATTTACTAACTACCAGCACTCCCATCATACCGTTCGCAATGGGGTAGTGTGTGGCGGCAGCAAAACCAACTTGAGAAGCTAATTCTACTTGCTCTTTGCCAATGGGAAAACGATCTAAGCTGGGGCTGATATAGGCGTATTCTTCTTTTACTCCCAACTGGGTTGCTGCTGGTACAACAATATTTTCTAGATACCATTGTTGAAACGATCGCAGCTGCGGATTTTCCGGTCGATGAAAATCTAAAATTGCGGCTTTGGCACCAGGCTTGAGAACGCGGTACAGCTCTTTGAGACTGCGGGGAATATCTTTAACATTTCTTAAACCATAGCCCATTGTTGCAGCGTCAAATTTGTTGTCCTCAAAAGGTAAATCGAGGACATCAGCCTCAACCCAGGTAATAATTGGTTGCAGGTAATGTCTTTGAGAGCGTTCTTTAGCCATCGCTAGCAGGTTTGAGGAGAAGTCCACTCCGTATACCTGTCCTGTGGCTCCCACGTGCCTTGCTAAACCTATAGCGATGTCGCCACTCCCGCAACATAAATCTAGGCAAATATCTCCAGGCTGAGGGTTGCTCCATTTGATTGCCATTGCCTTCCAAATGCGGTGTTGTCCTAAACTCAACCAATCATTCAACTGGTCATAAACAGGAGCAATACGATCAAAAATAGCGCGAATTTCGTGAGTCATTAGTCAAAAAGTCAAGAGTCAACTGTCAAGAGGGCAGTACATTAAAGCAACTGCTGTCGGCTTACCAGCTTATAGACGCCCGTAGACCTGGGAAGTGCTGCTTCCGGTAGAGTAGCATCTAGCGTTCAACAGCCAAAATTTGAGCATTCGACTCCAGACTATTAACTCTTAACTAAATGTCTAGTTAACCGCAACAGCTGCTAGTCAGAGCGATCGCTACCAATTGTGCTGATAAGTGAATTAGCTTAAGTTCATCTTCTCGCAAAGTGTGAGGTTGTTTCCACTGTAGAGATAAAACTCCCATAACTTTGTGACGGTAAGCAATTGGAATAATTAAGTGTGCTTGTACACCAGACTGCTGGTAATGAGCAACACCAGCTAATTTTTGCTCTTTAGATACATTTAACGATACTTGCAGTTGCCCAGTAGCGATCGCCTCGCTCACCAGTGGGTCTTGTGCTAGCCAGTTTTCTACAGTACCGCCATAACTGTAAGATCCATGAGTCGCACTCAGAGCATTGCCTTCAATTAGTTGCAGAATACAGCTATCAGCCCCAAAGCTGTTGCTAAACGCAGTAGCAATTGGTATCAGAGTTTCTTGTAAACTATTAGCTGCTTGCGTTACCTCTACCAATACAGTCAGCAATGCCATTTGGGCATTGGCACAGCGCAATTCTTCGGTGCGTTGCTTCAGTAAGTCATAGGTTTCGGCTGCCCTTTGAACTACAGCCTTCAGTTCCCCTGGGTCCCAAGGTTTGGTGATGTATTTGTAGACTTGCCCAGCATTAATTGCCTCCACCAAGTCTTCAATATCTGTAAAGCCAGTCAAAATAATCCTGACTGTATCTGGGAACTGAGGTACAGTCTTGCTGAGAAACTCAGTACCTTTCATTTCTGGCATTCGCTGATCAGAGATGATCACCGCAACTTCCCCTTCGGCTGCCAACATTTGCAAGGCGGTCATGCCGCTATCAGCTTTAAGTACATTAAAATCTCGGCGAAAGGTACGATACAGCAGATCCAGATTGTCCGGTTCATCATCAACTACAAGGATTTTGAGTTTTTTCGGTCTTTCTAAAGTCCGTAATTGGCGACGATCTGTATTAGTTTCCAGGCTGGCAGTATCCATAAAAGTTAAGTCCGTTAAATATTTACTATCTTGTTATATTCCATACCAAGTCTAGTCGATAATAAACTACCAGCCTTGCGAAAATTTGCGGATGTACCTGAAGAGCAGTTGAACTAAACCTGAATAATTACCATAGCAAATTTATACCTGTATACAAGCACCTGAGTTTCAGGCTTTTTTCCTATAAAATAAGATTTGCTGATGAAATATTAATTACCCAATAAACTTTAGTACACCAGCAAGTATGAAAATGGGTATGGGGCATTGGGCATTTGTCATTAGTTATTTATCCCCCTTGTCCTTCCTGTCCCCGTTCCCCTTCGGGTGACGCTCGTACCTCGCTACCGCTGCGCTAACAGCAGTTGCTCATGGGGGAAACCCCCAAGACCGCACTGCTTCACCTGTTCCCCGTTCCCTGTTCCCTATTTTCAAGTTATTTGCTTATGACTGATCTACCACCCAACTTTCAAAATCCTAATAACGCTGATTTAGATACTGCCCAAGAGTTACTGCGAAAGTTAAGACAAAAGCAAGGTAATTGGGTGGAATGGGGTCAAGCGATCGCCTATTTGCAAAAAGCTGGTTATAATCCCCAAGATATTTTTGAGGCAACTGGATTTGAGCCGATTCAGCAAAATCAGGTGGTTGTTGGTTCCCAAGTTTATAATTCTTTAGAACAAGGTGGCGCATCAGAAGCGACGCGATCGCATTACGCCACACGCGGCAGTGATATTTTATATGAGTTACGCTTGCTTACCCACGAAGAACGCGCCGCCGCTGCTGATCTGACTTTCCAGCACAAACTTGACATGGATGAAGCACGGGAAATAGCCAAAGCTATTAAAGAGTTCTCCCGTTTCCGCCATTTGCCAGAAGGATTTTCTGCCCATCCGGGTGATGCTGTTGCCTACAGTACATGGAAACTGGCACGCCAAAACACAGATTTACAAGAGCGATCGCGTCTGATTGCCAAAGGCTTACGATTTGCCCATACGCAAACTGCTAGAAAACAAATAGAACAGTTACTTACAGATTTTACTGTTGTTCCTAAGCGTCCGGCTCCACTGTTACCCTTTTACCGCCTAGAGTCTGAGGAAGAGTTACCCAGAATTGTACCTGTAGTTGGTGAGTTGCCATTGGCACCCAACGATTTAAAAGCGGTGCCTTTAGTGACAGAAATTCAACCATTTCGGATGGTCAAATTTACTGGCGAACAAGCTTGGGTGCCATTACCAGGTTGGCAAGTGCTGTTGAGTGCCGAAGATCCAGTAGTGATTTTAGCTACTAGCGATCGCCTGCCCAATCAAATACAAAATCAGCCCGGACAAGTGCTACTAGTCGTAGATCGCGCCCAACGCCAATGGGATGCTTCTAGCTACTTTATAGTAGAGAATTCTGGAGAATTAGATATTCAGTGGTTTGAAACTGAACCAGAAATTCCCCTGTTAGGAAAGATTATTATCATCTTGCGTCCTAAGAAAATCCTTGACGAAGAATTGACCAAGGATTCCTGGCAGATTGACGAATAGAGTTTGGGAATTGTGACAGAGGCGCAGAAGATTGAGAGGATAAGGATTGAAACTTTTTGGATATCCCGATCCTCTACCTTCGCATGCTTGCAGAAACCAGGAGAATCAAAACAGCAAGTCTCATTAGTGAATCTGAAATGCTCCCGCTACATTGCTTGCAATTAGGGGTGATAGTTGTCACTTCATTAAGTGTTTCTTCAATAGCATTATGTATCCAAGTCGGGTCAAATTTATCTTGTGTGCGTTTATAAAATTAATTGACCAATGCGTTTTAATACACTTAGTACCTGTTGGAATTCTGCATCTCGTTCAATTGATAATGCATAAGAACGAGCATATTTAGGCTTTTCTTGCTGAACTAGCTTAACAAAAACAAACTCTCTACCGTTGACAAGTAACCCAAACGTTGGTCGTTCAATATTGGGAGCATCAAGCATATAAGCAAGTGCTTGGGGTAATGCGGTTAAGACATCAAATTTAGTGCTTTTAGATTCAATAATTAGTACTACTAGACGTTTTTGAATTACCAAAACATCAATGTTACCTTTGACTATTATGCTTTCATCTACAGCAGAAATCTCAGTAGATTTTTCAGTTTCAATTTCAAAAGGTGGCTGATAAAAACCTGCTAAATCAAGCAGTGGAGATAGCACTACCATCTTCACTGCTTCTTCTGACATGGGACGCCGTTGAGTTAAATTTAAATAGTTACTTTTAACTCGTTCGAGCGAGAAAAATTCTGCATCATTCACCGATGGTAAATCATTTGTCCATTCAGGAAAAAAATCAGCATTTGTAACCAATTGCAAACCAAATTTTTCTTCTAGTTCGTAAAGGCTGATATCCCGCGCTTGGATTGTTTGTACCATAATTAATTGGTGAATAATAAATACATCTGTATTATAATAGCTGAACTAGAAAATGGACGCGATATGTTAAATCCTGTCCTATATATGGAAGAAGATAGTACTAAAAGGTTTGATAATTTGGGAAAAAACTAGCAAGAGTATTAGGCAAGTAAGTGACCCAAGAATTTCTCTATTCGGAATTATCTGATAAATCACCTGTTTCTACCCTGCGGGAAGAGGCGATTGCACGCATTCGCAATAGTCTGCGTCCCGGACAACAGCAAATGGCTGACTGGTATTCTGGCCCCTTAGCTGTTTCTGCTGTACCTGGTGCTGGTAAATCTACGGGTATGGCAGCAGCAGCAGCGATCGCGATCGCTCGTCAGTATGAACGTGTTGCCCAGTCGCGCCTCGCTTCGCGCCGCCAGTTGGTAGTTGTTACTTTTACACGTTCCGCCGCTGCTAATATTAAATTAAAAATTCGTGAATACTTAAAGCAATTATCTCTGCCTCAGATTGGCTTTGCTGTCTATACCTTGCATGGTTTAGCATTGAACATTGCCAGCCGCCATCCTGACTTATCTGGGTTACAGCTAGAAAACGTCACATTAATTACACCAACTCAAAGCCATCGCTTCATCCGTACAGCCGTAGAACAGTGGATTGCCAACAATCAAAGTAGTTATTTACGCTTACTAGAAGGTAGCCAATTTGACGGAGAAGAAACAGAAAGATTGCGTCGTCAATCGGTGCTGCGGACAGAAGTATTGCCAGACTTGGCGACCACGGTAATTCATGAAGCCAAAAGTTCAGGACTTTCGCCTGAAGATTTACGGCAGTGGAGTAAACAAACCACAGACCCATACGGAATTTTAAACGTAGCCGCAGGCTTGTATGAGCAATATCAAAAATTAATGCGATCGCGCGACTTCATCGACTACGACGACATGATTTTAGCGGCGTTGCGGGTTCTAGATAACGACAGCGCTCGCCGCATTGAGCAAAACCAAGTTTTCGCCGTCTTTGAAGACGAAGCCCAAGATTCTAGCCCATTACAGACAAGGTTGTTAGAAATTTTGGCGAGCGATTTAGGGGAAGACAAGGGGGACAAGGGGGATAATCTTTCACTTCTTACTCCTAACTCAGCACTCTTAACTCAGGACTCAGGACTCAACTTAGTACGAGTAGGCGACCCTAACCAGGCGATTAACTCGACTTTTACCCCAGCCGATCCGATTTATTTTCGCCAATTTTGCGCAGAGTGCGATCGCTTGCGAAGATTGGCAACAATGGATCAAGCTGGGCGGAGTACGAGAATTATCATCGAAGCGGCTAACTTTGCGCTGGAGTGGATCAATAGTTTTTACGGAGTCAAGATGCAACAGTCATCTCATGACTCTATTGCTTCACTTCCCTTCCGTCCTCAGAGAATTCGTCCTGTAGACACTGGCGACCCCCAACAAGATGCTAACCCCGCACCAGTAGGAAGAGGGCTAGAACTGTACACTCCCCGTGATATTCATCACACCGTCGAATTACTTTCTCAGAGAGTGATTGAGTTATTTGCTCAAGACCCAACAAAAATTAGTGCAGCAGTGTTAGTACGAGAAAATCGCCAAGGAAGATGGTTAGCTGAGGCATTAGAACCTATATGTAAAGAACATAAAATTACACTTTACGATGTCGGAGAACGCGATCGCCGTTCCCATATTCCCCAAGAAATTTTAGCATTACTCCAATTTTGCGATCGCCCCCATTCACCTGATTACCTAAAAGCTGCGCTTGAAGTATTGGTGGAACGCCAGTTAGTTCCCACCCAAGATCTAAATGCTCTTGCCAGTTTACCAGAAGAATTTTTGTATCCTGGCCCCTTGGCAGCACCGCAATCAGAAACAGTCCAAAAAGCCTCACACTTATGTCGTAGTTTACTCCGCGCTCGCTTAGAACTGCCGATATATCAGCTAATTTCCTTTTTAGCGTTGGCTTTAAATTACGACCAAGCAGAACTTGCAACTGCTGACAAACTTGCAGAACGGGTAAACCAGCAAATAGCTGGTAATAGTTCAATGGGAGCGATGCTGTCAGCTTTAAGTGAAATTGTCAGTTCCGAACGCTTTGAAGCTGTAGAAACAGAAGATTTAGAAGCGCGTTACACCCGTAATGGTCAACTGACAATTATCACCATGCACAAAGCCAAAGGCCTAGATTGGGACTATGTTTTTCTGCCCTTTCTCCACGAAAACTTAATTCCCGGTCGGTTTTGGGTTCCACCTCAAAGCCAATTTTTAGGCGACTTTACCTTATCAGAAGTGGCTCGCGCCCAAGTGCGTGCTGCTTTGCACAACGAATCGCGCATTCCAGAAGTGTCTCAAGCTTGGGAGGTCGCAAAACACCTAAAAACTGCTGAGGAGTACCGTTTACTCTACGTTGCGATGACACGAGCCAAGCGGTTGTTGTGGATGTCTGCGGCGCAAAAAGCACCCTTTACATGGAGTAAACCAGAGAATTTACAAGAACAAGCACCTTGCCCAGTATTCCCAGCGTTAAAGCGCCAATTTCCTGAAAGTGTGGTTTCTTTGATGACAGTGGTTCAATAATTTTTTTTGAGAGTAAAAATATCTTTTAAACGCAGAGGGGCGCAGAGCATTTTCAAGAGAATTCAGGCGTTGCATAAAATGTGAGATTTTCCTTTGCACGCTAGTTGCTTCAAGTCGGCAGAGCCGCCCAACGCACTGGCTTGTCTTTGCGCTTTTGCGTGAAACATTTATACGCCCCCGTTCTGAAGATAATCCATGTGTCACAATCATTGATTCAATCATCACCTAGAGCTATTTACAAACTGTTTCCCACAGTCCTTACAGCGATAGCACTGCTTTCCCCGGCGATACCCGTTTTTAGATAATTGCGGCGATTGGCAATGAGGACATTTCATTACTTTCATTACATTGCTCAACAGGCTGTCTCCCATATGCGGCTCTAAATATGACACTAGCAACTCCTCAATCTGCTGAATTAGCAACTGCCTGTGTTGCTGATCTATAGTGCGAAGTGCTGATAACATGACAGCATTGCTGCTATGAACACAAACTTCTGCTAATAAACTATACTGCTCCTCACTCAATGCTGGGTTTCGCTGTTTCAAGATACTCGCCATAAAGTTAATCGCTTCTTGAGTCATGCTGTCATCGATTGATTGAAAAATCTGACGAGATATAAAGAACTGCACAAATACCACCCGTGACACAGGCTGTTCAAATATCTGGGCGACACTGCTTGCCAGTGTATGAATCATTTGGCGGAGCGGTAACTGGGTAATTTGTAGCTGATCTACCTGCGCCCACATGAGCTTGACCTGTTCGGTATGGCGCAACTCCATTGCATGAAAAATAGCGGCTTTATCAGGAAAAAACTGGTACACAGAGCCAATTGCTGTCCCCGCTTTTGCAGCAATTAGATGGGTAGTCGCAGCTTCATAGCCCACTTCGTCAAACACTGCTGCCGCTGCATCCAAGATTTTTTTGACCCTTTCTTTACCTCGCTGCTGTTTAGGTTGACGGCGCAAACTTCTTGACGAATGTGAATATTCTGTCATATTTTAGAAACACGACGGATTTTTCACAATTTTATATCGAGGGCCGAACATGATGCAGTCTATGCTTCCCGGTGCGCCTTGGTTGTTGGCACACAAATCGATGCTGGCAGTGAACCAACCCCGCAAAATTTCCTTGTATGGGGTTGACTATGTGATGTGGAAAGATGCGGCTGGAGCCATATCTGCCTTACCCAATGCCTGTCCACATATGGGGGCAATGCTTTCGGCTGGGTGGTGCGAAGTAAAAAGCGATGGCACAAGTAGCGTGGTCTGCCCATTTCATGCCCTCAAGTTTGATTCCCAAGGTTGCACGGTTTTACCAGGTTCTAGCAAGAAAACGTTGCCTCAGATGAAACCGTTAGAGCTAATTATTCAAGGCGATTTTATTTGGTCTTATGGGGAATATGAGCCGAAAGTACCAATTCCCACCGTGCTGAATGAGATTGTAAAAAATTACTACTTTGTCGGGCATACAGCAGATAGAAGTGTAGAGACCGATTTGCTGACCATGCTGTTGAATATGCATGACTACAATCATCAAAACGGCACTCACCGCGACTTATTTAGAATTACCGATGTCGAATTTCATCAATTTATTGATAACGGGCATCATTCCCATGCGTTTTATGATATGCCCACAGCGCCTTACAGCTTGGTAGAAAAGCTGAGGAAACCGGATTTGTTGCTACTTCCTAGCACTATTAAAGCGCACCTGGAAAATCACTTTCCAGCCCTCATAATTTTTCATGGAGAAATGCCATTAGGTAAAGCAGCCCAGTGTCATATATTTGTACCAGAAGCCTTAAATCGTACACGAACTTACATTTTGTTATTTGCCCAAGCCAAGCATCCTGCCTTTAAGCTATTTGGCAGCACTTATCTTAAGTTTGGCAAGGTTGTAGTGGATCAAGATGCGGATATTCTCTCGAAGATTTATCCAGATACTCCTCAGAAAATTAAACTCAACAATGAAGTGGGTATGGACTGGGTACGGCGTAATTTTGAGAACTTCCCAAATGTTGTGGAACCTAATTTATCAAAGTAGACAGCGCTGTAAAATTGGTCGCTGTTATAAGTCTCAAGCGTAATTTAAGTAAAATTAATTTCTTGGAAACTGGATTGAAAGTGCAACGTCAAATCAAATATCCTCTTTGAGGAGAACTGATAGCGATTCACCATGAAGTTGCACTTAATATTTAGTAACCTAAAATGCGTCACTGCTTGCCGCATAGTATGATGCGAAGGCAGAAAAATCAGTCATTCATTAAGTGTAAATTTCGGAGAATTGATATTAGTAGCAAGATTAACTATTCAATTCTCAAGGTAAAAAAGCATGAAAGGCATTTGTAAACTATCTTATCCAATTAATAGTGCGCCTCATTTTCCGCAAAGAGTGATATTAACTCTGGCGTTAACCAGCTTGCTATGTGCAATTGGATTCACTGCCAACAATACTGCTACTGCTGCTCCTAATGCAGCAAAGTTACAATTATCCCAAAACGTCCAAAATAGACCAAATCAACTGCCAAGAGTGGTTGCTAGAGCCGTAATAAATGATGCAGCCAAACGTTCTGGAGTGGCGATCGCTGATTTGAAAATTACTCAATTTACTGCAAAAACTTTTAGCAATCCCTGCATTTTCCAGTTTGGAGAAGTTTGTACGCGGGAATACAGGCCTATTCAAGGCTGGGAAGTAATTGTTCAGGTGAAAGAGCAATCTTGGACTTATCACACTAATAGATCTGGCTCGCAAATTGTTTTAGATCCCAAAATTACAGCAACGGGAAACGTCACATTACCAAGAGCGATCGCCAATAAAATTTTAAGCGATGCCGCCAAGCGTTCTGGAGTAGCATCTGCTAACTTAAAAATTACTCAAGCTACAGCCAAAACCTTTGGAAACGAATGCCATTTCAATTTTGGCGAAGTCTGTGCGGAGATTTACAAACCTGTTGAAGGCTGGGAAGTAATTGTTCAGGTAAAGGAGCAATCTTGGACTTACCATGTGAATAAATCTGGCTCTGCGATCGTTTTAGATCCCAAAGTGAGTGCGACTAGCAAAAGTTAGATTATAGCCAAGCTGCTATGGAAGGGGGAACACAGAAAAGAGTTCTCCATTCCCTGTTAATGGTTTTAATTTGATTCAATGCGATCGCACTATTCGTTTTGAAGTCTTAGCGGCTCGTGCAATCTCATTCGCTTAGTATATAATGATGGATTGTGTCGATCAGAGCCAAACCATGCCTAAACTCAAAACTCGTAAAGCAGCGGCAAAGCGATTCCGTGCCACTGGTACAGGTAAAATTGTGCGTCGCAAAGCTTTTAAAAACCATCTTCTAGAGCACAAATCTTCCAACAAAAAGCGCAACATGTCCAAGTCAACACTTGTACACGAACGTGATGAAGACAATGTGCGTTTGATGCTCCCCTATTTGTAAGTCCTTCAGGAATATTAAGTTATGACACGGGTAAAACGCGGTAACGTAGCTCGTAAACGCCGCAACAAAATTCTCAAACTAGCTAAAGGTTTTCGCGGTTCCCACTCAACTTTGTTTAGAACCGCTAACCAACAGGTAATGAAGGCACTGCGGAGTGCCTATCGCGATCGCAAAAAGAAAAAGCGCGATTTCCGTCGCCTCTGGATCGCCCGCATCAATGCTGCTGCAAGGCAACATGGTTTGAGTTACAGCCAGCTAATCGGCAACTTGAAAAAAGCCAATATCCAACTTAATCGCAAAATGTTGGCACAAATGGCAGTTGTCGATCCAGCTAGCTTTACCAAAATCGCTGAATTGGCAAGCCAAGCTAGAGGATAAAGGTGCTAACGGATGAATAACGGATGTAACAGATGGCAAGCAATTAATCAGTTACATCTGGTATTATCCGCTACCATATTATTGATTTTTTGCTTTTCATTTTTGGGGACAGGATGGATTACATCTGCCGCCCAAATCCCAGAAATTCAGCAGCGAGGCTATTTGACTATCGCCGTCAAAGATAACTTGCGTCCCTTGGGATTTAGAGATGCTAACGGGAATTTGCAAGGTTTAGAAATTGACTTAGCGCAGCGTTTGGCAGTTGACTTGTTAGGTAAACCAAATGCTGTAAAGTTACAACCTGTAGCAAATCGTGATCGCCTATCTGTAGTCTTAAACAATAAAGTTGATTTTGCCATTGCGAGAGTAACAGCAACAGAGTCACGCTCTCGCTTGGTTAGTCTCAGTGTTCCTTACTACTTTGATGGTAGTTATGTAGTTGTAAAAGATACTGCAATCCAGCAGATTAATGATTTGGCAAAACGCAAAATTGCTGTACTCAACAATTCCAGTACCATTGCTGATGTCAGGTACTATGTACCCAATGCCGAGTTGGTAGGAGTGAATTCCTATGAAGAAGGGCGATCGCAAATAGAAAGTAATACTGTAGCAGCCTTTGCCGCCGATGCTAGCGTTCTCAGTGGTTGGGTGCAGCAATATCCTCAATATCGACTACTACCAACCAAACTATCCACAGCACCTTTGTCTGTAGTCATGCCCAAGGGATTGCAGTACGATGATTTAAGACGGCAAGTGAATGAAGCGATCGCTCGTTATTTAGCTGAAGGTTGGCTGAAGCAACGCGCTCAATATTGGGGTTTGCCATAATTTAGTCATTAGTCATTAGTCATTGGTTAGTAGAACATAAACAATGAACAATGAACAAATGACAGATGACAAAAAGCTGATAATAGATAAGAAGACTCTTTATAATTTCCTATTTCAAGACAATGGATAACAGTCTAGCGGTTGTTTATCTCTCGATTTTTGTGGGTATACTCGCATTTGCACTTGTGAGTGTTTTCCGCCAAATTTTCAAAACTCGTAAAATCGAAAGCTCCTTATCACGGTTAAAAAATAAGTTGAGTAAAGACAAGGGTACAGCTCAAGAATATTACGAGTTAGGCAGTATTTATTCTCAAAAGAAAATATATTCTCAAGCGATTACCCTGTTTCAAAAAGCTCTCAAAGCTGCCGAAGAAGAGAAAGAAGAAAATATTGCTCCTATTTACAATGGACTGGGTTATGTTTACTTCGCCCAAGAACAGTATGATTTAGCAATTCGGCAGTACAAAGAAGCTCTCAAGTACAAACCCGACTACGTGACAGCGCTAAATAATCTCGCTCATGCCTATGAGCGCAAAAAATTAAATACGCAGGCGCTACAAACTTACGAAGAAGCCCTAAAATTCGCTCCAAATAATTCTACTGCTAAACGCCGTGCTGAATCTTTGCGACGCTTGGTTTCTGCATAATTACTCATTCATAATGGCGATAATGGCGGTGGGTATCTTACCCGCCGTCATTTTTAATAGGAACAGAAAATTCCCATAATTAATAGTTATACCAATTTGAAAAAAGAATGCGACAGATTGTAGGGGCACGGCACTGCCGTGACCTCTAGAATATATTGATGTGTCGCAAACATTATTTGAATTGGTATTAGTCTTCTTCAAATCTCCGCAATTTGCGATCGCATACTGCCGAGTAGATGATATACTACAATGTAACACATAAGTAGTAGCTCAAGGACTTGCAACTCAGCACTACTGAACTTTCCCAAGAGTGAGGGGGTGAGAATGAATATTCCACCACAAGAATGGCAAATCTGTCTTAAGGTTTTGCAGCAGATATCCGAAGATTCAGCACTCATCAATTCTGATGAACGCTTCAAAAGTTTGATTGCCAAAATCTACAAAAACAGCAAAAAAGAAGTACGCCGTACAATTCAGCAAAGCCAAATGGCTGAAGATCAACAGCTAAAGGCGATGACTGTAATGGTACAAAACCAACTCCAGCAAAAACCAGCCGCGGCTTTGTCACATGCGTCTGTGTCAGCGAGACTCAAAAAGTCAGCAACTTGTTATGTTTGCAAGGCAGCTTACTTTGATCTTCACTTCTTTTACCATATGCTATGTCCAAGCTGTGCTGCATTTAACTATGACAAGCGCAACCAACGCACAGATTTAACTGGACGTGTAGCATTAATTACAGGCGGACGCATCAAAATTGGCTATCAGACAGCATTAAGAATGCTCCGCGATGGTGCGAGAGTAATTTTGACAACCAGGTTTCCCCATGACTGTGTGCGACGCTTTAGTACGGAACCTGACTTTAGTCAATGGCGTTCACGGCTGCAAATACATGGGTTGGATTTGCGTCACATTCTTGGGGTGGAAGCATTTGTTCGTCATCTTCTAGATACGGAACCTGCACTCGATATCATTATTAATAACGCCGCACAAACAATCAAGCGTCCGCTAGCTTTCTATCAACACTTATTGGCGCAGGAAGAAAATCCACAGGAAATTCTGACAGAGCAAGCACAAGGTTTAATTAAATATGGTGCTGTCGGTTCCGCATTATTGGAAACCCAACCGCACTACAAAGACTATTTATCTACCAGCAGCGACTATTTCCCAGCCAATACTTTTGATGCAGATGGACAACAAGTAGATTTGCGACCAACTAATAGTTGGCTGCTGAAGCTGAATGAAGTCAGCACAGTAGAAATGTTAGAAGTGCAATTAGTCAATGCGATCGCACCCTTTATTTTAAACAGTCAACTCAAGCCCTTGATGATGCGATCGCCTTTTGGGCGACGGTTCATTATTAATGTATCGGCAATGGAAGGGCAATTCAATCGCCAAAATAAAACGGTATACCATCCCCATACCAATATGGCAAAAGCTGCTTTGAATATGATGACCCGCACATCAGCAGCAGATTATGCCCGCGATCGCATTTTTATGAATAGTGTAGATACAGGCTGGATTACTGACGAAAATCCCTTGTCTAAGAAAACCTATTTGCAGGAAACCAAAGGCTTTCATACACCATTAGATGTAATTGATGGTATGGCGCGAATTTATGACCCGATTGTTCAAGGGATAGAAAACGCTGCCGAGCCTGTATTTGGGCATTTTCTCAAAGATTATGCTCCATATCCTTGGTAATTCGTAATTCGTAATTAACAGGTAGGGTGTGTTATGCCGTAGGCGTGCGGCACTTGGCGACAACACACCCTTGTATATTGAAAATTCAAATAAATCTATTCGGTTTATCAATACAAGCTGGGAATATAGATAACTATACATTCGTGTAAATATCTAAAGAATGATTAAGAGGCTACGGTTCTTTAGTTTAGCTATTGCCATTGTTATTTTCATTGTTGGCGCTCTAGGTTTTCGAGAAATGTTATCTGCACAACAGCCTGCAATTTCCCATCCTCTGACTGCGTTAACATCAACAGAAATTAAAACGGCTGTTGCAGTGGTTAACAAAGAGAAAAATCTCAGTGAAAAAGCTGTATTTCCCTTAATAACTCTGCAAGAACCAGATAAAAAAGAAGTTCTCAATTTTACCCCAGGGAAAACTTTTCAGCGCCAAGCTTTCTTGGTAGTGTATGAGCGCTCGCAAAATAAAACCTATGAAGGTATTGTTGACCTCAAAACCAAAACCTTAAGTTCTTGGAAACAGATACCCAATGCCCAACCTGCAATTATTAATCCAGAATACGATCTAGCAGCGCAGGTAGTTAGATCAAATTCCCAATGGCAAGCAGCAATGCAAAAACGGGGAATTACAGATTTTGATCGAGTTAAAATTAATTGCTGGGCACCAGGAATTTTAAGTAATCAGGAAGTTGCCGCAGGTCAACGTCTTTGTCGAGCATTATCTTACTACAAAGGCAATAATTGGAACTATTTTGGCAGTCCGATTGAAGGTGTGGTAGCTACAGTCAATTTAAACACAGCTAAACTCGACAGTTTTATAGACAACGGGGTAGTACCTTTCTCCAAACAAAACTGGAACTATGATGTGCAATCTTTGGGTAACTTACTATCTCCGCCCAAATTATTAAAGATTCTGCAACCTCAAGGTGTAAGTTTCCGAATTCGAGGTAATGCAATTAGCTGGCAAGGTTGGAATTTTCGCTATCTTATGCATCCCCGCAGTGGGTTAGTTGTTTACCAAGTAACTTATGACGACGGGGAAAATATTCGACCAGTGCTATACCGCGCCAGCCTATCGGAAATGGTAGTACCTTATGGCGATCCTGACCCTACCTGGGCTTTTAGAAATGCTTTTGATGTGGGCGAATATAACTTTGGTTCCCTCGCTACCTCAATGGAGTTAGGTAAGGAAATTCCCGAAAACGGCTTGTTGTTGAACGCTGTCATGGCTAATGAACAGGGAGAACCCTATGAAATGCCAGGGGTGATTGGCATCTACGAACGAGATAATGGGATGCTGTGGAAGCACTACGAATACAACACCCAGAAAAATTATGTCCGTCGCAGTCGAGAACTAGTCATGACGATGACAGCGGCAATTGATAATTATGATTACAGCCTCAATTGGATTTTTCATCAAGATGGCAGTGTAGAAATTCAGAACGATTTAACGGGAATTGTTCTAGTACAGGGAACATCTGCGGAAAAACAGTCTGAGGATAATTCCTACGGTCGGCTGATAGCAAAGAATATTTTTGGCGTGAATCATCAACACTTTTTCAACTATCGCCTAGATATGGATGTAGATGGTCAAGCTAATTCTGTCATGGAAATGAATGTTAAAGCCTTGCCAATGGATGAGAAAAATCCTCTAGGAAATGCGATCGCAGTTACAGATACTCCACTGACAACAGAAACCGCTGCTGTCCGTGATTTAGATATGAAACACAGCCGCGAATGGATGATTGTCAATGAAAATCGCAAAAATACTCTAGGAACTGCTCCAGGTTATATGCTAATGCCAGGAGGCAATTCTGTATTTTTCCCTGTAAAGGAAGCGCAGATCAGCCAAAAAGCTGGCTTTGCTACACACAATGTATGGGTAACAAAATATCAACCAGATGAACTCTACGCTGGGGGAGATTATCCTAACCAAACTCAACCTGGGCAAGGTTTACCTAAATATATTGCCAACAATGAGCCTTTAACGGGTGAAGATATCGTACTGTGGTACACAATGGGCGTTACACATATTCCCCGACCAGAAGATTGGCCTGTGATGCCAACACACCGAGTTGGGTTTAAGTTAGTTCCCAGAGCCTTCTTTAGCCGCAATCCTGCTATTAATTTACCTGAGCCAATACCTGTGCACAAGCGATCGCTTATTACTCACTAGGTAGATTATCAGGGTCAATGCCGAGCGATCGTAGGTACTGCGCTAATTGTTCAGCACGTTGTCGTTCTTGTTCAGCGCGTTGTCGTTCTTGCTGTGCTTGTTCTTCTGGAGTCAAATAGCGATCGCCTTGTTTGTCATACCATGACAATAATTCTTGGGGAATGCCAGCAACTATACCCTGGTATCTGCCAATACCTAAACCTATTTCGCTCATCCAATAGGGTTCACCTATCTGCAATTGATACTCACCATTCACCAATTTGTACACTTCAAACGGTTGATGTTGGTCGCGTCGCCAAAATTCTGGATTATAAATCACATAGTACAACACGCCCAGTTTGGTGTAGATATCCATCTTTTCATCATATTCACCCCCTGGCGTGTGCGATACCATTTCTAATGTGAGGATGGGAACTACGCCGTTTTCTTCCCAAACTGCGTAACTTTTGCGTGATTTACCACCTTTTTTTCGTTCAACTCCCACACTCAAAAACGCATCTGGCACTACAGGCACTCTGGGATTGATTCCTGTAGTGTGATACACTCCCATGTCTACCCCAAAGTACCAATCCATCCGTGTAGCCCAGATCGAGTTAAGTAAAAACAGGAGAATATTGGGCAACAAATTTTGGTCTTCGTTATCCACGGGCGTATCGTCACTACAAGGCAATTCGTCTGTGCTTGGTAACGCATTTTTGAGATCCTTTGACAGCATAGTCTTTATCTCACGGGCGTTCAGTTTTTTAATTATAGGCTAGAGGCGCTAGGAGACCTGATATCGCTGGTGATTGAGCTAATTCTTTGACGCGATTTCCAGATCCCCAACTTCTTTAAGGAAACTTTGCTGAAAATAAAGATTTATGTCACTTAAACAACACTGTGTTGTTTAAATTAAGAGCTACATCCCAAGTAGTCAACAGGTTTGAGCGTAGAGGCTCTTAGCGGCTTGTCGCCAGACATCGCACTAGACTAGAAACTTAACAATTTCCCCATTTTATAGGGGCTACAAGTTTTGAGACAATCAGACAACGATGAGAAAACAAGCAATCATAGTCCACTCATATTGGACTCTGTATTATTTGAGTTTATAAGGGAGAACACCTGATGAAATTGGCTTACTGGATGTATGCAGGACCAGCCCACATAGGTACACTGCGAATCGCCAGTTCTTTTAAGAATGTCCATGCCATCATGCACGCCCCACTTGGCGATGACTACTTTAACGTCATGCGCTCTATGCTATCAAGGGAAAGGAACTTCACTCCGGTAACAACCAGTGTTGTCGATCGCAACGTTTTAGCACGTGGCTCCCAGGAGAAGGTGGTAGATAACATTACCCGCAAAGATGCTGAAGAACACCCAGATTTGATTGTGTTAACTCCCACCTGTACTTCTAGTATTTTGCAAGAAGACTTGCACAACTTTGTAGAACGGGCACAACTGGAAGCCAAAGGAGATGTCATCCTAGCGGATGTCAACCACTACCGCTACAACGAACTGCAAGCAGCCGATCGCACTTTGCAACAAATAGTGCAATATTACATTGAGAAAGCCCGCAAAAAAGGCGAACTAGCAGAAGGCAAAACCGCAAAACCTTCGGTTAACATCATCGGTATTTCTACTCTAGGTTTCCATCATCAGCACGACTGCACCGAACTGAAAAAGCTGATGGGTGACTTGGGAATTGAAGTAAACACCGTGATTCCGGAAGGCGCTTCTGTTAACGAATTGAAGAAGATGCCGCAAGCTTGGTTTAACCTAGTACCTTATCGGGAACTCGGTTTAACAACAGCTCGTTATCTAGAAGAACAATTCGGCACCCCCTACGTAGACATTACCCCAATGGGGGTTGTAGAAACTGCTCGCTGTATCCGCAAAATTCAGCAAGTAATTAACGCCCAAGGCGCTGATGTAGAATACGAAGACTTCATCAACGAACAAACGCTGCATGTATCTCAAGCTGCTTGGTTCTCTCGTTCCATTGACTGTCAAAACTTGACTGGGAAGAAAGCTGTGGTATTTGGTGACAACACCCACGCCGCCGCACTCACCAAAATTTTGTCACGAGAAATGGGAATTCACGTAGTTTGGGCTGGAACTTACTGCAAATATGATGCAGACTGGTTCCGCGAACAAGTGAGCGAGTATTGCGATGAAGTATTAATTACTGACGATCATGGTGCAATTGGGGATGCGATCGCCCGCGTCGAACCCTCAGCCATCTTCGGTACGCAAATGGAACGTCACGTTGGTAAGCGCTTGGATATCCCTTGCGGCGTAATTGCTGCACCCATCCACGTACAAAACTTCCCCATTGGTTACAAACCATTCTTGGGTTACGAAGGTACAAATCAGATTACAGATTTAATCTACAACTCCTTTACTTTAGGAATGGAAGATCATCTCTTAGAAATCTTCGGTGGACACGACACCAAGGAAGTAATTACTAAGGGAATTTCTGCTGATTCTGACCTTAGCTGGACAAAAGATGGTCAAGCAGAATTGAACAAAATTCCGGGATTTGTCCGCGGTAAAGTCAAACGCAACACCGAGAAATTTGCTCGCGATCGCGGTTTTAAGGAAATCAACGCTGAAGTCTTGTACGCTGCGAAGGAAGCGGTCGGAGCGTAGTTTAAAAGTTGGCAATTAGAAAAATTTGGGGGCATTCTTTGCGGATACCCTTTAAATGTAGCTCCCATTGGAGGGTATTTATTCTAATATGACATGAGCATCAATTCACATCCTCACAACTTCCTCAAATTTAGTTGCTAAGAATACATTACTAGAAAAACAAAGACAAAAACTACCCCGACCATTGCGCCGGGGTTTCTTAATTGTAGGTATTTATATAGCCCAATTTAATTGGGAAGATAAAGATAGATTTTTTTACCTTCGCAGTCGCACGCAACATTAATCGCACTGCGTTGAGATAGTTAAATTCTAGTATAATTACCGTTATTAGTTTAAAATCTGGGCTAAATCCAGCACAAACCCTGGTAGTACATCCTCTCCTGACAAGCTAGTAGGGGATTGTAAAACCTCAACTTCCCGTCCGAGACGATAAATTTCTACCTGTTGGTTTTGGGGGTCAATCAGCCAACCTAAGCGCACACCATTGGCAATATACTCCTGCATTTTGCGTCGCAGTGTCTCTAGGCTATCTGTAGCCGAGCGTAATTCTGCCACAAAATCCGGAGCCATTGGTAAGAATTTAGCTGGATCTGGGTTCAGGGCTATTAATCGTTCTCGGTTCACCCAAGATGCATCAGGGGAACGATTTGCGCCA
Source organism: Nostoc sp. 106C (assembly GCF_002154725.1). Classification (GTDB taxonomy): domain Bacteria; phylum Cyanobacteriota; class Cyanobacteriia; order Cyanobacteriales; family Nostocaceae; genus Aulosira. The sequence continues at coordinate 13,229 of NZ_MTAW01000151.1, read as the reverse complement.
TTGGGAAGTTTGAAACCTGTGGAAGAGTCAAAAGTTAGCCCTGTACCATCAGCGTCAGCCCAAAACTCTAACCGGGCTGTTAATTTTGAATTCCGATTTCCGCTTTCCCATCCTGTTGGTGGCATAATAATTAGTTCTCCCTCAGCCGTCCGCTCAAGACGCAAATCTCGATTATTTTGACAGATTTGGAAGAACTGCTCATCTGTTAGCTCGATAGTAGGGTGTAGGTTGAGAATTAAGGCAGTCATGTTAGGCTCTCAATCTTGCTAAGTGTAGCCTAACATTACATCTTATAGGTTAGGCGCAAGGTCGTAAAACCTATTTATTAAAGAGGCGATCGCCTACGTAACTACTTACTCACCACGGGAATACTGTGGTTTCAAGAAGCGGTTAATTTGATTTTGGCTGGTGTGCGATTGCAAGATTACCAGTAATTTTTATCTAAATTAATCTAGCTATAAGGTAAGCATATTTGCTTCACCTTGTTTTTTGCTGCGATCGCTACTCATGACTCGAAATAAGGCAAAATGACTTTAGCTGTCTTTGAAAGATTTTAATATTTCACGCTTATCTTTTTCTACGTATAGTTGCAAATCGTCAATAAAATCTCAATATATTGCTATAGATAGATGACAACAAAGCGCAGACTTTATCTACATTATCTATGTTTAGCTGGGGCGATTATACTGGGTGCAAGCTTGCGCTTTTGGAATTTAGGTTTAAAACCCTTATGGACGGATGAAGTAATCACTGCTATTTTCAGCTTGGGTAACAATTATAATAATTTACCTTTAAATGTGCTGTTTCCTCTTGAGCGTGTACCGGAAATTTTTACATTCAACCCAGGTATAACTTATGCTCAAATTGCAAACAATCTTGCTACCCAATCTACCCATCCACCACTATTTTTTTGCGGGATGTATAGTTGGCTGGAAGGGATAAATCCCTCATGCCAAGCTTGTGTGAAAGAATTGCGATTATTGCCAGCTTTGTTTGGTGTAGGTGCGATCGCGGCAATTTATGCTGTCAATAATATTGCCTTTTCCTCTACTGCTGGAATAGTAGGAGCATTGCTCATGGCTGTTTCCCCCTTTGCTGTTTACCTTTCCCAAGAAGCAAGGCACTATACCATACCAATGTTTCTAATAACTTTAGCTTTATTGGGGCTAATGCAAATTCAGCAGGATATATTTCAGAAAAAAACTATCAGAATTTGGGTTTTGGTATTATGGGTACTTGTTAATATTATCGGACTTTATGTACACTATTTTTTCGTTTTAGCTTTTATTGCTGAAATTCTCACACTACTTGTGCTGATGTACTGGGGCAAGACAAAGGTAGTTAACAAACGTAAAATTTGGTTAATCCTAATTCTGTCTACCAGCACAGTTATGATTAGCTTCATGCCTTGGTTGCTGGTAATACTCAGCCATTCTAACTTTTCTCAAACTAATTGGTTACCACCCCCCAGTAATATTGCACCGATATATCAAACTTTGATTAGCTGGGTATTAATGGTAATTGCTCTACCTGTAGAAAACCAACCTCTAGCAATTGCAGCTAGCTATGGCTTTTTGATGGTTATTTTTACTATTTGGGTGGGATGGCAAGCTTACAAAGGTTTAAAACTTCTATATTATCAAAGTAAAACTAATTTAGCTACATTAACGCTGTTAATTTTTACTATTTTTGTCTTATTACAATTTTTTGCGATTGTTTATTTTGTTAGTAAAGACATTACTATTGTTCCCCGCTATCACTTTGTTTATTATCCCAGCTTTTGTGCTCTTGTATCAGCTAGTATTACCAAAAATCAAAAAGCACAATTAATTATTGTATTAGTAGGAATTATCAGTTGTATTTTTGTTGTATATAATCTAGTGTTTCAAAAACCTTTTCACCCTGAGCAAGTAGCCCAAAACATGAATCTAGAAGCTTCTATACCAGTGATGCTTGTGGTGGGTTATAGTGATTATCAAGATATAGCTTTGGGACTAAGTTTTGCTTTGGCATTAGAGCAACTTAGGAACCAATCTGTTTCAGGAGAATACAAAATTACTCACCCCATAGATACATCTAGAAGTGATAGTTTTGCGATTTTATCAAAATCCCCTAATTTATCTGCTTTATGGAACAAGCTTTCCCAACTACCGATACCAGCAACATCTAAGCTAAATTTATGGATAGTTGGACCTGGAATGATCGAGCAAGATTATCCTCAGCAGTTGGCGCTTTCGCAGCAAACTACTTGTACCATAGACCCTTCACATCACTATCGCATAGGCGTTCCTTATCAGCTTTATCAGTGCAGTAATTAGAGGTTTTTGATATTCCATTGCAACTGTAATCAAAACAATTTTTGATAGCAAGTTGTCGTATAATCGCCTAAATGTACATTTGGTTTGTACAACTGGCTATAATTGCATAAACACATGAATATATGAGCGCTAACAAGCTAAAAACATTTTTAGTATTTAATTTCATAATACCCGCTAGTTTTTTTATTTTTGCTATTTACTTTATGCCTATTGAGCAGGTATTTCAATTCGATACAAGTGATGAAGGAATTGAATTGATCAAAGCTACCTTGCACTTAGATGGATTTGCTATGTATACACAGGTTTGGAACGATCAACCACCTCTTTTCACAGTTATTTTAGCGTCCTGGCTTGCTTGGTTTGGCAAATCAATCTATTCTGCACGGCTTTTAACTTTGAGCTTCTCAACAATACTTGTATGGTCTTTCTGCCAGACTCTAAGGATTTATTTAGGGAATTTACCAGCAATTATTGGCACTTTACTGTTAATAATTTCATGCAATTTTCTTAGACTTAGTGTTTCTGTGATGATTGATTTGCCATGTTTGGTAATGGTTATGCTTTCAATATATGCATTGACTTTATATAAACAAATTTTTACTCAAAAATTTTCTAAAATTTTAATTGTTATATCGGGAGCACTTTTTGGAATCTCTTTACAAATAAAATTATTTACAGGTTTTATAGTTCCCTTAATGATATTTGATATATTACAATTTACTGTTAAAAAAAATCCTCAATGTCAAGTAAAGCGGAGTCTATTTTTTGATGCTGTTTTATGGCTCACTGCTTTTTGTAGTGTTTTCATATTAATTGGTATTTTGTGTAACTCTCTTACTTATGAACAATTACTACAATCGCATTTAAATAATAAGGTAAAAACAGCTTTTCAGACAGGAAATAGTCTGAAGTTAACATTTTTATTTCTATTCCAGGATTTCGATTATCTACTTTTAGCGATTTTGGCTATTATAGTTATCTTTCAAAAAAAAGAATGGGAAAAATCTTTTCCGATAATTTGGCTAATAACAGGTTTTATAGTTCTGCTTAATCATCGACCAGTCTGGTATCATCACTACCTTTTACTGTCTATTCCTCTGGCTTGGTTAGCTACTTACGGAGTAACATTATCGTTTAATTTTTTTCAACAGCGGAAATGGTACGCTAAGTTTAAGCCTCGTAATTTTAAAAAAATCACTGTCTCAGATTTAGCAGCAGGATTCGTAATTTTCTTAATTATTGTGACTCCGATTAAGTTAGGAGTAATTATTTTAGAAAATCATGGATATCTAGAGCAAAGTCAGGAGCATATTCAATTCGTTAACATTTTGTTAAAATACAAACCATCTACTAAATGGGTTTTTACAAATTGTCCAATTTATGCTTTTTATTCAGGCTTACCTGTTCCTCCAGAAATTGGAGTTTTATCGCGTAAAAGGATAGAGTCGAACACTATAACACCTGAACAAATTATTGCGGTTTTTGAAACTTATCATCCAGAGCAAGTTTTACTATGTAAATCTCAAACTATTCAGAACTATCTCAATAGTTATCTCAATCAACACTATTTAAATACATATGAAAATCATTTAGGTAATCATTATTTATTAAAAGAAACTGCTTTGAAAGCCTTACCAATGACCAATGACAAATGAAGACCCTTACCATTTATATTTAGTTTTAATTGCGCCAACCTACTTATGAAAATTTTCACCCTTGAGCTATTTTCTCGTTACTAGGCTTTAACTTGGGGTAGGCAATACGTTTGTGATGGAATTGCTGCCAAACTTCCACGAATATTTGGGCAATTTTGGAAACTTCTTCCCGTGTAAGCCCTGAATCTACGAGTTGATTGTCTTGCCATCGAGCACGGAGAATATTATTAACCATTGTCAAAGCTTGTTCAGCCGAAGCATCTTTGAGCGATGACTTCGCCGATGCTTGTAGCGTACGCAGCGCCGCTTCACAGGAATCTGCCAACATGACAATTGCTGTTTCCCGCGACTGGGGAATTGGACCATCGTAGCGAAAATCAGCGTCGTCTACTTTTAAAGTAGGATCTTCCTTAGCCATTTGCTGCGCTTGGTGATGGAAATACGCAATTAGCATCGTTCCTTGATGTTCAGGAATGAAAGCTTGAATCGCTGTTGGTAAAAGGTGTTGCCGTGCCATCACTAAGCCTTCATTGACGTGCTTTTTAATAATCTCTGCACTTTTCCAAGGATCGTTAATTTCTGTGTCATGCTTATTCGGTCCCCCCATTTGGTTTTCAATAAAGCCAAGAGGATCGTGCATTTTGCCAATATCGTGGTAAAGTGTGCCAGCTCTTACTAGTTCCACATCGCATCCTAGTTGTTTGGCAGCAGCTTCCGCCAAGGTGGCGACAAACAGAGTATGCTGAAAGGTTCCTGGTGCTTCTGTAGCCAGTCGCTTTAACAACGGACGGTTAGGATTAGCCAATTCTGCTAACCGGATAGGGGTAACTAAATCAAAAAGTTTTTCTAAGTAAGGACTCAAGCCCAGAGCCACAATACTCCACGCTAAACCAGATAAAGCAAATAACGCCGCTTCTTGGAGGATAAGATACCAAGAAGCTGAACTCCATAGTAGTGAGAGTATTAAGTAAATACCTCCCTGAGTAGAGGCGATCGCCAGTCCTAATAATGCTAATTCTTCACGCGATCGCAGTCGTTTGGCCATATAACTGCCTACTATTCCCCCTGCTGCACCAGCTATCAGGGCAATCTTACTGATTTCCATGCTAATTGGTAATACTAGCAACAGTAACCCGACAACTGTTGCTCCTAAAGCAGGGCCGTAAAAACTACCCAACAATAAACCAATGGCACTCCAGGTGGTATGTAGCACACCCATTGTTACCATTCCAGGCGTACTAAGAGTTAGCAGCAAGATTAACAAGCGATCGCGCTGTCGCAATTGGCTTTTGAGACGGCGTTCGACAATTACAAAAATACCAATTGCTGTAGTGACAATGCCTGTCACCTTGATTAACTCAGGCCAGTTAGTCTCTCGGTAATTTAGTTGATAATGCTCCAGTACCTCAAAATTCCACGGGGTAATCTTCTGTCCCTTAGTGACAATTACCTCATTCTGCTGTATGTCAATCATTACTGGTGCAACCCCAGCAGCAGCCTTTCTTGCCTGTTGTTGGGTTTTTTCTTCATCTTTCTTCAGATTCGGTTGCAGCACAGCCAACAAAAGTTTGATTGCCAAAGGTTGAGCTGCTTGTGGTTCTAATGTCTGCACTTGCAAGCTCACTGTATCCTTTAAGGCATTTACTGGTAGTCCGTATGGGATACCTTGGGTGAGAATTCGCTCTGAAATCTGGCGGATTGATGTTTGTGTTTTTGCCCAGTCTTTATCTTCCAGATCCAAGAGGATATTTTCTTGATTGATTGCTGCCGATGTTTTAGCCTCTGGCTGTAACAGTTTTTTCCTGGCTAGTTCGTATTTTTGCCTTGCTTGCAAGATTTGGGCGATCAGTAAAGAAAATTGTTGTTCAGAATTTCTGATTCTGTAAGTTTCCAGTTCAGCCACTGCTTGAATAAAGTCGATTTTTAGCGAATCATTAACTGGTTTTGTATTCTCAAGAAGGAGCTTGAGCGAAACTTTCCCAGGCTGCGGAGTAGGTGTAAGGATGTCTTCCCTACTTCGAGGAGGAGAACTAGGCTTGGGAGATGTGGCTTGTGACTGGCTTGTGGATGATTCTAAGGACGAGGAGAACTGTTTGCTTGCTTTTTGTCCAATAGTGGAACTGCTTTTCTGATTTGGCAGCAACAATCCTATCGGTTGTTTTCTAGTTTTTTCTAAAGCTAGTAATATATTTTTCCATTCTGCTTCAGTACAAGTGCGGAGATAACGCTGGCTAGCTATAGGTAAGTCTAAACTGTCAACAAAAGGGAAAGGCCCTGCTATAGCGCGAATTTTATCACTCTCATCTAAAAGTTGTTGCAAATTATGGTCGATTTGTTCATTGATTTGCATATCGACCATTAACATTGGCAGAGAATTGTTACTGGCGGCTTTGCGTTGGGCTGCTGTTTTTTGGCGATCTTCAATCTTGGTTGTACGCGGGGCTTTAATGGTTTGGGGTGCCACAGTTCCCACTTTCAGCTTAGGCTGATTGTAAAACTTATAGCCGATAACTCCTGTTAGGGATACGACTGCGATCGCCAAAATCACTGAAGAACGATTTTCATGCACCCAGCGTAAACCAATCGTATCCATCAGCTGCTCACGGTTAACCGATTTTGCGATTGATCTGAGTACTATTCCTGATTTTTGAGTACTTTCATTAGTTGTTGATACATACATGAGTATGTTGTTGACCACAGTTCTTGGGAGCTCTCCAAGGCGACTGTGGTTATTTTGATCGTTTACTACCCTCAGCAATTTTCCTTTGCGACACAGTACTTTGTACTGTCGCCGCCATTGAGTTAATTGGTGGGTTAAAGACTTAAAAAATCGCTGATGTTTCATTACCTCTGCCTACAGTTGCTTACTTTGATACCTCAAAACAAGACAAACCTAGGGGAAGTCCAAGCAGGAGCAACCGAAGCCGCTCAGAACTTCGGAGGTGGGGTGACTTGCGGCCGATTTGCCACAATACCTACCTACAGAGTCAGGTTAAGAGTTTCTTTGGAAATTGTAGTATAAAGAACTACTTAATTTTATATTTTTTGACTGCTTGCTAGGATTGAATGTTGATATTGTGCCTACAATGCTGCTCAGTAGAAATAGCATTAACGTGATCGGATAACGCGAGGAGCTGCGTAGACGCATAGAGGAGGGTGCGCATTGCTCTGATTTTCAGAGTTATCGCGATTGTCTTGGCGAATGGCATCGCCTAAAAATAGCGATGCTTCTTCATCAGGTATAAAATCTCCCACTGTTCTTAGCTGGCCCGAATGTTGGGCATGATTATACAATCCTGACCATACAGCCACAAGTGCATCAGCTAATTCCACCATTTGAGAAAAATTCTTCAGTTCCCATGCTGCCGAATTTGCTTGCGAGTATAAGATCTGCCAACCTACGGGAATACCCGCATTGCTATTATAGGCTCCAGATAAAGCACCAGTAATTGCACTTATACTATGTAAGTGTAAATGCCAATAATCTTGCCGCCACACATCGCCATATTGAGTAGATCGCAAAACTGCCAAGCGGTAGTCTTCCAAGGTACTGAGAAAGCAGTAAAACGCCATAGCAATAGCACTACTTAGCTTGTCTTCTTTACTCAACTCGACTTGCACCCTTTCTAATCCTGCTCCCCGATCTAACAAAGTATTAACTTTTAATAACTGTTGTGGTAGAGATGTTGGTGTTTCACCGATAAAGGCGATTGTCTCTGGAATCAGGGTACGGGGGTGGAGTTTTTCCGTAAGGGTTTGAGCGATCGCATACCCTACTGCTAATGTTCCATCACGTACCACTGGGTCATCCTCCCAGATTTTTAACACACGTAGCAAGTTTTGTCGCAATTTAAATGTATTTTCATGAAAAAAAAGTGCTACTGGTAATGTAGCCAGTATCACTTTCAACGAAATGCTATCAGTTATAGCTAAATTAGCAGATGCTTGTTGCTGACGCGCTCGCCAATCATCTAAATCTAATCTGCCAAGTGCGATTAAGCTTTCAGTACCTAGAATCGCTATCCGATCGATGTCACAGCGGTTCTGAAATTCTTTCGCACTACTAAAGGCTAAACTTTCCCCAACTAATGCCCCTAGTAAAGTACCGCGAAAACGACTAACAACAGAGTAGCGCATGATCTCAAAAAGTAAAAAGTCCAAAGAAATTTCTCTTACCTCTTTACTTTTAACGCTTTAATCCCTTAAATGATGCACTAACGCTTGTAAGCCCAATACGTAACTCTGTACCCCAAAGCCACTAATTTGCCCAATAGCTATGGGCGCTATGTAAGAATGATGGCGGAATTCTTCTCGACGGTATATGTTACTTAAATGTACTTCTACTGTGGGTAAGCTCACACCCGCGATCGCATCCCGCAAAGCTACACTTGTATGCGTGTAAGCCCCAGCATTAATCAAAATTCCCTGGTGTTTCCCTAAGGCTTGATGAATAGTATCAACCAAAACTCCTTCATGATTTGACTGCACGGGAAAAACTTTCGCCTGTAGTTTAAGTCCTTCTGCTTCTAACAGATGATTAATTTCTGCCAGTGTGAACGAACCGTAAATCCCCGGTTCTCGCTGTCCTAGCAAATTCAGGTTTGGCCCGTGCAACACCAAAATACTTAAAGGCTGCAACGTCAAGTCCGGCACTTTCTAGCTCTTAACGACGACGCGAACGCTCATTTACAGGAATCGGAATCAGTTCCGGTTCCGGCTCAGCCTCTGGCCCTAGTAGGGCTTCAATCAGCTTCCGCGCCAATTCTTTAAGCTTTTCCAGTACCTTTTCTATATAGTCCATTGAACTGACTGCTCCTGAGATACTACCTCAATTTTGATTAACAGCTACGCAGAAACTGGCGTACTATCGCACCTCTAGCTTGTGTTCGGCCTGATCGCACTTCCGAATTTCGGAGAGCATCCACCTTAGCAAATTTTGTGTTGTGATCTGCCTTACTTCTTAGATTATCATATTCGTAAACTACAAGACGTGCATTCCCCCAAGTTAGTTATTATTAGTGTCAACTTATATAAGTATTTGGGAGGATTTTTCAATTTGGCTGGGGACTCAACCCCTTTGACTTCCTAATACCAACTTTTATGAATAGACTTTGCGATCGCTTTGAATAATGAGTGGTAAGTCGTCAGTGGCATAGAAACAACTGACGCAAATAGTCCTGAGTACCGAGTAAGATTTCCATTTAGAACTCAGCACTCAGTACTCACTATTCCTGAAAACTATACACAACACAGGAAAATGGTCTTTAATTAATCGTCTGCATTATTTTTTTTAGTAGCGGTTGTCGAAGCCTTAGAAGTTGATTTAGAGGTTGACTTGGAAGTTGACTTAGATTTAGAAGTTGTAGACTTACTCGATTTGCGAGTGGATTTTGCTGACGATGCTTTACTAGCTAACAATTTTAATGCCGTATCCAACGTTATAGCTTCCACAGATTCGCCTTCTGGAATACTGACATTAGTTTTACCGTTCTTAATGTAAGGCCCGTAGGGACCATCATAGATATTGACTGGTGTACCGTCTTCTGGATGAGTACCCAATTCTCGCAAAGCCGCTTTAGACTTGCTATTGGTGGAACTGCGTCCCTTTTTTGGTTCTGACAACAACTCTAATGCACGTTCTAAAGAAACTGTCAAGACATTATCAGTAGCTTTGAGGGAGCGGTAGTCTTTCCCCTCTTTACCTTGGTCATGAGCAATATAAGGACCAAAGCGCCCCAAACTAGCTTGAATTTTTCCCCCAGTCACTGGATGAACTCCTAATGTGCGGGGTAATGCTAAAAGACCAACAGCAATATCAAGGGTGACGTTTTCTGGCGTTACACCTTTGGGTAAGGAAGCTTGCTTGGGTTTGGGATTTTCGTCCGTCTTGTCACCTAATTGCACGTAGGGACCGTAGGCACCAATTTTCACATAGATTGGTTCGCCAGTGTCGGGATGGCGACCGAGTTGGTCAGGTCCGGAGGTTTTTTGCCGTAATATTACCTCTACCTGTTTGGGGTCGAGATCTGCTGGCGTCAGGTCTTTAGGAATCGAAGCGGTGACAACTCCTTCACCATTTTCCATTTCGATAAAAGGACCATATTTACCAATGCGGACTTTGACTGCTAAATTTTCTAGTTCTACCGTCCTGGCTTTGTTGGCATCAATTTGATTTTCTCGTTCCTTGACTAAGGTTTCTAGACCTTTGTCTCCTAGATAAAATTCCCGCAAGTAGGGTAGCCAATTAGCTTCACCTGTGGCGATATCATCCAGGGTTTGCTCCATTTTGGAGGTAAAGCTGGGATCGACCACATCAGGAAAATGTTTTTCTAGAAGGGCAGTGACTGCAAAAGCAGTGAAGGTAGGGATAAGGGCGTTATTGACTAACTGCGCATAACCTTTATCGATGATTGTGCCAATAATACTGGCGTAGGTACTAGGACGACCAATACCTTCACTTTCTAAAGTTTTTACTAAGGTAGCTTCGGTGTACCTAGCTGGCGGTTGAGTTTCGTGAGCGATCGCTTCCAATTCTTTACAATCTGGATGATCTCCTACTTTCAAACTCGGCAAAATTACTTCCTGGTCTTCTAATGCAGCTTCAGGATCGTCGGAACCTTCAACATAGGCTCGGAGATAGCCAGGAAAGTCAATCCGCTTGCCTGAAGCACGGAACCCAGCATCTTCTACTTGCAACTGCACGGTAATTTGGGTTTGGCGGGAGTCAGCCATTTGGCAAGCGACGGTGCGCTTCCAAATTAAGTCGTAGACAGCCAGTTCCCGACCGCTTAAACCAGTTTCTTGGGGCGTGCGAAAAGTGCTACCCGCCGGGCGAATCGCCTCGTGTGCTTCTTGTGCGCCTTTGGATTTGGTGGTATATTGCCTCGGTTGCGGGCTGAGATATTGTTTGCCGTAAAGTTGTTCTACACAGCTACGAGCAGCTGCGATCGCCTGATCTGACAAATGCACCGAATCTGTCCGCATATAGGTAATATATCCTTGCTCGTACAAATTCTGGGCAATCCGCATCGTGTCTCGGGCTGAGAGGCGCAGTTTCCGGTTAGATTCTTGTTGCAGCGTTGAGGTTGTAAACGGTGGCGCTGGTTTACGCGTCACTGGGCGTTCTTCTACTTCTGAAACATTCCAGGTTTTACCTGTGAGGCGTTCCTTGAGTGCAACTGCATCTGCTTCTGTCAGCAAAACGACATTGCGACCAGCCGCGATTTGTCCGGTGGCTGGGTCAAAATCGCTGCCATTGGCTATTTTGGTTCCTCCCAAGGTCACTAACTGGGCAGTAAATGGGGCTTTTTGCTGTTCTAAATAAGCCTTTAAATCCCAGTAAGTACCCTCATGGAAGGCGCGACGCTGACGTTCCTTGGTAACCAAAAGCCTCACGGCTACAGATTGTACGCGCCCAGCAGATAGCCCCCAGGCAATCTTCTTCCAGAGTAGAGGAGACAGGGTATAGCCCACCAATCGATCCAAAATCCGTCGCGTTTCTTGGGCGCGAACTAACTGCTCATCGATATTACGGCAGTTTTTCAAAGCCTTTTTGATGGCGTCTTGGGTAATTTCGTGAAACACCATCCGCTTTGTCGGTACTTTCGGCTTGAGCAACTGGTATAAATGCCAACTAATGCTCTCACCTTCCCGGTCTTCGTCAGTTGCCAGAATCAACTCATCAGCCTCTTTGAGAGCATCTTTGAGCTGGGTGACAACTTTCTTTTTGTCTTTCGGGACAACATACACCGGTTCAAAGTCGGCGTCTACATTTACCCCCAACTGCGCCCATTTTTCTGCTTTGACAGCGGTGGGAATTTCGCTAGCCGACTGGGGTAGGTCACGTACATGACCCATCGACGCTTCCACCCGATAGCCTGATGGTAGGTAGTTGCGAATGGTACGAGCTTTGGTCGGAGATTCGACGATGACGAGAGTTGACATGGAAATTTCAAAAAAAAGAATAGCTGTTAAGCTAAACAGGCAAATTTAGATGATTTCGGCGAGATGTCAAAATAAAACGTCGCGCTTATGAGATGTGAGTTTATCTTCACACAAACTGCCTATGAGGATAAAAATCCGCTACAGTTTTGGCACAGTCCTTTCCAGATAATAAGGTAGGAAAACGCCAGGTGTGAATTTCCAGCTATTTCAATCTTTAACTTATCTCAGCAAAATTGGCGACTACAGTTTTCAAAATACCCCCCAAGTGTAATATAGCGATACCTCCTGTAATTTCAAGTGAAGCGGCAGTTGAGCAAAAGAGGGAATATAAGGCAGCCAAGGACAATTATTAGCCCTTTAATCCTCCTCATGCTCCTGATCTTCCTATTCCCAAGAAGGTTGTGCCAAAATTTAATCAAACTTGAGGTGAGAGCGAAGTAACTTTTGTACCTATCGCTGGAGGCAAAATAATGCAAGCAATTCGTCAAGGTGATGTAATTCTACAACCTGTAGCACAAGTCGAGGGCAAAAAGATACTTCACTTGACTTTGGCAGAAGGGGAAGTAACCGGACATAAGCATCGGATTACTGAGGGTAAGGCGGAATTATACTCAAAGGATAGTACGCTCTTTCTACGTATTTTTTCTGAGACTGCTTTGCTGACGCATGAGGAGCATAAAGCGATCGCTATTCCCCAAGGTCATTGGATGGTGAAAATCCAAAGAGAATACGAGCCTGAAGGTTGGCGCTATGTTGCTGATTGAAAAGTTAACGCCCCAACAAGAAGCTTTAATTCCAGTTTATCGGGAAAAGTGGCAAAAGATTGCACTTTCAACTGAAAGAATTGATCGTAAGAAAGCTGCGGAAGCAGTAAAAGCAGCCTATATAGCAATTGGTAAGAATGCGCCTAACATTATTTTTTATGAAAGTCCTTATGTAGCTCTAAAATCTATTATCTCTGACAAGCTGGATTACTTGAAGCAGCAATTAAATAACAAAGTTGCTAGCCAAGTAAATAATTCACCAATTAGTAAACTAAAAAGTGTGCAACGGGAGTTGCTAGAAAAGCCACTAGAGCAATTGGGAAGGCAAACTTCGTTCTTTACTGATTTGAGTTGTTCAATATATTCTCAAGTTTTTCAGAATATCAAATTCGATGAAGACCTATACGATGAACTGGTGTATAGTAAATTAAATAACAATTTTTCAGACATTTTAGGTTTTAGGCTAAATTGGGTACTGGAAGAATACATCAAAATCAGAAATGTTGAATGCTGATACAAAACTTTACATATTTAGGTACACTAAGTTT
>NZ_MTAW01000009.1 GCF_002154725.1 Nostoc sp. 106C | reverse complement strand
CCCAGAAGTACTTGTGGGTATCTGTGTCGAGCGTTCCCTAGAAATGATCGTGGGAGTGTTAGGTATTCTCAAGGCAGGCGGAGCCTATGTCCCACTTGACCCAAATTATCCGCAAGATCGCCTCGCTTTTATATTAGAAGATGCTCAAGTGTCAGTACTACTAACGCAAGAGCAATTATTAAACAATCTTCCTCAAAACCATACTCAAGTTTTATGTCTTGATTCTGACAGAGAAATCCTATCTCAATACAGTTCAGAAAACCCCATAAGCTCGGTAACATCTGAAAACTTAGCTTACATAATTTATACTTCTGGTTCTACAGGTAAACCCAAAGGTGTATTAATTAATCACTCCAATGTAGTCCGCTTATTTAACGCCACCGAACATTGGTATCACTTCAACCAAGAAGATGTGTGGACGCTGTTTCACTCCTTTGCCTTTGATTTTTCTGTGTGGGAAATTTGGGGTGCTTTAATTTACGGCGGACGGTTAGTTGTCGTGCCTTATTTAGTGAGCCGTTCTCCCGAAGCCTTCTATGAATTACTCTGCAAAGAAAAAGTTACTGTTCTCAATCAAACTCCTTCAGCTTTTCAACAATTAATTCGCACAGAGCAGACAATCGCTAATCCTGGGGAATTGGCTCTGCGTTGGGTGATATTTGGCGGGGAAGCATTAGAAATTCAAAGCTTAAAGCCTTGGTTCACTCGTCATGGATACGAGTCTCCCAGGTTAGTAAATATGTATGGGATTACAGAAACTACTGTTCATGTTACCTATCGTCCAATCACAGAAGATGATTTGAGACCGGGAGCAGGTAGTGTGATTGGTTGTCCAATTCCTGACTTGCAATTGTATGTGCTGGATCAACATAGACAGTTAGTTCCTGTTGGTGTTCCTGGGGAAATGTATGTGGGAGGTGCAGGTTTAGCTCGTGGCTATCTCAATCGTCCCGATTTGACTGCAAAAGCTTTTATTGCTCACCCCTTGAGTAACGATCCAAAGGCGCGGCTTTATAAAACTGGGGATTTAGCAAGATATTTAGCCAATGGAGATTTGGAATATCTCGGTCGCATCGATCATCAAGTGAAGATTCGTGGCTTTCGCATCGAGTTAGGAGAGATAGAAACTTTACTCAGTCAACATCCCGTAGTGCAACAGGTGGTAGTAATTGTTCGGGAAGATGTTCCTGGTGACAAGCGTCTTGTAGCTTACATTGTTCCTAACTTTGGCTCAATCATTACGATTAGCGAACTGCGTAGCTTCCTCAAAGAAAAGTTGCCAGAGTATATGGTACCTTCGGCTTTCGTGATGCTGGACGCTTTGCCATTAACATCTAATGGCAAGATAGACCGCCGTGCTTTGCCAGCACCAGATACATCAAGCCTGAGTTTGACAACTAACTTTGTCGCACCCCGCACTTCTACAGAAAAGGTCGTAGCAGAAATCTGGGAGAAAGTTCTAGGTATAGAACCTATAGGCATCAATGACAACTTCTTCGAGTTGGGTGGACATTCATTACTAGCCACTCAAGTTGTGTCCCGCGTCCGCCAAGCCTTCTCCATAGCTATTTCATTGCCATCGTTGTTTGCTCATCCCACGATCGCAGAATTGGCGCAAGAAATTGACCAGCATCAGGTTGGGGATGATAACCTCCAATTACAAAAAATTCCCAAACTAAGCAACAGAGAATCACTACCGCTATCATATGCGCA
>NZ_MTAW01000023.1 GCF_002154725.1 Nostoc sp. 106C | reverse complement strand
GTGCAGACAAGAAAGCTACACTCTGGACTCTGGATGGTCAGCGCCACAAAACTTTCACGGGTCACTATGATAGGGTTGTGGATGTCAGTTTCAGCCCCGACAGTAAGATCCTTGCAACCGCTAGCGATGACAAAACGGCTAGACTCTGGACTGTGGTGGATAGCAAGCAAAAACCTATAGTCCTGAAGGGACATGATGATGAAGTCAATGGCATCAGCTTTAGCCCAGACGGTAAGCTGATTGCCACTGCGAGTGATGACCAAACGATCAGACTTTGGAACCACAAAGGTAAGCAAATTGCCACCGCGAGTGATGACCAAACGATCAGACTTTGGAACCACAAAGGTAAGCAAATTACGAAACCAAAGGCGCATGATGAGAGGGTTCTGGGTATTACCTTTAGCCCAAATGGCAATAAACTTGCATCCGCCAGCTTCGACAAAACGGTCAAACTCTGGACTCTGAACGACCTTGGTCACGGGAAACTGGACGTTACCCTGCTGCAAACTTTTAAAGGGCATGATGATTGGGTCTGGAACGTGAGCTTCAGTAAGGATGGAAAGACACTTGCATCTGCCAGTAGCGATCACACTGTCAAACGCTGGAAAGTGGACAGTCAAAAAATACAATCCTCAAAGCTAGACGACTTACAGAAACTTGGTTGTGAAAACTTGCGTGACTATCTCAAGACCAACATCAAAGTTAGTCCAGAAGATCGCCATCTCTGTGATGGAATTTAGACTTTCTAGTTTGTAAAAGTAGGTAAAGATAAGTTAAATGAAGAGCATGGTGAAATTCAGTTGACAATGTTTTGAGTGATATCGGTGTAGATGCTACCCAAGATTAACACTGCATTGAAATTGTCGATGAAAGCTTTCGCTACTCAGCTATTGGCTCATACTTTTATATTGAGACTGGTACGACCGCGCAAGGAAGTTTCGCGGTCGCTCCTACCTACAACCCTGATCAATCCAGCATCTTGCTAGTAAGAAATTCTATTGCTTACTTTTTTTTCTTAAAAACGCCCCGGACATAACTAATTTCATCATTATTAATTGAGTGGCATTGATAAAAATCTATGTCAGGGCGATCGCACAGTTTGAGTCAGCGGCAAAGGAGGCTGGTGAAATTCAGGAGCAAAGTTGGCTCCATTTGGCTCCATTTGGCTCCACTTAATTTTTCTCCTAAAAAATTCTGTAAAATCCTCGTAGCAAGACTTTTAGCCAAGACTACAGGCTTTCATCTTCCAGATAATTATATAACAGCTATACTAACGATCAATTTCTTGGGAGTGTTTTGATTTTTCAATCAAAAAATCTGACCAGCTTTAATAATTATAAATGTGAACTCACTACACAATTGCTCATGACGTAATCCTGAAAAATAGAAATGCTGAGAGCTTTTTAATTTAGCCAGAAGGTGAATTTTTAATTGTTCAATTCGCTCGACTCATCTAAATCAACAATTATTAGCTTTACTAATCTCAAAGAAAGCACCCTAGCCCAAATCTATGGAAGCCAACCGTGCAAGAGCTAAATCACGTATTAGATGAGTGAAGAGAATTTAGTTCAACCTTACTACCTTCAATTACCGATTACACATAATTAGGAATAAGTGTAATGGGGGCAGAGTAAGCTTATGCAGAGGGAAAACTTAAGCTTCGCCAAAACTCACGATACCTTCCTTTTGAAGCGTGGATAGCCTTAGTTCTTTTTTTTCCTGTTCTTTTTACGGGACTCCTTCTGAATTTTTCTTTTCGTCTGAAGTTTGTTGTCGGTTTTGGAGTTCAACTGTTGAAATCCACCAGTTGAAGCAGAGGATAATTCAGGGAAGTGGACAGATCTGTTTTGAGTTAGTTCAAAGCGTGATGCTTTGTTGTCCACATCTGCGTTAGTTTTTAAACCTAAAGATACCTGCACATCATCCCAATCCCCTGCTATGCCTTCATCAACACAATCAGCTTCAAAGGCTTGCTCAATCACAGAGGCAGACTCCACTGCCTCTAAGTCAACAAGTGCTGCAACGATAAAGCCATTTAGCTCTGAGTCTTGTTTTTGAAAAGATTCCAGTTGTTGAGTGATGACAGTAATACATTGAGTATGATAGTCAGGATGCTGGAGACCAATCTCAGTCAAGCTGCTAACAGCAGTGGTTCTTGAAAAAACTCCCTGTGACGTGTCAGCTAAATAAGCAGCCAGTGCTGGAATTGCAGATGAACCAATCATGCCAAAAACAATAGGCAATTCCTCACCAATCCATTCCCACACATCATCATCACCATCTCGTTTGGGAAACAAGCTAATCAATGGCTCAATTGCAGCAACAGCCTGGAGTTGCCCTAGTGTCCGCCAAGCATGAATCGGTGCCCAGCATTCAAGACTATCCTCATCTGCCTGGTACAAATCCTCATCCGTTGCCATGCGGACAAGCTCATCAATGTGTTCAGATGTGATACCTAATTCCAAATAGTTAGGCCAGTTACGAATGTCAAAGTTACGGCAATCACCATAAGTGAGTAATTGATTTACGGGTAATGAATAACTCTCTCTGGGCATAACAACACAACCTGTTCACTCCGACATTGGTAGCGTACAACCAAAAACCCTAACAGACAAGCAAGCGGTAGGGAGTTCGCTTCTTTTAAATGTTACGGATTATAACTAGACGACCAACCAAATAATGGGGTCAAATGAGCATCCGTGCAGAAACTTACGCGCTTGGCTGTAACCCTTAGTGGATAGGCATTCTGTCAATCGATATTTTTGGCAATTCTCAATGTACTAAATAACCTATAGATTATTTAGTGCAACAATTTAATACGGCTCATCTTGGGTTTGAAGCTCCTAAATTTCTGAGACTTCAATTGGTACAGTTTTACCTGTGGCGATGCCTGCGGCGGCAAGCTACGCAGTATTGAAAGTGGCTCATCAAGTCCTTAGCGTAAGTTTTGGTATCACTGCTCATTTCACCCCTTATTCAGGCGATACAGCTAGCTTTAGAAGAGGAGGCACCTCCTTGTTTAACTCAATTAGCTGTTCGTTTGGGATTCAAAACTTCTAACAGTTTAACCGCTAGCTCAAAATGTTTATCAGTATTTTTGGCTACTAAATATACTGAATATCAACAATAGCATCTGCATTTTTTTGGGTAATTAACTTCACAATCTCTTTTTGAGAATTACATGGGAAGGTTTATGCTGAAACGGGACATTCAAGGGAAATTTGTGCTCAAAGCAACGCTTCCCTTTTGTTGATCTGTCGATTCAGCCAGCGGTGATTGGTCTCATCGGCATATCACACAGAATATGAGCTGTCTCGATCGACCTGCCGTATTCCTGAAGTGCCCGCGAAGCAAGGATGTTTGCGTGGAAACGATTTCTGGCAAGATGAGGACATCTTGAGGAGATCATACTGAACTAGCAGTCTCAAGAGCAGATTCTCGCAGCCATTCTACATCGCGCATTGGAGCTGCACCAAAGAGCCGCTTGTACTCCCGGTTGAAGTGCGAGGCATCATCGTACCCCACACGGTAGCCAGCACTGGTAGCGTCAAGGTTTTGCCCCAGTATCAGACGGCGGGCGAGCCTCTTGGAGCCGCAGTTGCTTCTGGAACTGCAAAGGACTCATTGCTGTGACAGATTTGAAGTGATGGTGAAAGCCAACTCATGTACAACGGGGTATGTTAATAGTTTTGTGTACGGCTTCGGTCGCCCGAATGCTCGTGCGTTCCACGATCGACCAAGCGTATGAGCAAATCTACTTTGAACATTGCCCATCAAGCCTTTGAAGCCTTTACTCAAGGCTGGACAACCGGAGACTTTCAACCATTTCTGGAATTGCTGACTGACGAGTTCACGTTCTGGTATCCCTATGGCAAGTATCGCGGTAAGTTCACTGGGCAGGCAGGCAAAGCTCAAATGATCGCCAAGTGCCACGAACACAGCGAAGCAGGCGATCGCCTCACATTTAGCTCGCCGCACCACATCACAAGCAGCAATACAACTGTGATGTTTGAATTTGAGTGTGAAGGCGTGATTGACAAACAGCCGTATGAGGGACGAATTGCCATTGCCCTAGAAGTCAGCAATGGCAAAATTTCTGGCTTTCGTGAATACTTCGGTGACGTGGATTAGTAGCGGTTCGGCTATCCCAATTAAAGGATCAAATTGAGATCGCCAAATTCATGCCAAAGATATTCCTGCTGCACAGCTTCGTGATAAGCCGACTGAATCACTCCCGCTGGAAGAAATGCGGTGAGCAAATCGAGATGACTTGCTTCTGGCTCATGCAATCCGGTGAGCAACCCTTCCACTGCTTTCAATTTGTGGTCTTGAGTAATCCGTAGGCGGGTGTAGTCGTGCTTTGCCTGCATATTGCCGCTTTTATCGACTGCCGATTCTAACGCCCGAACCACGGTCGTTCCCACCGCAATGACTCGCCCGCCTGCTTGATGCGTTTGATTAATTTTAGCTGCCGTTTCCTGGGTGATCAGATACTCTTCCTCTGAGGCAAGATGTTGGGCATCAAGATCATCATCCATGTATGAGGATAGCCCGGTATGCAGAACAATGTGAGCGGTTTCGATGCCCTGCCGCTGTAGCTCAAACAGCAATTTCCAGGTGAAGGCGCGACCCGCAGACGGCATTTCGGCTGACCCCGGTTCTTTCGCGTAAACGGTCTGGTAATAATCCAAATCCCAGGGGGCAGAAACATACTCGTAGCGAATCGGCTGTCCTAACTGGTAGAGCGCGTCAATCAAGTCGGTACCGGATTGCGAGAACCGCAGCTTCCATAGTCGGGGAATGGTGCGATCTCGCTCCTCAACGAGCGCGCAAAGTTGTGAACTAAAGTGAATCTGCATTCCGCTACGCAATCCACAGGCAAATGGATCGCCCTGCTGACACAGCAGCAACGCTAGCCAGGAATCATCAGGCAGATGTTCGGCTAAGCGCACCTGCATACAAGTTTCTCCTGATGCCTCGCAACCCTCAAGCGCGGCGGGAAGGGTGCGGCTGGAATTGAAGACGAGCAGATCGCCGGGGCGCAAAAAGTCACCCAAGCGATCAAAGCGGCTATGTTCAACGTCAAAGGTTTGGCGATCGACGATCATCAATCGCACGCGATCGCGGGCAACCCCTCTGCGCTCCGGTGGCGCTTTGGCAGAGAGTTGGGGGGGAAGTGTAAAGGAAAAAGGGGCAGACATGAATCATTCCTGTTTGCTAAACGATCGCTCAACGATTAAGCCGCTTGGTGACTGTCTTCTTCGTCTTCTTGCGCCTCGAATCGCTGTCCATGCACCGTTTTAGACTCATCCGATGCCAGATAGACGAAGATATCTGTAACCGTTTCGGGATCAGCCCATTGGGTTGGATCTTCTTCGGGTTCGGCTGCTCGGTGCATCGCCGTATTCATATTTCCAGGATCAACCCAGTTGACGCGAACTGAACTATCTTCGAGTTCGGCTGCCCAGGTTTGCGACAGTCCTTCGAGTCCAAACTTGGAGATCCCATAAGCACCCCAGCCTGGATAGCCCGTCACACCTGCATCACTGGTGACATTAATGATCGAGCCGCCGTTTTCAATCATGGCGGGCAGGACTTTTTTGATTAGCAAAAACGGCGCGATTAGATTGGTATTTAGAACTGTGCGGAAATCTTCTAACGGGTAATCGAGCAGAAAGGGCATCGGAGAAGGACCGATCGCTGAGGCATTGTTCACCAAAACGTTAAGATGTCCCCCAAACTCGTTCAGCGTTGTGGCAACGACTCGTTCAATGTCTTGCGGCTGGCTAACATCCGCCACGATCGACCACACTTTTGCTGCGGGTGCGGCGGCTTGAACCAAACCGCGAGCTTTCTCTAGCAACTCGGCTCCACGAGCCACGATCGCAATTCCTGCTGCGCTCTCACGAGCAAATGCTATCGCCATTTGCAAGCCCAATCCCTGTGAAGCGCCTGTAATTAGGACATATTTTCCCTGTAGCCTACTCATGCGTTGACTCCTATTCGTCTCAACCCATCGAACTTGTCTGCGGATAGTTTCTACTTAAATCATACTCGGAATGACTATGAGTTGCCACCCTGACAAAGCAACCTTCACGCTGTTTGGAATGGTCGTGTACAGTGACTTTTTATTTGCCGCTATGCCAAATTAATGTCATCAAGGGTGTGAAGCTTGTACTCTCTAGCGTTAAGTTTTTCAGATTGCCGCAGTACTAGAAACGCAGCCCGTCTGGCTGTGAGAACTGGACGCTTTTGGTCAACCACTTTTGGCAGTTGTCGTCCTGTTGGGTATTTCCTCAGTTCAACCCCTTGCGCCTGAGCCAATTGACGAACATAGCGAGTGACGGTTCTGTAGCTGCCTGCGTACCCCTGCTTTTGAATCTCCCTAAACAGGTCTTTAACCCGCCTGCGTCCTCGATTGTACTGTTGAAGCAGATAGTCCTTATAAGGATTGAGCAGGCTCTTGCCACAGTCGCTGCGTGCTTGTCGTTCTCTGAAGTGAGGGGTGAGCAGATAGCGCTGCACCGTACGACTACTTACACCCACCTTTCGAGCAATTGCACGGATGACCAGCCTTGGCGATGCAATTCCCAAACCCGATCATAAGTTTTTAATCGTTGTATTCGCCGCTGTTCGTGTGATTTGAACTAAAAAATGAGATTTTAACTCATGATATGCTTCAGAAATGAGTATCCAGTTTATAGTTCACTTTTAATATTCGAGTTTTTTTACTAATAATGAGTATCGTGTAGGGTATAAAAAGACTGATAAAAGTGACGTTTGTATAAAGCCTTCGGCTTGATTATCATTATTATTCAGCTACGATTTGAGTAGGCGATCGCCTAACAACAGAGCGATCGCTTGTTCAATGAAATATTTTATTTTTACTCAGATATCTACTAAAACAAAAGTTTTGAACCATAACATGGGTATTTGAACCATATTTTGAATTTAAAGTTTAAGTTAAAACAATTTTGTCAGGGATTTTTTGTGCAAGTTTTGTCCAATTGTGTTTTTTCAACTCATTCTTTAGTTATGATTCAAAATTTCAACTCTCACTCATGTATGAATGCAAAGTTTTAATTTGTGATTAGCGCGAAAGCCTGAATTTTCGTTAACTCTTTTCTAATTTATGGATCAAAATTTTTCTCACATTATGATTCAAAGCATAGTTCGGTCAGTTGCTGCACTTTTGGCAATGGGCTAGGCGGCGAGGCTACCATCACAACTTCCTCTAAGTAAGTGGGCAGGAAAATTCCTAAATATGTAACGAAAAGTTAAACAGAGCAA
>NZ_MTAW01000129.1 GCF_002154725.1 Nostoc sp. 106C | reverse complement strand
TTTTTTTTTTAATTTATTATTTTTTTTTTTTTTTTTCAAAAAGAGGGGGGGGGGGGGGGGCGCCCCCCCCCCCCCCCGCCGCTTTTTTTGTAAAACTACTATGTTAACTATCCAACATATATTTATTCTATATGTTAGTTTACCAACATAAACTGTTAGTGAAGAATAAATGTTTTGTTAAAAGCTATTAACAAGCTCTTGCAAAGTTATTTTGTTCTAGACTTAGCACTGTATGAGAAAAACTATTGCACAGTGGAAAGATATCTACTTCTGCTAGCCAGATCATGGTTTCATAGCCAACCCTATCCATTTCTGGATCTGTTTCTATAGGCATCTCCACTAAATAAAGCCAGCTATTTAGCTCAAATCGGTAGTTTTTGATGATGCCTTCTCCACCTATAAACTCTACCATCTGCCCTTCACAAAACTTAGGTTTTCCTAAAACACTTGTAGTCATTACCTTGCCCATCCTTGCCTTGATAATTCTTTGCCTAACATAGCTCTAGAACACAAATCACTATTCAAAAAAAACCATTGCCTGTTACGGGTAAGACTAAAGTTTATTTTATGCAACTAGAAGAAAATAGGGTTTTCATCCACAAGTTTTACTAGTGAATCAGTGCTCTTGCTAATGTTATAACTATTAGCCAAACTCCTAGTCTCTATCAAGAGTTTCAACGTTGTCTCTGCCAGAGGTTTTAACGTGAAGTTTGGGATTTTACATCTAGAGTCAGAAATTTAAATTTAAGAAAATAATCTTTATTTTTGAGGCTGTATATGTGCGGAAGCGTACAGATTTTGCTGAGAAATACATATATTTTTTTCTGAAAAAACTATGCTTTTTCCTATAATTATTTCACCTTGATAACCCACCCAAGGTTGAGAGAAATTTATATTAACTATTCATATTAAATAATAGTTAGTAAAAAAGGGTGCAATTGCTTGCACCCCTTTGTTATTAGGAGCTAATGTCTGATTCTTAGGTGCTATTAGATTAAACCAGTTGTTTAGCAGGTTTCAATAATCTTATGTTTGATTGAGGTTAGAAATATTCAAGCTAAAGATAGATAAAGTTATAAGTTTAAATTAATTTTATTTGTAGTCTCTTATACAAGAGGTTGTTACATTAAAGAAGATGAATACTCACAACTTACTCACATTCATTTAATACATATATTGTTAAGTTCATGCAGCGTAACATCAACGCCCAACCATTGCGTTGGGCTTTTTATTTGTGAGTTTTAAATTTTAAATTTACTCAAATCATAGCGTGTTTACAAGATAAGCAGACTTGTATCGGGAGCTTAATAAATTTGTAGTGGGATCATCTTGCTCCCTAAGGGAAAATCAGCGGGTTAGAGAGCCATCACTACAAAAAATAAATTTACACATTTGGGATTCTCGCCTTGTATCTTGCACCACCGGAGAGTGGGTTAGACGCTGATCTGGAACGGGGAGTTAAGTAGCAAATACGAGCAATGGTATCCCAGATTGACAATCAATAGCAAATAAAATAGCACAAAGCCTACTAACAATGTTAAGCCAGATTGTAGCCAGGCTTACCAAGTGCGATTGTTTGTGTTCAAAAATTTATCCCAAATTAGTTATAGGCCTAGTCATATCTAAGGATAGAAAACATACAAGACATTAAAAACTAAACTTAGAAAATAACCTGTTTAAAAGGTACAAATATATGACATCACAAACTCCTCCCGACAATCGGCAAGAAGAAGGTAAATACGACCCTCAAGATAACCCTGGAACCCAAACGACTGTACCAACTACAGAAGAGGGGGATACTCCTATTGATGAGAGATATCGTATGACTGGTCAAGAATCAGGTACTGACGTTCGTCAGGGTGCTGATCCTGAAGCGGCTGGGGGTACTGTAACGACGCCTGGTCTTCCTAATCAAGGAACAGAGTCTCGTTAATTAGTCGAATAGAATTAATTACACAATGTCATTGCGCTAAGCGAAGCTATGCAATTGGCTCTCTCCCTCGCGTAGCGTCTCTCATTGGGAGAAGAGAAGGCTTTACGCTCGCAATGACTGTAAATATTTTTATTAATCTACTGAAAAAGATTCTGGAAATCTGATTAGGTCGGATTTATCCCGACGCAACTCAGCAACAAGTCATGCTTAGCTGGAATGACGACTAATACTAAATTCCACTCCTAAAAGCAGCGGGATAATCATAGTTCTGACAGTGACCTTCTGATAGCCTTGACTAATCAGTGAGGTCTATTCGCTTAGGTAGATTTTTTGTACTTATTGCTTTTTAAATACAGGAATTCAGCTTACAAAAAACCCGCATGAGTAATGTCCAAAGCTATTCCTCTCTACGCGGATAACCCTTCCAACGCACTAGCTCTCCTACGTGTATTTCAAAAATTAAGTATTAATTCTATAACTATTTTATCTATTGACAAACATTAGCTCGATTCTTTCTCAAGCTAATAATATATTAGTCTGCCTCTTGCTCAGCGATTTGTTTAAAAATTCTCTCTTAACCTGACTATTTTTATTTTTCCTATGTCTAGAGCGACAAAAGAACTATTACCTCTCTAGCGCGATGATTTAACAACGTGGCAATAGCATAATTAGCTGTTTTGAATTCATATTAATAGGAAATTGACGATGGGATTGCAAGCAGTGCTTTTAGATATCGATGGGACGCTTATTTTAAGTAATGATGCTCACGCTCAATCTTGGGTTGATACATTTAGAGAATTTGGTTATGATGTCTCGTTCGAGCAAGTACGACCATTAATTGGTATGGGTGGAGATCAACTGATACCAAGAGTAGTACCCGGACTTACGGATGAAGAAGGCGATGGAAAAGCGATCGCTCAACGACGCAAAGAGATATTTCTCAACAACTATGCACCAAAACTCTCACCTGCTAATGGTTCAAGGGAATTATTACAACATATGAAGCAGCTTGGATTGCGGCTAATCGTTGCTAGTTCAGCTTCAAATCAAGAAATGGAGGTTCTACTTAAAGCTGCTCAGATTGACGACTTACTTCAAGAAACAACAACATCAAGCGATGCTGAAACGTCTAAACCAGCGCCAGATATTGTGGAAGCAGCACTTAGTAAGCTAAAGATGGAGCCTAACCAAGTTTTGATGCTTGGTGATACACCTTACGATATCAAATCTGCGGGTATGGCTGGAGTTGGCTTAATTGCACTACGCTGTGGCGGCTTTGACGATTTCAGTTTGGCAGAAGCTAAAGCTATCTATAACGATCCTGCTGATTTGCTAGCACACTACGGCGATTCACCATTGAGCAAAAATCCGTAAAGAAGATAATAGATATTACGCATCTATTTAAACCACAATCGATGGAAGACTTAAAACAAACAATCATTAGTTATTCCAGCAAAAACTTAGAACAGCGTAAAAATTGGTATTCTCCCGCAGCAGAGGCTTATAACAAAGTCAGACCTCGCTATCCTCAAGATTTAATTAACCAAGTTGTAGAGGTTGCTCAACTGTCCTCTAACTCAACAATTCTGGAGGTGGGATGTGGTCCTGCAACGGCAACGGTAGCGTTTGCGCAATTGGGTTCTTCTATAATTTGTTTAGAACCCAACCCAGATTTTTTTCAGTTAGCTCAACACAATTGTCAACCTTATGCCAATGTCAAGATTGAGAACACATCTTTTGAAGAATGGGCATTAGATGCTCTTAAATTTGATGTAGTACTGGCAGCAAGTTCTTTTCATTGGATATCACCGGAAGTAGGATATACAAAAGCAGCCAATGCTTTAAAAGAGCGAGGTTATCTAATTTTATTGTGGAACAAAGAACTACAACCCAGCTATACAGTGTATCAAAGATTAGCTGAAGTTTATCAATTATATGCTCCATTCCTTGCTAAATATGAAGAAAAAGAAACTCAAGAAAATATTTTAAGAGAATTGGGAAGCTTTGTGATTGGATCAGGAAAATTTAAAGACTTAAGATTTGGACAAATTACGTTTGAAGTAAGCTATACCGTTGATGAGTATTTAATGCTTTTAAATACTTACTCGCCTTACCTTAAGTTAGATCCACAAATTAAAGATGTTCTATTTGCAGCCTTGAGACAACGGATAGAAGATGAATTTCAAGGCAGGCTTCAGCTTTCATATATCTCTGCTTTTCATATTGCTCAAAAGCTGTAGTCTATTAAACTTTTCGCTTTAGCGCAACGCCTATCAACAATTTAAGGTGCGTTAGCCTATGGCATAAGACAACGGCAAATAAAGCGGGGGGAACATCCACGCCGCTTTTTACCCCCCCTACTGTCAAAAGCTTGCTTAGTTGCCTATCAAATGGATGGTTGCTGCTAAACATCGTGCTACCTTACTGAGTGCGATCGCAAAACTAAAGCGTGAAAAACTGTATCTACATTAATGCTAACTTCAGCCAGTTCAAATTATTTTATATGTGCTTAAGCTTGCTGTGTTCTGTAGAAAGACAGCAATAATTACTTGCACATCTGTTTCGGGAATGTTAGCGCTGTTCAAGATAGCTTCAATTTCTAGTTGGATTTGCTATCATCCAGTGCTTAAGAAAGGTCGTTAGCCAACTTTTGTACAGTTGTTTGTCAAAACTTAATTGTGCTTTGTACTACTATTATTAACCGTATTTATACTTTATTTGTTCTCTGCACTATTTTTTTGAAAAAAACAGATATAAAAACTTGCCAATCCAAAAAAAAAGAGTAATTATAGACACGCACATAAACCACCTACTCAAGCTCAAACAATGAGGTGACAAAAATGATTTTTAATTTGAGTGATGTTTTCCAAGTAGTCCTAATTGCTTGTGTTGCTAGTGCAATGTTATCTGCTGGAATTTGCTGGACATTGCCCAGACATAAAAAACTGGGGTATAATTCCCTGCCATAACATTGGCATTCATTACTAGAGGAACTCGGTTGGATTTCTCAATAGATGACCTACTGTTGAATTTTAATTACTATCACGCTGTTGTCCTATTGCCTGTCTCTACGAGTTAATTCACAAATTAGGTAAGAGTGCTGTTGCAACAGCCTGTTTCGATTAATTAGTCTAGTGCCGCTACGCGGGATTCAGAATTGAAAAACCAAATGAAGATGAGCATTTAAGCCATTTTCATTTGGTTATACCAATTTGAAAAATGATTGCGACAGATGGAAATTTGAAACCCTTATCCAATAGATGTTTCACAATCACGCCACTTGCTACAACGTGGCGGCACTTCCTACCCTGCGGGAAGCCACCCTCCGGGTGTCTACAAGTCGGCGGAGCCGCCCAACGGAGTGCCTTGGGAACCCGCGCAACGCAGTGGCTCCAAAATCTAGCTTGAAAAGTTTGCTCAAGTCGGGAAACCCGTAAGGGCGCACTGGCTCAACTTTTCGCAAAATCTAAAATCCAAAATGGTATTAGTTATTTCTACCACACTGTAATAGTAGAGTTGAAGATTCTTGTTGGGTATTTATATCGGTTGAAAGAAACATTCTTTGATACCGATATTTTTTCTTTTTCAACAAAAGGCCTTTATAGTTAGGCTCTAAACTTTGATTTTTCTCCTTTTACTGGTTTAATTCTGCCAATTTTTTCCGAGCAAAATCCCTAACTTTCTCATCTGAATCATTATTTGCTCTGTCACGCAGCAATGGTAAAGTTTGGGGATGACGAGGATACTGTTTGATAATTATCTCCAGTGCAACTCGCCGGGGATTGGTTTGCCACCTGTTCTGACGCTGAAAGGCATCGTTGACAGCACAGTTGTAGAATACGTTAAACATCCCAGCTTGATTTTTAAAGTTGCGTGCTAATGCTTGCACGGCTGCAAGTCGCACATACCAACTCTCATCAGCAGTGGCGCAGTCTTTCAGAAAGCCTATGCTGTCAGTGTTATTTTTAAAGTTGCGTGCTAATTCCTCCACAACTGTACATCGCACATTCCAATGATGATCGGTAGTAGCACGAACTTTGAGGAAGCTGATAATATAGGCGTTATCTTTGAAGTTACGCGCCAATGCTTGCACAGATGCACGTCGCACATAGTGATTACTGTCAGCAGTAGCTAGGTCTTTGAGGAAGCTGATAATATCGGTGTCATTGTGAAAGTTGCGCACTAATTCTTCCACGGCGATACGTCGCACATTCCAACTACGATCAGCAGTGGCGCAGTCTTTAAGTAAGCTGATGCTTTCGGTGTTATCTTGAAAATTGCGCGCTAATTCTTCTACGGCTGTACCTCGCACATCCGAATCTTCATCAACAGTGGCACGGAATTTGAGAAAGTCTATGGTGTCATAGTTATCTTTAAAGTTGCGTGCTAATACCTGGACTGCGGCTTGTCGTACATCGGAATCATCATCAGCAATAGCGCTATCTTTGAGAAAGCCTATGGTGTCGGCGCGATCTTGAAAATTGCGCGCTAATTCTTCCACGACTGTACGCCGCACCTGCCAACTCTCATCAGCAATGGCAATATATTTTAAGAAGTGGATGCTATTAGCATCATCTTGAAAGTTGCGCGCTACTGCTTGGATTGCAGCTTGTCGCACCAGCCAACTCTCATCAGCCGTAGCGCAGGATTTGAGAAAGCCTATAGTGTCGGTATGAGCTTTAAAGTTATATGCTAATTCTTCTACGGCAGTACGTCGCACCTCTGCATCATCATCAAAAGTGGTTCTGTTTTTGAGAATGCTGAGGGTGTCAGCATGATTTGGAAAATTGCGTGCTAATGCTTGCACGGCGGTACGGCGCACATCTGTATCATCATCAACAGTAGCGTGGTCTTGTAGAATGCCGATAGTGTCGGTATCATCTTGAAAGTGATGCGCCAATTCTGCCACAGCGGTACATCGCACATCCGAATTTTCATCTGCGATCGCCAAATCTTGCAGAATCCTAATGGTCTGAATATCATCTTGAAAATACTGCACCAATTGTTTCACAGCAGCACATCGCACATCCGCATCCTCATCTGCGATCGCGCAGTTTTGCAGAATGCTGATGGTGCTGGGATGATTTTTGAAGTTTCGTGCTAATTCTTCCACGGCAGTACGCCGCACATCTGAATCCTCATCAACAATAGCACGGTCTTTCAAGAAGCGGATGGTGTCAGGATCATTTTTGAAGTTCCGCGCTAATTCTTCCACGCCTGCACGTCGCACATTCCAACTTTCATCAAAAGTGGCGCAGTCTTTAAGAAAGCGGATGATATCAGTATCATCTTGAAAGTTGCGTGCTAATTCTTCCACAGCAGCAAGTCGCACATGCCAATTCTCATCAACAGTAGCGCGGTCTTTTAACCAAGATTTTATCTTCACGTCATCTTTCCAAGTAGTTGCAACTGCGGCAACTGCTTGGGTGCGAATTTCCGCAACTACTTTAATTTCTTCATCATCAAATAAGTGGTCGTAATAGTACCAAAGGTCATATTTAGTTAAATCTTTTAATTGCTCAAGTAATTTAGTAGCAGTTGCTGCAATTACTAAGCGCTTTCTCACTTCTGCTAGGCATTTAGCAGCTAAAAATACGTTACTAAACTTTTCCTCCTCACCTTGTTGAGAGATTAAGTACTCAATAACTGTACCCACAAATCTTGGCTCAATCATACCTGCAATCAGCCGCAATACTTCATGCCAACTTTCATCTTGCCAGTGTTTGCCAAATACTTCATTTTTTAATTCTTCAAGTTGCAAAGTTTGCGTTTCTTTAAATTGGCAGACAAACTCCCAAGCACAAAAATATTCCAAAAATGTACGATGCACGAAAGCATAGTAATCCGCACCCAAAAAACATAACATAAAGTTGCGAGTTTGCAGTTGGATAATCAACCGCTTTGCTTTATCTCTGGCGTTACTGACTTCAATATTTTTCAAATATTCAGTAAAAATTTTTTCTAAATTACTGGCACTAATCAAATTACCAGTTAACCTTTTTTTACTGGTTTGCATATAATAAGCAACCTGACGCAGCATTGCCTGCTTATCCTTATAATCAATCGTTATAGGAAGATGCTGTTCATTTACTAAAGCACGTTCTACATCCCACTTATATAGCAACACCTCTGAGGCTCTTTTATAAAGTTCTGCTCTATCTCTTGGCAGTTCCTGGTTACGATTGATAATTTCCATCATAGTCAGCAGTAAAGGATTAACTGCCAATTCAGCAATAGCTTTTGATGTATTAATCGCTCTTTGCAATCGTTCTTTTTTTCTTAATTTATCAGCCTCATTCTTAAAAGCTAAATCATGCCAACGGTTGATAAAATCTTGAATTTGCTCATTATTTAAATCTTGCAGCATAAAGTGACGAAATTGGGCATCTCGTAACCGTTGTGGCTTGTACCCAATCACACGAGAAGTCACAATTACCTGTACATTAGGATACTCATTAGTGAAACGATGAATAGCTGTAATTACATCCTCACGTTTACCAGGATTAAACACCTCATCTAAACCATCAAACATCACCAAGGCATTACCAGCCTTTAGCTGTGCCTGCAATTGATGCTGATTGAGGTGAGAAATTGCACCTGGACTTTGATGGAAAAATTCTAAAAAATCTTTGCAATGTCCATCATCGTAATTTCTGATATAAGCACGTAACTCAATTAGTAATGGAATTGGTAGTAAAGAAAATCCCGATTTACTAAGTTGATCGAGAGTCTTTTCTACCCAATCTAAAGCTAGGTATTGCAATAAAGTAGATTTGCCAGAGCCAGGATCGCCTAATATAACTATATATTTATGAGTTTGCGGCTGATTGACAATATCCAATACCGGACGTACTGGTTGTTCAATATAAACACGTTTGTATTGTTCTAACTCTTCTAGATTAAATTCTTCCGCTTCTAGTTGGTTACTTTCTTGCAGCTGTCGCAAGTGTTCTTTAGGTAGTTCGTAAGCTTGAGGTAATACTTGGTGAACTTCCCGCACATTAGGAGGAATAAATAAGCTCCATAGTCTCAGTTCGTTATAAGCATAACCGCTGGTATCTAAACTATCTAATTTTAAATTAACATAGCGCTCGCGAATTGCTTCTTGATATTGACGTAAGTCAAAATTAGGAATGACTCCGGCTGTTTCTTGAGTATTTTTTTGGATTGCTGTGAAATTACGTGTATTTAGTAAATCTCGTAAATCTTCTGACTCATAGAGAATTTGGTGGCATTTTCTTAAATAACGATCCGTTACCAATTGCCAATTAAACTTAGCTGGTAAATTAGGTAGATTCAAATCTTTCCAAATACTTTCTAGGGTTTGGTAATCTAGCTCATCACAATCTGTATCAAAAGCCTGACCCAAGATTTCCTTAACAGACTTGTTGTAAATAAATTGCTTCAGAGGTTGATTAAATTTATTGATATCGTCATCAGCAAGTTTACGAAACTTTAACTCATCTTCAACCTGTTGCAGAAATTCTTGAAGCGCTTTAGCGACAGCTTGCTGAATTGGTGCTTGCTGAAATATTGTCGCAAAGTTTTTCAAGCGGCTTTTAAAAAAGTCTTTAGCATAGTCCTTGGCTATCTCTTTAGCAAAGTCTTCATTGAGAATAGCCTTGACAAGAAATCCTACAGCATTGTTTGCTACCAAGCCAATTATCCATTCCACCATAACACTCGCGCCTGTTAGAGATTTTGACTACGAGTATAAATACCAGCATTAGTAATTTTCTCAGATATCTGGGATATTAAATAAATATCGTATCCTGGGAAATATATCGCTTGTAAATACTCTTTTCTCTATTGTCAATGATGTTTTGTTAAAAATATAAGTTCCATTTTTTGTTATTTTAAGTACATGTTTTTTGCTCGTTATAAAACGAACCTGTTTTTTAGGGAACAAGCTTTGAACTCTTGGTAATTACTTAAGCAAAATCTCTTTCGTACTCTTGTTTGTACTATTGGGAATTTGTTGTGATTTTAATTATGCGGAAGTTATATTAGTATCTTATTATCTAAAATATGTCTATAAAATAAATTATAAATTGCGTAGCAGACTTACCATTATAGTTCAGTATTGATGTGTAATATTTTAAATAAATATTCTGGTATCAAATATTCTACTTACAATTTTACCTGTTGATATGAATAAGTAAATACGGTGGGCATTGCCCACCCTACTTAAGTTTCAAGAGTAGGTAATTTTTTAAGTAAATTGGAATAATTTATTTATTGCTATAAGCACAAATAAACTAAAAATAATTGAAGCTTACAGTTTAATGCAGGTAGTTAATTTGGCTATTTAAGTATAGATTTGTGTTAAATTGTAATATTTTAAATGCACAAGAATGTAGATTTTCGTTAATTACATTTGTATCTGATTTGCGTAATGTTCTGCTAAGTTACATAATAGAACTAAGCCTCATATCGTCAGAATTGGTTGACAATGTATCAAACTGATCCACCACGTTCCCCTAAAGAAGTATTACCTACAATGTATGATCTTCCTAGTGAAGATCCAGAGGAACCTGGTTTGCCAGATCAGTTTCATTTATTGCAACCTCGTTTATTAGACGAAACTTTTCGTCCACCAAATTACTCAAGCGACCAAATTTTTGTTGCTAGCGATTTGAATCTTTATTATGACCCGCGCCATCCACTGTGGTACAAGCGACCAGATTGGTTTGCTGTTTTGGGTGTTTCTCGTCTTTACGAGCAACGAGATTTACGCTTAAGTTATGTAATTTGGCAAGAGGGAATCGATCCTTTTATTGTGGTTGAGTTGCTTTCTCCTAGTACCGAAGAGGAAGACTTAGGGCAGACATTACGAAATATCGAGCAACCACCAGGAAAATGGGAAGTATATGAGCGGATTCTGCGCGTTCCCTACTATGCTGTATTTGATCGTTATAAATATGAATTCAGAATGTTTAAGCTTGATGGTAGTAGTTATGCTGAGGTA
Source organism: Nostoc sp. 106C (assembly GCF_002154725.1). GTDB lineage: Bacteria > Cyanobacteriota > Cyanobacteriia > Cyanobacteriales > Nostocaceae > Aulosira. The sequence continues at coordinate 66,960 of NZ_MTAW01000129.1, read as the reverse complement.
GTACTACCTGAGTCCCGCTTCTGGATACCAGAATTACAATTAGGCTTGGGTGTGTGGCCAGGAAGCTATCAAGATGTAGAACAGTCTTGGTTACGCTGGTACGATCGCACAGGTAACTGGGTATTAACTTCTATTGAACAGGAAAGACAACGCACTGAACAAGAAACACAGCGTGCAGAACAAGAAAAACAACGCGCTGAACAGGAAAGGCAACGCGCACAAAGGTTAATAGCGCAATTAAAAGCGCTTGGTGTTGAACCCGATTTAGATTAGCTATTTAGTTTACGCAAGTAATCATATCAGGGTCTTTCTCAAAACTAATTAAGTTTAAATGAGCCGGATTGGCTACTAGCTCTTTTGCCATTAAGAACCCAGAGATAGTCCAAGTTTGATATTTTCTCGCTTCTTTTCCAATTAATCGCCCGTTTTTACCATCATAGTATTCTGGCCATTGGTCTTGGCTGAGGCGGCTTTGAGCTACATCTATGGCTTTGTTAGCAAGCTCTACCCTACCTGTTTTGAGAGCCGCAGCCACCAGCAACCAAAGTAAAACAGGCCAATTACCCCCATTATGGTAAGACCAGGCTCTGTTTTTTGGGTCTGAGCCAGTAACAATTTTCCACTCTAGACCTTCTAGGGCCGGAAAACAAATTTTCATCGGCATGGAGCCAATCAACTCATCCCAGCGTTGTTCCACGAGATCCATAATCTTTTGGGATTCTTCCTCACTCGCTAAGGAAACCAGAATTGCCATCAAGTTTCCCAAAGCAAAGAAGCGGAAATCTAACTGTGAAGGTCCCAAATTCCCTGCTAAATACCCCCCAGTCTCTGGTAGCCATTCGGTTAACCAATTAGGAATAGACTCTGGATAAATATTGAACTTATTCGCAACTTCCTTACCAAATTCTTCGCCCTTATAGCGGTAAATTTCATTTAAGCGATTGATATCTATCCAATAATATTCTTTGACGTGGTATTCAAGCGCTGCCAAGCGTCGATTTATTGTATCAAGATGAACGTTACTATCATTCGGTAAAAGCAACTCACTCACTGCTACTAAAGCTGCATAAAATAGCACCTGAATTTCTAAGGGATTGCCATAGACTCCCATGCGACGGTCAATCATAAAAGCACCGTCTGGAACTAACATTGTGGGGTACATGGCAAACCGATGCACTAAGCAGAAATCCAAAATTAGCTTAATACCCTGTTGAAATTCTGGTTGATAAGCTAAAGAAATATCTTTTGTCGCTTTCACATAAGCTCGTAGCAAGATAATCCACCATAGACAAGAATCGACTGGTGGGACTCTGGCAATGGCATGTTCACCAAAATCAGCGATTAAAACTTGCTTCCCATCCACAATATCCACTTTAAAACTCGCTGGCATCAATCCTGGGCCTGGCTTAAAAAAGTCCATTTGCTTTTCGTGACTTTGCAAGGCTAGAGTTTCTATTAAAAAATTGCGAACAATCTCTGTTTTTCCTTGCGTGAGAAAAAGCAGTCCTGAAGTGATAAAGTCACGAACAAAGCACTGGTCATAGTTAAGAGCTGCTCTTTGGCAATCACGAGCCGCTACTGTGCCAATTGGGCGTTCCCTATAGAAAATAATTGAGTTTTCTAGTGTCCTCCAAGCTTCGGTAATGGAATCAGTTTTTACACTTATAGGCATGAGCGAATTATCCTGTAGTACTTTACATTCAATAGCTAGCGGCGATCGCGCTGTGGTACTGGTTACTGGAAATAGGAAAATTGGTCAACAGCCTCTATAAATAGCGTGACTTAATAAATAGCCTCTGCCCTCATACCACCGTATTAGTTATCAGGACGACATTCATTAGGCTCATGTACGAACAGTTTTTTTCAGCAACGCTCTCTGGTCACAATTTTCAGGGTAGTCAATCTATCATTGGTATAAAAGTAATACATGGCTGAGGAACATTGCGCTTCCTGCTAGAATATTTCACCGAGCCTGAAGGAAAAGATATGACACAAGGAAAAATATTGTTGCAACCTGGCACGTTATGGAAAAGTGTCATAGAACGTACTGAATCCGCTTGGAAATGCGGAGCGTTGCTGTCGATACCGACGGAATTTGAATTCGTTGAACAGGATGGTGTGAGCTTCTTAGTTCGGATTTTGTCAAATCTTGTGCGCAAGGATGCAGCCAAGCAGAAACAGGCTCAACAAACTGCCTTATCTGGCAAGGATTTTAATCCTTTTTTACCCTACGATGAAGATTTATTTGTAGCAGATATTTCTGAGACCCATGTCTGTGTCTTAAATAAGTTCAATGTTGTTGACTATCATTTGTTAATTATTACTCGCGCTTTTGAGGAACAGGAAAGCTTACTGACTCTAGAAGATTTTGCCGCCATGTGGGCTTGTTTAGCTGAATACGATGGTTTGGCATTTTACAACGGTGGTCAGGTTGCAGGTGCGAGTCAGAGACACAAGCATTTGCAGGTTGTACCATTACCACTGACAACTTCAGAAGTAGCAATACCCATTGAGCCTTTATTCGCAGCAGCAGAATTTCAAGGCGCGATTGCAACTATACCAGGGTTACCTTTTACACACGCTTTCGCACCTCTAAATCCCGATTGGGCAGAGTCTCCATTCACAGCAGCAAAAACTACCTTGGAACTCTATCACGCTTTACTAAATGCCGTGGGTATCACCGCAGTTGACGATAATAAACAATCTGGTGCTTACAATTTTTTAGCTACGCGAGAATGGATGTTAATCGTACCGCGATCGCAAGAAGAATTCGCGGCAATTTCTGTAAATTCATTAGGCTTTGCAGGTGCTTTATTAGTGCGAAATCAAGAACAAATGCAAATCCTCAAAGAACATGGGCCAATGAATATTCTTAAAAGTGTGGCGATACCGAGGCAAGCACAAGTGTAGAAACAAAATTTTTGTGTTAACTTGTGCAGCATAACTTGCCTGTAAAAACCCATAAATGCCCAATACAATTTTTGGCATTGTTTTAACACTTAGGTAAGGCACTATCAACGAATGGCACTAAGTTAAAAGTTTAGGTAAACGCGGAAAATTTTTCAGACTAATTCTCCTCGCCTCCCTGTGTCGGATCATCTGAGCGCCATTCGACTATTAACCCAGGAGATGATTATGCAGCCCTTAGACCTGAAATGGATACGCGCCCAGTTTCCAGCACTCACACAAACAATCAACGGTGAACCTGTAATTTTTGGCGATGGCCCTGGTGGTACTCAGACACCAGGAGCAGTACTCGATGCCATCAGCGACTACCTGGTGAGGTCAAATGCCAATTCTCACGGAGCTTTTGCTACAAGTGTGCGTACAGATGCGCTGATTACGGCGGCTCGTGCTGCTAGTGCGGATTTGCTCGGATGCCATAGTGATGAGGTGGTATTCGGTGCTAACATGACCACTCTTACCTTCAGCTTGAGTCGCGCTATCGGTCGGGAACTGCAAGCAGGTGATGAAATTATTGTGACGCGGCTCGACCATTACGCTAATGTTTCCCCTTGGTATGCATTAGAGGAAAAAGGTGTAATTGTCAAAGTTGTAGATTTCAACACCGAAGACTGCACCTTAGACATGGGTGAACTAGAACGGCAAATCAATCCACAGACAAAGTTAGTAGCAGTTGGCTATGCTTCTAATGCTGTCGGGACAATCAACGATGTAGCCGCAGTCGTGCGCCTCGCCCATGCTGTTGGTGCTTGGGTGTTTGTTGATGCAGTCCACTACGTCCCTCACGCTCCCATCAATGTCCACGCCCTAGGTTGTGACTTTCTGGCCTGTTCTGCTTACAAATTCTTCGGCCCCCACGTTGGAATTTTGTACGGCAAGCGAGAACATCTTACCCGTTTAACTCCCTACAAAGTTAGACCGGCTCCGGATGATGTGCCAGCGCGTTGGGAAACAGGAACTTTGAATTTTGAAGGTTTAGCTGGATTGGTGGCGGCGATTAACTATTTAACAAAACTTGGTTGTCATGTCTCACCTTCAGTTGACAGCGAGTTAATTTCCGCTTTAATCGAAGCTGATAAGGAAGGCTTAGAAAAATTCCACTGTCCCAGTTTCCTCACCTCACCAGAACAAGCAACACCTTCAATCACATCTGCTTATCACAGCCGCCGTGCTGCTTTGGTAGCAGCAATGTCAGCAATTCAACAATACGAAAGAGAATTGAGCCACAAACTAATTCCGGGATTGTTGGCAATTCCTGGTTTAAGCTTCTATGGCATCACCAACCAAGAGCGCTTTACTGCGCGAACACCAACAGTTGCCTTTCGACTAGCAGGACAAAGCGCAGAAAGTGTTGCCAAAGCATTAGGCGATCGCGGTATATTTTCATGGCATGGTCATTTTTATGCGATCGGTGTGACTGAAAAGTTAGGCGTAGAAGCTACTGGTGGCTTGGTGCGGATTGGACTCACACACTACAACACAGTCGAAGAAATTGAGCGCCTCTTGCACGCTTTAAAAGAAATTGCTGTGTAAATTTCTTTTCTCTGTGTCTTGGTGTCTCTGTGGTTAAAGATTTTTTACGACAGATACACTAAAACACTAAGTAAATTTGGTATGCGATCGCATCGGCTTGTTATATTAATGCATCGGTCTGCAATTTAATTGCATCGACCTGTTATGCCAATACATCGGCTTGTTATGTTAATGCATCGACCTGTAATTTAATTGCATCGACCTGCTATGCCAATACATCGGCTTGTTATGTTAATACATCGACCTGCAATTTAATTGCATCGACCTGTTATGCCAATACATCGATCTGCAATGCGATCGCAGCCCGTGCTAGGATTGGTAAATCTACTATTTACTATTTCTGTCAAAAATTTGTTATTTGAATAGAATATCTGAGCCGTTTTTTACTACTAAAGAAGTTGGTAAAGGTACAGGTTTAGGTCTTGCAACCGTGAGAGGTATCATCAAAAGCCACGGTGATTTTATTTAACGTGCACAGCCAAATGGTTATTTGATCAAAGGCAAAAGCTCAAACTCTTGGCGAATATCTAAGAGCGATCGCTCTAGTAGTGGTTCAAAATTCAAGAAGGGAACATCAGACTTTCTTTGACGAGTTTTGAACCAAATCTGTGTTAATTCTGGTAGTAATTGTGGCAAAGTTAAGAAAATTGAACTATATAACCACAAAACTCCATGTTGCTCAATCAAGTCGTCATACATGACACGAATTGCCGGACTGATAGTTGGGTCTTTAAGCGTTTGTAAGTGGTCACGAAATTTATAGTCGCTTGTCCACCAAATAAGAGGCAACAACTTTAGTTCATCATACATTCCTGTATCACAGGCATAGATAACATGACTGGCATCGTGCGCCAGCAAAATTCTGGCAAATTCTGGTAGCAGTTCTTGAGGATTGGTGACATTCGGATTCACCGCATAATATTCATTGAGTCCTTGCTGAAGAGTCTGGGTGCTGTGTTTATCTTGATAGCGCGGGTGAGGAAACTTGCTCATAAGACGATTCCTGTTTATTTACGAAACCGTTTCGTAACATAATAACACTTATGACAGATAGCAATAAAAAATCGTTAGGAAGACCCCGAAGTAATCAAGCGCATCAAGCAATGTTGCAAGCAACCCTAGAATTGTTGGCAGAAGTTGGTTTTGATGGTATGAGTATTGATGCGATCGCAGCTCGTGCTGGAGTTGGCAAACCGACTATTTACCGACGCTACGCTTCTAAAGAAGAACTAGTTGCTGATGCGATCGAGAGTGTGAGGCAAGATGTTGTAATTCCCAACACAGGTAAGCTCTGGGACGATATTGATGAATTGATTAAGAATGCTGCACAAATCACCCTCAGTCCTTTAGGGCGAAAAACTGTTGCCATGATTATCAACAGTGCATCAAATAATTCTCAGTTTGCTCAAATTTACTGGACAAAATATCTACAACCTAGAAGACAAGCCTTTGCTGTTGTGCTTGAACGAGCAAAAGCCAGAAATGAGATTCAGGCAGATTTAGACTCAGGACTAGTCTTTGATACTATGAGTGCAATTATGCTTTATGCACTAATCTTTCAACCTATGCCCGAATCATGGGAAGCATACGTTCGTCGTGCCTTGCATCTTTTCCTTAAAGTTCAGACTAATTGAGATCAGCGACAGCTAGTAATCTTTTCTAGGATACTGTACAACTTGATTCTACTAATTGCGACGTTTAGCATGGCGTTCATAATCTTCAAAACGCAGTTTGGCGATCGCACTCCTAGAATTAGTTCTAGCAACGATACCTTCGCCTCGCCCATTTGCACCTGCATCCAACGCTACATTGGTTTTCGGTAAAATAGACTTAAGAAACTCGTGGGCTTCTTGGATACTAGTTGGTAAAGCTGCAACTGTTGCAAGTCGCGGTGTTAGCTCAAATCCATAATCTTTAGCCGTTTTGCTCAGTTGCGCTTCATCCAAAAACATTTGACCACCATTATCCCGCCAAGCTGATAGTTGCTTGGTAGACTTATCGAACAGCGTTTCGATATCTGTAAGCACTGCAACGTCAAACAATCGCCAACCGACTCTCTGCTCAGAGGTATATTGTTTACTAGCAGAAGTAATCTTGCCACCGTACAACTCAAGATACGCAACAGTGATGCAGTCTTGAGACTGAGGTAAGCAACTTGCAACACCTTTGAGAGAATCCACAATCCCCAGCGCGGGATTACCAATCAAGTCACCTTTTGCAAATAAAAGCTCTTCTCTACTACCCAGAACAAAGTTGCCATCAGGCAGTAGAATGATGCGAGAATTTGTGCCATCTACTTTTTCAGTAAGAATTACTTCGCCATCAAAAATGACTGTTTCTTTCAGTAATGCGCCTCTATCCCCTAAGGCATGATAAGTAGGAATACTGGGATATTTGGTCATGGAGTTGAGTTTATTTAGATCGCAATTCCTTAATACAAAATCGTAACTCATGCATTTGCTAATAATGTAGTTTAAATACTACAATTGTAATGACAAAGCTTTGAATGTCAATCTTTAACTCGCAAATTAAAATATTTAACATTATAGAGTTAGTAGGCGATCGCGGTGTTATGTTGCTTACGCTGAAGCGATTTCATCAGTATCAAAAATTTCACTCTTAGCTCCTGTACTACCTCCTTTCTTTCCCATTCCCTGTTTCCTACCTCTACGAGTAAGCTAAGAAATAAAATCGGATTGGTATGTAATCACATTAACTATGATTTTTAAAGTTTAAACATGTTTTCAAAACTTCTTCATTCATAAAATAGTGATCGTGAGATTTCCCAGTAAGTTGATTTAATAGCGAAAATGGAATTTTAATTTTTTTATATATAAATTTTATAGAATTGCAACCTTCAGGAATAGGTGTTTTTGTACATAGCCAATCTTGATTGGAATAAAAGTCAATCCAGGTTTCTATTTGTTCATTCTTGAAGCATTTTTTAATTTCTTCCTCAATCTGTTTAGACTTAGAAGAAAAAACTTTCAAAGAGCTTCCCATAGAAATATAGCGAACTTGATATTTTTGCTGATAGTCTGCAAGTACATCAGTAGCTATAACATTCCCAAAACTATGACCTAATACAGTTATCTTGTCATAGAGTTCAGACTCTAAAACAGCATTTAATGTTTCTGCAACTTTTTTGCGAATTTTTGCCTTTAAAATCTTGCCTTCAGGATTTTCTTCTAAATATCGTGTGGAAAAATCTGCAATGTCAGCGATCATATTAATCGGTACAAAACTGAATATTCCACTCACAACCAGCCAAGCAGACCAATTTGTCATCTGTTTTCCAAAAGCGCTGATTTGTCTTGACCAATCCTCAGAAATCGGAAAACCTAACAAGTTTGGTTCTTGTCCTAAAGCTACAAGCGCAAGTGCAATAATTCCATAAAACCAAAAAATCCATAGCAGTAAAGATATACCTAAACCTATAAGTAAAGGAGGAGACTTTCTTAAAGCAAATATATCCCTTGTAATCAACCAATAAAATAACATGTATATGCCACGGAACACCTGATTCTTTAAGTTACTGCTACTTAATGGTTGACTTATAAGATCGTTCCAATATGCATCATAAATATCAACTTCTTTGATATTGTCTACGTCTAGATATACTTTGAATTTTTTCCCAGCATATCCGGCAATTTTTTCTTCACCTGCTTCTTCAATTCTTGTAGTATTTAATACTTCAGTAAAACCAGTAGATAAACTATCAATAAAATAATTTCTATCTCTACCAAGATAAAATCCGTGAATGAAAATAATCGCTTCTCGTCGGGATGCCATTAGATCTACTACTTATAGCTAACTAAAACTTGATGAGTATAGCACCTTGTACACCACAATCTCCTGTTGGCAATCTCACCAGCGAGCGCTCAAAGGTTATGTCAAAAATATGACAAACGCCAAGGGCTTACTGTTTGTCCTGTCCATCGATGATATATTGGCGCTCGCCAAGGATTTGAAGCTACGAATCAAATTTTGGCAACCAAGGCAGAAGACATTGCTCGCACCATGACTAATCTATTGAATGCACAAGTCTAACTTAAATCTTCAAATAGAAATGATGAAAGATTTAAGGATGCATTAACTTTAATCAATAGATAAATATTAATTAAACAACATCTTTTGTATAATTGGGCACAAGTAATAGATAAAAATAAGTAATCGAAACTTAAAAGTCTAAACCTTTTTGGGAATACTGAGGTTACAGATAATTATCACAAATTTAGTCACCTCTAGTATTATGTTAGCTTTTTTTAATTATCCTTCCTACTCAAACAGTTTTATCCCGCACGGACATTGTTATCTCTGGAAAACGGGGCTGGTGTGGCTCCACATTATTTCTGATGCCACGATCGCCTTAGCTTATTATTCTATTCCCTTTCTTCTGATCTACTTTATTTCTAAGCGCAAAGACGTTCCTTTTAACGGTGTCTTTCTGTTATTTGGTGCTTTTATCATTGCTTGTGGTACTGGGCACTTGATGGAAATTTGGACGCTTTGGCATCCCAATTACTGGATAGCAGGTGGTTTGAAAGCTTTCACTGCCATTATTTCGATATATACGGCATTTGCGTTAATTTATCTCATGCCTCAAGCTTTGACATTACCCAGCCCTGCCCAATTAGAAGCTATCAACCGAGTACTCATAAGTGAAATTGTCGAGCGCAAACGCATTGAGAAAGAGTTACGCCTTGCTGAGGAAGTGGCGAAGAACTCTAGCCAAGCCAAGAGTGAATTTCTCGCCAATATGAGTCATGAATTACGCACTCCTCTCAATGGCATCCTTGGCTATACACAAATCCTCCAACGCACAGAAGCTTTAAGTGAGAAAGGTAGCAAAGGAATCAGCATCATTTACCAATGTGGTTCTCATTTATTAACCTTGATTAATGATGTCTTGGATCTCTCCAAAATTGAAGCCCGAAAGTTGGAATTGAATCCAATTGATTTTTACTTGCCTGCATTTCTAGACAGTGTAAGTGAAATTTGTCGCATCCGTGCCGAACAAAAGGTGATCGCATTTCATCTGCAACTTGACCCCGATTTACCAACAGGGATTCGTGCTGATGAAAAACGCTTGCGGCAAGTATTGCTCAACTTGCTTGGGAATGCAATCAAATTTACTAATCAAGGCAGCGTTACCTTCAAGGTTAAAGTTATTAATCAAGCCTCAAATGGCAATAAACAAATTACATATAAAATTCGCTTTGAAGTAATAGATACTGGCACAGGTATCACCCCTGAGCAAGCCGAGAAAATATTTCTACCTTTTGAGCAAGTGGGAAGTCAGAAACGACAAACTGAAGGTACAGGTTTAGGACTAGCAATCAGCCAAAAAATTATTTCGTTGATGGGTAGTCAAATTCAAGTAGAAAGTCAGTTTGGCGCAGGTAGCACTTTCTGGTTTGAAGTGGAATTGCCAGAATCTAAAGACTGGGCAAGGGTTTCTAGAGTAGTTGAGAAGGGAAGCATTATTGGTTATCAAGGACAAAGGCGCACCATTTTGATTGTGGATGACAAATGGGAAAACCGCTCGGTGATTGTCAATTTACTAGAGCCAGTGGGGTTTACTGTTGTAGAAGCTAGTCAGGGTCAAGAAGGATGGGAACAGGTAAAAACCTACAAACCAGACTTGATTATCACTGACTTAGTTATGCCTGTGATGGATGGATTTGAGTTTATTAAAAGTTTACGTCAGTCTGGCCAATTTAAGGAGATGGCTATTATCGCTTCGTCAGCCAGTGTGTTTGCAATTGACCAATACAAGAGTATTGATGTTGGTGCAGATGCATTTCTCCCTAAGCCGATAGAAGCTGAAATGTTGCTAGAACTGCTGCGGCAATTTTTGCAACTGGAATGGTTGTATGAAAACAAGACAAACATAATCAAAAAAACCGATGTAAATAGCTCAAACCTTTCAGTTGATATAATTCCTCCTTCCCAGGAAGTTCTACAACAATTATTGGAACTGGTACAAGACGGCGATATTCAAAAAATTTTAGAAATAGCTCAACAACTTTCTAAATCTGATGAGCAGTTAAGTGGTTTTACTCAACAACTCATCCAGTTGGCTAGCAACTTCCAACTCAAACGTTTGGAAACTTTTATTCAACAACAAATTAATTAATTCGGCGTAAATTTCATTTTTATATGCATTATGACCAAGATTTCAAATAACGGATTTATTTTGATTGTCGATGATAATCCCACCAATTTGTCTGTCCTGTCCGAAGCACTCACGGGTGAGGGGTTGCGTTTCCGTGTTGCAATCGATGGCGAAAGTGCGATCGCTCAAGCCGAACGCAATCAACCAGAGTTAATTTTGCTGGATGTACAAATGCCAGGTATTAACGGATTTGAAACCTGTCGTCGTCTCAAAGCCAATCCTGTTACCCAGAACATTCCGATTATTTTTACCACTGCTTTAGCGGATATAGATAGTAAAACTAAGGGATTTTCTCTGGGTGCGGTAGACTACATACCCAAACCATTTGCTCAGGAGGAAGTTATTGCCAGAGTCCGCGTGCATTTACGGCTTAAACAACTTAATGAATCTTTAGAACAACAAGTGCGCGATCGCACTGATGCTTTGCAACAAGCCCAAGTCCAACTGGTACAGCAAGAGAAATTATCAACACTAGGAGAGTTAATCGCTGGTATTGCCCATGAAATGAACAACCCCATCAACTTTATCACTAGCAATATTCCACCTTTGGAGGAATATATTGCCGGAGTAAGCGAAATTCTCCGACTGTATCAACAAGAGTATCCAAACCCGACAGCCAAAATTACCGCTGCTCTTGAAGATTGGGATTTAGAATTCATTCTTCAAGATCTGGTCAAAATTTTGGACTCATTCAAACTGGGAACTGAACGAATTCGTCAAGTTTCTACTTCACTCCGTACCTTCTGCCGTTCGGATAGTGATACCAAAATACCTGCGGATTTGCACCAAGGGCTAGATAGTACATTAATGATTTTGCAACACCGCCTCAAGGGTAATGGCGATCGTCCTGGCATTGAAGTGATTAAGAAATATGGAACATTGCCAGAGGTAAACTGCTATTTAGGTCAGATGAATCAAGTATTTATAAACATTATTGCTAATGCAATTGATGCCCTTGATGAAGCCATAAACCAAGGCAAAATGAGCAATAAAATTCCTCAAATTAAAATTACAACAGAAATAAATTCTCAACATTGGGTTGTAATTCGGATTGCTGACAATGGAATTGGTGTTCCTGAGAGACTTAAACAACGGCTTTTTGAGCCTTTGTTTACCACGAAACCAGTTGGCAAGGGTACTGGGCTTGGCTTGTCGATAGCTCATCAAATTGTCGTGGAAAAACACAAAGGCACAATGGAAGTAAATTCTCAGCCGGGTATAGGAACCGAGTTTAAGATTGCAATTCCAAGTGTGAGTAATACAGTCTAGATTAGCTTGCTAATAACTATAAGCAAGTATCACCGAGTACTTATAAGGAGTTCAAGCTCATGTTAATGCTATCAGAATTTGAGCAACATAAAATGCGGAATATATATCTTCATCAACCTTGATTAAACGAGGTAGTAGTAACATCGCAATAGAAAACCGCAAGCAATAGAATTACATAAATAATACAAAATTTTTTAAGCGCTGAAATAGTAATTAGATATTCAGGGTATACCATGAGCCAAAATTCTCTGATAAATAATGATTTCCAACGAGATGATCTCTACTGTGCGTTTTTAGAAAACCTACCAATTGCGGCAGCAATTGTAGACCGCGAAATGAAGTATTTGCTGACCAGCCAACGATGGTTGAGTGAGTTAGGGCTGGATGAACAAGATATTATTGGGCGATCGCACAAAGAGTTATTTCGGCAGTTTTGTGAACCATTGACAGAGGCATACCAGTACTGTTTGATGGCAGCGGTTGAATTGTGTGTAGAGGAGAGATTTCAGCAGGTTGATGGTTTAACAGGCTGGCGTCAGTGGACGCTTTGCCCGTGGTGCAGCAGCGCGGGGGTTGTGAACGGGGTGATGCTTGTGGCTGAAGATGTCACAGAGCGCAAACAGGCAGAATTGGCATTACGCCACAGCGAAGAACGCTACCGCTTCTTGATAACAGCCACATCTGAAATTATTTGGGACACCAAAGCTGAAGGTGAGTTTGTCAGCAAGCAGCCCGCTTGGAGTGCCTATACCGGACAAACCTTCGAGGAACTAAAGGGTTGGGGCTGGCTAAATGCGGTTCACCCAGACGATCAGTCGCACACAGAAAAAGTGTGGTCACAAGCAGTTGCAAGCCGAACCTTGTACAAGGTGGAACACCGTTTACGCCGCCATGACGGTGGCTATTGCCACATCAGCGTTCGAGCTATCCCAATATTGAATCTTGATAGCAGTATTCGGGAATGGATTGGAGTTCATATAGATATTACAGAACACAAACAAGCCCAAGAAGCTATGTTTCGTCTAGCGGCAATTGTCGAGTCCTCGGATGATGCCATTATCAGCAAAACCTTGGACGGAGTGATTGTCAGCTGGAATCGTGGGGCAGAAACACTGTTTGGATATAAAGCACAAGAAGTCATCGGTCAACCTATGGCAATGCTTGTTCCTGGCGATCGCATTAATGAGGAACCCCAAATTTTGCTCAAACTCAGGCAAGGAGAACGGGTCGATCACTTTGAAACCGTGCGCCAACGTAAAGATGGGATGATGATTGATCTTTCGCTGACGATTTCTCCAGTTAAAGATTCGACAGGCAAAATCATCGGTGCCTCTAAAATTGCTCGCGATATCAGTGCTCGTAAACAAGCCCAAGAAGCTTTGCGGCAGAAAGCAACTGATTTGGAAACTACCTTGCTTGAACTGAAGCGAACGCAGACTCAGCTAGTGCAGAATGAGAAAATGTCTAGTTTGGGGCAGTTAGTCGCTGGGGTAGCCCATGAAATAAATAACCCAGTCAACTTTATCTATGCCAACTTCAAGCCTGCCAATGAGTATATTCAACATCTGCTAGGACTGCTGCAATTGTATCAACAGCATTATCCCAGCCCAGCACCGGAAATCCAGGTCAAAAGCGAGGAGATCGACCTAGAATTTTTGGTAGAAGATTTGCCCAAGTTGCTCTGTTCAATGGAATCTGGCGCAGACCGAATTAAAAAGATTGTCCTCTCTTTACGGAACTTCTCGCGTATGGACGAAGCCGAGATGAAAGCGGTGAATATCCATGAGGGCATTGATAGTACGCTGATCATCTTACAGAATCGGTTGAAAGCCAAGCAAGATCATCCAGGAATTGAAGTGGTTAAGGAATATGCTAACCTGCCGTTAGTTGAGTGCTACGCCGGACAACTCAACCAAGCGTTTATGAATATCATTAGCAACGCAATTGATGCCCTCGAAGAAGCAGACCAATTGCGCAGGTTTCAGGAGATTGAGCAAAAGACCAATGAAATTCGGATTTGTACACAGATGGTAGGTTCAGACCATGTACAGATCCGGATTTTGGATAACGGTCCTGGTATCCCGGAATCTGTTCAAAAGCGATTGTGCGATCCATTTTTTACCACTAAGCCAGTTGGTAAAGGGACAGGATTGGGAATGTCGATCAGCTACCAGATTGTCACCGAGAAGCATGGTGGCTCATTGCAGTGCCATTCTATACCTGGTCAAGGAGCCGAGTTTGTAATTGAAATTCCGATTCGACAATCTCAGCAGACAGCCAGTAAACACAGTTACCTTCATATTTTTGATCAGCATTGTTTTGAGCCAGAAGACTGACTCTGTCAACTTTTTCAGCTTTTTGGGTAGAAATCTAGCTAAATAATCGCTGCCAGGTGAGTTTTTTTGTCGTTTCATCCAAATGCCAGCGCAATAAATTGGCGGATTGATTAGGAGAAATTCCTGGTAAATTAATTGCCTGTCTAGGTGCATCTGTGGCTAGGGCGATCGCTCTTTCCACATCGCAAATCTCCCACTGCACCAAATTCTGTACACCTACCAGTAAAGGTAACGTCGTTCCTGATAAAGTTCCATCGGGTAGTCGTGCTGTGCCGTTTCTCACTTCTATTTGCCGACTGTCCCAAGGATACACTCCATCAGGTAGCCCCAGAGGTGCAAGCGCATCGCTGACAACAAACAGTCCTTCAGTAGCACGATTGAGAATTTGCAGCATCGTTGGTACAAGATGCTGTCCATCGGCAATAAAACCACACATCACATTAGGATTAGTAATTGCTACTCCTAATAACCCTGGTTCGCGGTGATGTAATGGTGGCATGGCGTTGAAAGCGTGGGTTACCATTGTGGCACCAAGTTCAAAAGCACGTTGTGCTTGGGCGGTTGTAGCTTGAGAATGTCCTAAACTGACGGTAATACCCAAGGAACGCAAATATGGGATAACTTCATCACTAGGATCTAACTCTGGTGCTAGGGTAATGATTTTCACAACACCAGCATAATCACCCAAAACCCTTTTTACTTGCTCAATTGTTAGGGGTAACAAATATTCTGCAGGATGTGCGCCGCGTTTTTGAGAATTTAAAAATGGCCCCTCTAAATGTACGCCGAGAATCTGGGCACCTGCTTTCTGAGTTTGGATAAAATTAGCGATGACAGCTAGCGATCGCTGTATATTTTCTAATGAAGTTGTCACCAATGTAGGTAAATATCCATCTACTCCTACATCCCATAAAAATTGGGAGATTTTTGGCAGTAAGTGAGCATTTTCAGTTTTTAAATCAGGAAATGCTAAACCCAACGCGCCGTTAATCTGCAAATCGACACCACCCAAAGAAATCCAATCACCTGCAACATCTAACACTTGCAAATCTGGCCCAGGAACTCGTTTAAAGACAGTACCCATTGGTAAGATTTGCTCAATCATGCCTTCTTGATTAATCAAGAGCATCTGCAAGTCTTTGTAACCAGGTACTTGTGCATTGATAATATCTACATTTGCGGCGATCGCGCTTGGTGTTGCTTTATTCATCACATTGGCGGGAAAATAGCTAAGTCTGATTTTAGATAGAACAGTCGGCAATAAACCAAAATCAAAAATCTCAATTCTATGGCTCCCCTTGTCGGTATTATCATGGGCAGTGATTCAGACTTGCCCACCATGAAAGACGCGATCGCAGTTTGTGACGAATTTGGCATTGAACGCGAAGTGGCGATCGTTTCTGCTCATCGTACTCCAGAACGCATGGTGCAATATGCCCAGCAAGCACACCAACGCAGCATTAAGGTAATTATCGCTGGTGCTGGTGGTGCTGCCCATCTTCCGGGAATGGTAGCTTCTTTAACACCACTTCCTGTAATCGGTGTTCCCGTAGCTACGCGTAACTTACAAGGCGTTGATTCTTTGTATTCAATTGTACAGATGCCTGCTGGTATTCCTGTAGCAACGGTAGCTATAGGTAACGCCAAAAATGCTGGTCTGTTAGCAGTGCAAATTCTCGCTACCCACCAACCTGAACTGCTAGAAAAAGTACAACAATATCGTCAAACGCTGGCTGAATCAGTCATGGCAAAGCAAGCCAAACTAGAGCAACTCGGCTATGAAGAATATTTAAAAATCCAATTGTAATCTCTTCACAAGAACAGGCGAGATTTTATTAGCATTCACCAGTGTTATTGTAGTAACAATTTAAATCGCAAAAATACTGTATGTATTTCTTTTTGCCCGTAATTATGCAATGTAAACATTACAACATTTTTTACGTGCCAAGATGTGATTAATTTTTTGTATAAAAATTTAATATTTTTTTGGTTGTTTGATTTTGATGTTGATAAATGCAGACAATGTAGAGATTTCAGTTTGTTGAACTCAAGTATTACAGGCTAATAGAAAAGCTCAAACAAACAAACCGTAGCTTCTGATACAGAATTATGAATTTGGGAACATAGACAATCAATCAAATTTATTAGTGAGTTCATCAAATATTTCTCTACGGGGATAACTTTATATGATTCCTGTAAAGAAGCTTTTAAGAGTTCAAAACCTGAATTTTGTAGAATTCAAAGTTGTGTTGTGGAAATGTATCTCTGATTTCTACGATATTTTTAAGTTTGGAATGAGGATTGAGGTTGATTGTAAAAGTATCATAGTGAAAAATTAAAGATTCAGTGAACAAAACTAGACTGTTTGCAAAACGAAATAAAAATTTTTTTTGAAGAGTTACTCCAAAAATATTTACAAAAGTAGCAAAAGTTCTTAAACTTTTATTTAGGTTATTTTATTTTATGGTTGGCGAAGAAATTGCTTAATTGCTCAAATGATTAAGTCCTTATTCTATTTTTTATGGGCTGGTTTATTTGAAATAGGAGGTGGTTACTTGATATGGTTGTGGTTGCGGGAAGGTAAACCTATTTGGTGGGGGATATTGGGTGGAATTACTTTAGCTACCTATGGAGTAATAGCTACCCGCCAACCTGCAAACTTTGGTAGAGTCTATGCTGCTTATGGTGGTGTTTTTATAACAATGGCTATGCTTTGGGGATGGAAAGTAGACGGTGTAATTCCAGACCACTACGACTTCATAGGAGCCTGTTTAGCTTTGTTGAGTGTTTTCGTTATTATGTACGCACCCAGAATATAGTGCTTCTATTTGATTTGTGAACTTACTCGTAGAGGCTGTTAATAAGTAATAGTAAAGCAGGTAGCTAGAGGGCATATACTGGATTACCTAAACTTAATGTGTTAGATCTTATTTACAGAAAATAGAAATAAGAATTATTACATTAATTTACAACTTGACTGTTGAAGCTGGTAAAAACTTTGTCAACCTCACTAATTACCACAAGTGTGTTTTTTTGTCATGGTTAGTAATTGAAAAAATAATGATTTTGTATCGTTTCAAGAAAATAGTATTACACCAATCTAAAAATGTAATTATTGCATCTTTATAGAATCATTCAACTTTTGGTATCTGCTATTAGTTTAGTATTATATTTTGATAAACCTTTCTAAACAACTAAGGTTGATTAATTGAAAAAACAAAATAGAGTATTTTTTTATACTCTAATTGTTCTTAAAGAAACACAACAATTTTGGTGCTCGGGGACAAAAAAGTGTTGAAGAAAGTTGTAATTATTGGGGCTATGACCCTATTGCTGCTAGGAGGACCGCTGATGGGCAATGCGTTAGCCCAAGCAGCTGCCACACCTCCACCTACTGCCGATACTGGAGATACAGCATTTATGCTGATTTCAGCAGCGCTAGTTCTGCTAATGACACCAGGATTGGCGTTCTTCTATGGTGGATTTGTGCGATCGCGCAACGTCCTAAACACATTGATGATGAGCTTTGTGTTGATGGCGATCGTGGGAGTTACCTGGATTCTTTGGGGCTATAGCCTTTCCTTTGCACCAGGTTTACCGTTTATCGGTGGATTGCAATGGCTAGGTTTAAATGGCGTTGGGTTAGATGTCACTGGTTATCTCAACGGTTCCAACCCACCTGAAGTTGCTTCCTATGCCGGGACAATTCCTCACCAGGCATTCATGATTTATCAAGCCATGTTTGCCATCATCACCCCAGCCTTAATTTCCGGGGCAATAGTTGAGCGGATTAGCTTTAAAGCTTATGCCCTATTTGTGCTGCTGTGGTCAACCTTTGTTTACACGCCTCTGGCCCACATGGTATGGGCAAAAGGTGGATTTTTAGGTTTGTATGGTGGTTTGGGTGCCCTTGACTTTGCTGGTGGTACAGTAGTTCATATCAGTTCGGGTGTTTCTGCCCTCGTAGCCGCGATCGTTCTTGGTCCCCGCAAAAGCCATCCCGATCGTCTTAGCCCTCCGCACAACGTTCCCTTCATTTTGCTAGGTGCTGGCTTACTCTGGTTTGGTTGGTTCGGCTTCAATGCTGGGAGTGCTTTATCTGCTGCTGGCGGAACTTCAGGGAACTTAGTAACAAATGTTGCAACAACAGCCTTTGTTGCTACTAATACAGCCGCCGCCGCCGCTGCTTTAATGTGGCTGATTTTGGAAGCAGCTTTACGCGGTAAACCCACCGCAGTGGGCGCAGCTACAGGAGCCGTTGCTGGTTTAGTAGGGATTACACCAGCAGCAGGGTTTGTCACCCCTCTATCAGCGATTTTCATTGGCTTTATCACTGCTTTCGTTTGCTTCTATGCTGTGAGTTTCAAGCACAAGCTACAAATTGACGATGCCTTAGATACTTACCCCGTGCATGGTGTTGGTGGTACAGTTGGCGCTATTCTAACAGCAATTTTTGCAACCGTAGAAGTCAACGCAGGCGGTAAAAATGGTGTACTGAAAGGTAATTTTGGCGAACTAGGAGTAGAACTAGCAGCCATTGTTATCGCTTATATTATTGCCGCGGTTGGGACTTTCATCATTCTGAAGATTATCGATGCTACAGTCGGTCTGCGCGTTAAGGAGGAAGCTGAATACCAAGGTCTAGATATTAACGAACACGGGGAAGAAGGTTACAATTCCGAATTTAGCGATCGCATTAACGTTTCCTAGTAATTAGAAAATTTTGCCATCAATCTCCCCTGCAAGTCCTATGGACTATGAAGCGCGAGGAATGGTATCTTAGCAACTCCATGCCTTCTGACTGTTTGCCTTACATACCAGGCAATGGTTAGAGGGCAGTTGCGTTTTTGCATGATTCCTTGGACGTAATTCCTGAATTTGTATCTGCGTCAAAAGTGCTGACCGCCAAACCTTCGCAAAAGCAATAAATAACGAAGTCATTCGCCTGTGGAATGCCAACACAGGAAAAATTGTGCGATCGCTGACTACTGGAAGAACTAACATTGTAGCGATCGCCTTTAACCCAAATGGACAAGTACTGGCAGAAGCGCAATCCGAAGGTTGTGGAGCGGATACTTCAGTAAGTGCAATCAAGCTGTGGGATTGGCAAACAGGCAAACTCTTGCAGACACTCTCCGTTCCCAGTCAAACCGGAGGGATTCACGCCTTAGCATTCAGCTCAGATAACCGCATCCTTGCTAGTGGCGGTAAGGATGGCAGCATTCACCTATGGGATACTCATACAGGCAAAGAATTGAAAACCTTGACAGGACATACTAATGCAGTAATTGCTCTGAGTTTTGCACCCACAGGCAGAACATTAGTTAGTGGTAGCGATGACCGAACAGTGAAAGTATGGCAAGTGCAAGCATTAATATAATTTTCCGGTTAGAGTTTTCAAAACTAACAATACAGATAAAACTCAACGACAACCTTTAAACGGATTAATATACAATTCATCTTGGCATTCTACACCCACTTCAAATTTGCAATCTGAGCGCGGATAAGCAATACAAAGTAAAACATAACCCATACTTTCTTGGGTAGGTTTGAGTGCAACCGCCTGAGATTGATCGACTTTGCCCTCAATCAAACGTGCAGCACAGGTAATACAAACACCATATCGACAACCAACTGGTAAACGCAACCCCGCTGCTTCTGCTGCATTTAAGATGTATTGATTTTCCGACACTTCAACACAAAAGTGACTACGATTTACGAGTTCAATTTTGTAAGTTTTATTCATCATCTAGTTGTGACACAGTCACTGTGAGTAAATCGCAAAGTTTTTTCCAGGTGATATCTGAGATCGCTCCCACATGGACTTTGATTTAAGATTTTGGTTATGTTTTCAATACTATCTCCACTACTCGCTGCTGTAATTAAGATTTTAAATAGTGTACGCAGCTTAAAGTAAGCGATCACTCCATTTGAATTGGTAACCGATGAATCACCCCTATAGTACTAGTACACCTTTGATATAGTCGGGTTCTAAATGATCGCTAGTAAAGGCTTGAGGCACAGATTCCAGGGATTGGTAACAATGGGTAATCCACGAAGTTACCTCGATCTGCTTGGCTGTTAGCAAGCCAAGTGCTCTATCGTAGGTACATGGACGTCCGTCGCTGCGGAATCCTCCTGACGCACCAATGGCAGCAACCAGCGTTGGTTCCATGAATTGTAAGTTATTCAGTACGCTCAAATCTACACCTGCATGACCTAACCCGTAGAGTAGAACTGTAGCTTGTCTGCGGATTAAAGCAGGAATATC
The DNA here is from genome assembly GCF_002154725.1 of Nostoc sp. 106C. Taxonomy (GTDB): domain Bacteria; phylum Cyanobacteriota; class Cyanobacteriia; order Cyanobacteriales; family Nostocaceae; genus Aulosira. The sequence continues at coordinate 46,409 of NZ_MTAW01000129.1, read as the reverse complement.
TTTGAAGACTGAACCAGCACCGCAAGCATCAATTAAATACTCTACTCGCCGTCCACCAGTTTTTTCCTGCACAACATCGACTAAATCAACTACTTGAGGGTCAATTACCTCTGCACCAAAGCAAGAGGCTAATTCCCGCTTTTGCTGATTTGGTTCGCTAACTAGAATCAAGCCATCATAGTTTAGGACTTTGTACAGATATTGAATAAATAATAGCCCCGCTGGGCCAGCACCAAAAATTAGAATTGACCGCACGCGTTGATCGATATCTTCAGTATTAATTACATAACGGGTGCGGGAGCGTGTTCCCCTATCTAAGGCATGGCTGATACAACCAAGGGGTTCTGTGAGAACAGCGGCAATAGTTTCCAAGTCAGAATTAATGGGTATGGCATTTACAGCAGGAACCGCTATATATTCAGCAAGTCCTCCCGGTAAGCCAGTGATGCCATGTTCGGAGAAAAACTGACATTGATGGGAGTCGCCACTGACACAGTATTCGCACTTCGGTTGTCGCCGTCGGCTAAGGCAGTTCAACCCCTGATCGATAACGACGCGATCGCCTATATGCAAATCTTTAACTAGGCTTCCTACTTCTTCAACGATACCAACAAGTTCGTGACCTAGAATCTGCGGCTGTTCTACCAGTGGAATAACCTTTCCTCGCTGATTAATGTTGTAGTTGGCTTGCCCAGAAAAGATGTGAAAGTCCGTGCCACACAATCCTACTGCTGACACACGTACCAAAACCTCATATTGCTGCACTCCAGGGCGCGGTACTTCACGCAACTCTAGCTTAGCGATGTCGCTTAATACCATCGCTTTCATACTTGAGGTTTTCGATGTCAAATGGTTCATATTAAATCCTAAAATGTAAACTTATGAACACTGTGGGTGACTTGTGATAATGGCTGTATGAAGTCTCACTCACCTTTTCATAAAGGAAACGGTAGAGCCAGCAAAGTGAATTTCTTTAGCAGCGTTGAGTCCAGATTCTAATGCTCCTTGAAGCCAGACAGCTTTTGTCCATGAATAAAAGTGCGATCGCTCCTTGGGAAAACTTTGCGATTTACTCACTGTCGTAAAGGACGGGGAAACCCCATCCCTACAAATACATTTGTGGCATTCTTTGACAAATATTCACTATATAGCGGTTCTCAATTGCATAGAATACAGATCATTCGTAGAGGTACAGCAATGCTGTGCCCTATTGTGTATTGCATCCAAACGAGAACCGCTATAGATACCCCCATGCTTGATAGTAAATTACACCCAAATATCTGAGGTGCAATCACCGCCAGGATAACGCATCTCATGAGCACGAGATGGCCCGGCTGGTTCTTTACCAAAGTCAACGTAAAAATTTTCGTTGATTTTCAGTCCACCGTTTTCTGTATCGCAGTCAATCTGCAATAAATATGAGCCGTTCTTAGATAAGTCAGGATAAAACTGATTATCCCAAGTGCTAAATAAAGAATTGGTCACGTAAAGCCGCTTACCATCCAGACTCAGCTGTAGCATCTGGGGACCACCAGCTAATTTATGCCCCTGAACTTCGCCACTTTTACCTAGCAAACCACCACACCAAACCTGTCCGGTAAGTTTGGGATGGGAAGGATCGCTAATATCATATTGGCGAATATCCCCATGCAGCCAGTTAGAGAAGTAAACATAGCGATCGTCTATTGATATCAGGATATCAGTGATTAAGGATGGCACCGGTATAGGCCAGCCTTCTACTTCCACTGATGGTATATCAATTACTTTCTCTACTTGCCAATGACCATTGGGCTTAGACCAATGCCAAACATTACTGCTGAGTGCAGCTGCGACGAATCCATGAGTGCTATCAGGGTGATGGTAAAACCGCACTTCTAAAGGAATTAACCCTTCTTGTCCCAAATCAAAACTTTGAATAATCTCGCGTTTTGACCAATCCCAAAAATGTATGTGCTGACCATAATTACCAGCTGTGACATCGTTGAGGTCAAAACCAGGATAATAGGTTTTGGGTGCGCCCCATTCGCTACTCACCATAATGTTATGACGCGGCTGATACCAGAAGTCATAGTTAAAGTTCATGCCATTGGCATTGTGTTCCCAACGCCCAGCAATGTCAAAATTCTCATCTAATAATAAAAAGCCACCGGGGCCATTTCCCTGGCTATCACCCAGCATGGAAATCATCACATGACCATCTGCTAGGCAGTGTACTGTGTGAGGAGCTGTTAAGTTAGTTTTTTCTTTAATTTCTTCAGGTTCAATGACTTTGTGCAGTTTTGGCGCTTTGGTGTCTGCTGTATCAACAATATAAATCCTGCTAGAGCGTTGTCCTGGGATAATGGTAAATCGCCGGGATCTACTAATGTCGCCGTGACAAGAGCTACACGCATTCCAGCCAAAATGATGTAACTCATCCCCAATGTAAGGCATAGATAAGCGATGAATCACTTGGGAATAAGTAGGGGATGTTGGATCAACATCTACGGTGGCGAGATAATCAGGCTCTTCTATTCCCGTACCAGTATAAAGAGCGATCGCATAAAGTACCTTTTCCGGTTCTGCCTTGATGGCTGCCTCTGGAGAAGCATAACCAGGGCCACAGCAAGCATGAGTCATAGTTGAATTCCTCTAAAAGCTATGAATAATTTACACGTCCTATTTTTTGTGTAGCAGTTCTAAATGACAGCCTTTACAAAAAATCTCACAACTTAATGAAAGTTTTGTATCGTTTTACAACCAAATTTGTAAACCTAGTTGTTTTAGATACCTCAAGCCAAAGATAATTTGTTGTGAACTGCCCCAAATTTCTAAATCAAACCTTCCATCATTTTCAGTATCTATATCCAAATAAGCCCTGGCAATGTTCACCGTTAAACCATAGCAAGCAACTAGCCCGGCAATTATCGGAGAATAATGGTAATTTTTGGGAATGCAGACTTGAAATTTGGCGCGATTTTTTTTACTAGTTAAATTAACTTCTTGTGTATTGCTTTGTATTTGCTGATTTGACTGTACCTGCCCACAAATATTGGTATTGGTACATAATAGTTTGAGCTTTTCTCTGTCTTCTGCCGCTAAAATTTTAATATTTAGCTGCTCAATATCTATATTTAGTGATTGTAGATAGGCAAGTCCTGCTTCTATTTGTTGAAAACTACCTTGAATCTCCAAATTAAACCAACCGTTGTCTTGAGTATTTCCTTCTAAAAAAGCTGCGGTAATATTAACTGTTAAGCCATAACGAGAAATTAATTGTGAAAGAACAGGTTGGGTATGACATTGCAGAGGAACGCGAATGCAGATATAGCTCACCATAGAATCAACAATTGTAGATAAAGCCATGACCCTAATTCCTCAAACTATGAGAATTTCACTCTCTATCTGATACAACGCAAAGATACCTATAAATCCCAGCGCCACCTTGAAATTTTTTCCTAAAAATTACATGATTGATGGTGGCATAACTAAATAGTCGATAAATCTATCGTTTTACCGTAGTTTATCATAACTGAGCTTTGCTCGGTCGTCAAAATTGACGCTGATTTTTGCAATCGTTTCTGAAGAAGATCAAGGCGCACAGTACTAAAATAATAAAAGTTAATTTTTATACATTTTAGAAACCCTATACATGGTCATCGCTGTAATTGATAATTCTGCCAACCCAGTTTGCAGTAAAATTAGTCCTTTAGATAGAGGAGGGAAGACCAGTGACTCGTGTCATCATTGTACGCCACGGTCAAAGTAGCTATAACACGGAAAAGCGCATCCAAGGGCGCACTGACGTGTCAAGATTAACAGAAAAAGGTCGCAACGATGCCACTAAAGTAGGCAAGGCCCTCAGCAATATTCTATTTAACGCGATTTACAGCAGCCCCTTACAGCGAGCGAAACAAACAGCAGAGATTATCCACAGTGAGTTGGCAACTCATACTGGAACCTCCGCTGTTCCCCAAACTTTCGATAAGCTGCTGGAAATAGACCTGCCTTTGTGGGCAGAAATGTTGACTGCTGATGTCAAGCAGAAGTTTGCCGAAGACTATCGCACCTGGAAAGAAAGCCCTCACAAGCTGCGGATGCTGCTTAATGATGCAGAGGGTAGCAGAGAACATTTTCCTGTTCTGGCTTTGTATGAGCAGGCGCGGCAGTTTTGGGAAGAAATTTTACCTCATCATCAAGGTGAAACTATTCTGATAGTTGGGCATAACGGTATTAATCGTGCCCTGATTAGCACGGCACTAGGCATTCCCCCAAGCCGCTACCATTCCATACAACAATCTAACTGTGGTATCACTGTTTTAAATTTTGTTGGGGGTTTAGGAGATCCAGTCCAACTAGAGTCGTTGAATCAGACCCAACATGCAGGAGAAACTCTCCCTACATTACGACCAGAACACCAAGGAGTACGATTGTTGCTGGTACGTCATGGAGAAACAGAATGGAATCGCCAAACTAGGTTTCAAGGGCAAATTGACGTTCCGCTCAACGACAACGGTAGAAAACAGGCGCAAAAAGCCGGAGAATTTCTCCAAGATGTCGCCATTGACTTTGCTATTAGCAGCTCAATGCTTCGTCCCAAAGAAACAGCAGAGATTATTTTGCAGCACCATCCTAGTGTAAAGTTGGAATTGCAAGATGGTTTAAGGGAAATCAGTCACGGACTTTGGGAAGGAAAATTAGAAACAGAAATAGAGCAAGAGTTTCCAGGAGAGTTGGAACGCTGGCGAATAACACCAGCAGAAGTACAAATGCCCGAAGGGGAAAATTTACAGCAAGTGTGGGAACGTAGCGTTGCAGCTTGGCAGTCAATTGTGCAAGCAGCATCAAAAAGTCAACTTAAAACTGGATTAGTAGTGGCTCACGACGCTACTAACAAGACTTTGCTATGCCATATTCTGGGTTTACCATCAGAAAATTTCTGGAATTTTCGCCAGGGTAATGGCGCAGTCAGCGTCATTGATTACCCATCTGGTCCTGATGGTTTACCAGTGCTGCAAGCAATGAACATCACAACTCACTTAGGTGAAGGCGTATTAGATAAAACCGCAGCCGGGGCATTGTAGAGGTCAGTGTTAAGCTGTCGGTCAACAGATAAATCACAATAGACAAACAGTTGAAGCACTGATAGGTAATAGCTGATAGCTCACATGACAACTGAATTGCTACAACAAGTACGGGTGATTGACCCGGTTTCTGGAACTGACCAACTAGCTGATGTGCTAATTAGTGATGGTTACATTCAAGCGATGTCTGCCGACAAGCAGCATAGCATCGACGCCGCGCACATTACCGATATTAATTCCGAAACTCAAATCAGAGATTGTCGGGGATTAGTTCTAGGACCGGGATTGGTGGATTTGTACAGCCACTCTGGCGAACCGGGGTTTGAAGAGCGAGAAACTCTCTTATCTTTGTTACAAGCGGCTGCGGCTGGCGGTTTTACCAGAGTCAGCATCTTACCCAGCACATCTCCAGCAATCGATAACCCGGCGCTTGTGGCACAGTTGCAGAAGAGGAGAGGACAACAGCAGGCAGAGACAAGGGGATGCGGAGAGGTTATTAACAACATTCCCGCGTCTTTCCCTCTCCCTCGTCTTCATATCTGGGGTGCTATCACCTTGGATCTAGCAGGAAAGCAATTAACAGAATTAGCAGATTTAGCAGCAGCTGGAGTAGTTGGCTTTACCGATGGTCAACCGAGGGAAAATTTGGGGTTGTTGAGGCGGGTATTAGAATATCTGTTACCTTTGGGTAAACCAGTAGCTTTTTGGCCTTGTGACCAGCAATTAGCCGCCAATGGGGTAATCCGAGAAGGGTCAGATGCGATTCGTCTGGGATTACCACCGATACCCCAAAGCGCAGAAACATCTGCGATCGCAGCTTTATTAGAATTGGTAGCCGCCACAGGCAATTCTCATGTACATATTATGCGTGTCTCCACAGCCCGCAGTGTGGAATTAATTGCTTCAGCTAAGGCTGCTGGTTTACCGATCACCGCCAGTACTACTTGGATGCATTTGTTACTAGATACCAAAGCAGTTAAAAGTTATAATACCAGCTTGCATTTAGATCCACCGTTAGGTAATCCCAGCGATGTGGTAGCTTTACGTGAGGGTGTACGTAGAGGAATTATCGATGCGATCGCCATTGACCACGCACCCTACACCTACGAAGAAAAAGTCCAAGCCTTTGCTGAAGCACCACCAGGAGCAATTGGTTTAGAGTTGGCATTACCTTTGTTATGGCAACATCTTGTAGAAACTGGGGAATTTACAGCTTTAGAATTATGGCGTGCTTTGAGTACTCGACCAGCAGAGTGTTTGAGACAAAAAGTGAGTGCGTTGGAACCAAATCAAAAAGCAGAATTGGTGTTATTTGACCCTCAACAAAACTGGAAAGTTGAAAGAAAAAATCTTCACACCCTTTCTAGTAATACACCTTGGCTAGGGCAACAGTTGCAAGGTCGTGTTGTCCAGATTTGGTGTTGAACAGCATCATTTAAAGTGAGTGACGCGATCGCGTCACTCACCATTACTACCAAATTTTTTAGTAATCTAAGGTATCTGTCGCAAACATTTTTTGAATCAGTATCACCTACCATTAGCAATTTTTCTTTCTATAACAGAAATCCGCTCTTGGGTTCCTGGGTGATCGCTCAAAAATGACGGTTGAGAAGATTGCCGAAGTAATTTCTTGAGAAATGCAGGCATAGCTTTTGGGTTATAGCCAGCGCGTTTCATATACTGCAATCCCTTGTCATCAGCATTAAATTCTGCTTCACGGCTATTAGGTAAATCTACAGCCAGCTTATAAGCTATGGCGGTTACAGCACTTTGGTTTAAACCAGCAAGCGAGGCTGCACCTTGAGCAAGTTGTGTTTGTTTTAACTTGTTGATGAGGTCGTTGTTGCAAATATGACCAATTTCATGTCCCATAACAGCTGCCAATTGGTCTTCATTATCCACAGTATTTAATAGCCCAGTATTAACGTATACATAACCACCTGTGGTTGAAAAGGCATTAATACTAGAGTCTCGAACTACATAAAAGTGAAAAGGGATTTGAGAGCAGTTACTAGCTCTAGCCAACCGTTGACCAACACGGTTAACGTAAGTATTGGTTTGAGAGCTGGTATCAAATCTGTAATTTTGTTTTACTTGCTGGTGAATATTTTGCCCCAAGGTGACTGTTTGCTGTGGTGAAACGTTGGAAAGTTGCAACAACTGAACACCATTAAATATTAGCTGACCCCAAGGAATTGCATTGGCTGGTGCAAGCGATGTTAATCCTACACCTACAGCAGTTCCCATACCAAGTACTACAGAAAAACCTTTACGCATTCTCGAAATCATAGCTAAAAACAACAAATTTCAAAGTGATAAAAAGGAAAATTTAGATTTTATACTGTCTAAAGCTTAGATGTTTTTATTAGTAATTACTTAAAATATAGTTATTAAAATTATGGTAATAACAGGCTACTAGCTGCTAAGTAATTTACTTACTTACTAATGTACATATAATATTTTAACTAAAAAAATGGTAAATAAAGCCAGCATAAAGGAGGAATTTAACTGAGAAATCAATAGTCGCAGTATCAGTCGTCAGCAAGTTGCTAACGAGAAAAAGTTTCAAACCTTAGTCAGTGCAGGCTAGTAATTACTTTAATAAATAAGCGATCGCATCTACAGCAGTTTCATCACTTTGCTAGGATAAAGTGTTTTTTACTACATGAAGACATATAGTCTTTCTCGGTTGAGCGAATACAGTACAAGGGGTAAGGAGACAGCGATCATGAAGTCATCTAGCGTTAAAAAGTGATCAATTGGCGCGGTCTGGTTGAAGCAAACGTAAGTTTAGTCATTCGATTGAAAAATGGCTCAACGTGAGTTAAATACGCAATAAAACTTTTTGTCCAAAATTCCGAAACCTTGCAACTTGGATTTGAAGCTTAGAATAATCAAACTTTTAGTAACTTAATGGTTCAAAGCAAGATTTTTGCACAATCTGCTTACTTACAAGCTTAATTTTTATCTAAGGAAATTTATTTTATGATTCATCACATTTCTATTGCTGCTCAAAACCCTCTACGTGTTGCCCAAGTCATCGCAGAAGTTCTGAAAGGACAGGCTTTTCCCTTTTTCCCTCATCCAGGTAGTTATATGGTGTTTGCTATGGACGAACAAGGCACAGCAATTGAAGTTTATCCGTTAGAAACTAAGCTAATACCGGGTGAAGGCGATGATCAGTGTCAGTTTGTACAGTCTAATACCGCTAATGGTATGACAGCTACCCATGCAGCCATCTCTGTTCCTAGCAGTCAGGAAGAAATTGAGGAAATTGGCAAACGCGAAGGTTGGCGGGTTTTACGTTGTAACCGTGATTCTTTCTTTGATGTGATTGAATTCTGGTTAGAGAACAAAGTCATGTTAGAACTGCTTACACCAGACATGACGGCTCAATATAAAGCCGTGACAAGTCCAGAAAATATCAAGAGAATTTTTATGGCGAACCCCATATTAGCAAGTGTTTAAAAATTTAATATCAACGGCGATCGCTAACATATACAAAGCCAGCCATTTTCGCGTAAAATTGCGGCAGCGATCGCTTCATAAATAATAGTATAGATAAAAATTCACTTAATACCTCGGCATTTTTTCAAAATAGGTTCACCCAAAGGAATGAAAAACAATTCAACCATGTGGATGACCTCAGTGTAGGAGGGTGAAATCTTTTAAAAAGAGGATTCTAGTACTAGAGAACATTGATTGCACTGAACTCTAGTGCTGATAAACTTATGAAACTTAGAGCTTTGGCAGCTTCTGCGCTTGCTGTTTCTTCTATTGTCCTCTCCGCTGGAATTGCTGCGGCTCAACCATCTGGTACTGACAGCAACTATATTGGTGTTGGTATTGCTGCTGGTGCAACCAGTGGTGGACAAGGAAATGATGATGCTCAATTTGGTGGTAATGTCCAAGCACGGGTTACTATGCCGAAAACCCCTGTTTCACTTCGGGGTTCGGTTCTGTTTGGTGGTGATGCCACTGCAATTATGCCCATAGTGACTTATGATGCGCCCATTGCCAAAAATACTAACGTCTACTTCGGTGGCGGTTATTCTTTTGTCACTGATGAAGGTAAAAACACACCGTTAGGTAATCAAAGTTCACCTGTAGTAACTTTGGGTGCTGAATCACAGGTGGCGAACAACGTCATTGTCTATGGCGATGCTAAATGGGGTATTGACGCCTACAGAAATAGTGATGCTGATGCTGTCAGTTTCCAGACAGGATTAGGTTATCGTTTCTAGTTAACTCATATCTCCTGTTAAGCGGCTTCTAGCCGCTGCTACATAGATAAATCATAAACAAAGTCCCTGAGTTGGCTGCTGATGATGAGTTACAAAAGAAGCACGCTCAGGGACAAATTTTGAGTTTAATGTTATTTATACAGCCTGGAATCTCACGACAATGCATCAATGAACTGTTGTACCTTTTCCACAAGTGGTTGATATTGGATTTGCGTCGCTAATTCTTGAGCATTGCGGTAGCATGATAGCGCCAATTTTTTGCGTCTTCTTTTGGCGTAAAGGCTACCCATATTCAAGAAAGTTGAACTTTCTCCCAGGCTATCGCCTAAATCTTTATAAATTGCCACAGCTTGCTTGTATAATTTCAGTGCTTGCCAGTGATTTGCCAGACTATTGTAAGTAAAACCGAGGTTGTTCAACGTAGTTGCTTCGCCGGCACGATCTTTTAGCACCCGCCGAGTTAATAGTACTTGATGGTAGAGCAATAGTGCTTGTTTAGGTTGTCCTAAATCACTATAGATAGAGGCAATATTATTCAAGGTAGTGGCTTCGCCAACTAAACTTTTAACAGCCCGTTGAATTGGCAATGCTGCTTGAAAATATTCTAGAGCTTGTTCATACTGTCCCAAAGCACTATAGGCAAACCCAATACCATTGAACGTAGTTGCTTCACCAGAAAAGTCTCCTAGCAATCGCCGCATGGTCAAAATTTGGTTTTGCAGCAGCAGCGCTCGTTTTGGTTCACCCAATCTGGTATAAATCAGTGCCACATCATTAAGAGTGGAAACTTCGCCTTGAGCGTCCTCTAATTTACGGAAAATTTGAAGTGCTTTGTCCAAATACTCTAGAGCTTGCGAAAACTTTCCTAGGCGGCTGTAGGTAGAACCTAAATTGCTCAGTGCAGTTGCTTCTGCTCGTACATTACCAAATTCTTGAGCAACCGCAAGTGCCTGATAAAAACAGTCTAATGCTCTTTGAGGTTGCCAGCAACCGAGGTGAGCTAAACCAATGTCGTTCAATGCATAACCTTCTCTGGCTCGGTCTGGGATGACTCTAGCCAACTTTAAATTTTCAGTTGCCAGCGCGAGATATTCTTGAAATTCTCCCCGCTTGTAGTAGCGGGTTGCCTCATCACGACGTTGTTCCCACTCGGTGACTTGATTTAAAGATTGCGTCATCTGACCTCGGTTGCACTAAAGATAGATAGGCTGTTTTTCTTGGGCGGATAGATTTGGGAAAAAACCCTCTCAGGTAATAATTCCCAAATTTAAGTTAACCTTTATTCTCTATCTTTAGATATAAGACGTAAATAGAGTTGCTATAGTATAATTCCATACTTATTGTTGAGTTGCCTAACTATACCCTACCCAAACGGCTGAGGTCGTGACGCAGTATAGTCTAGGGTTATGCAAGCTAGTCTTTAAGGCAAAGTCATTTAAAGCTACTAAAATCCAAGAGTTTTAACCTGAATATAACTGTTAATTAACGATCGCTTCCAAATACTGCCTCTGTAGTGCAGCTTGGGATACAGAGGATATACAGGGTATAGGGTAGCAAATTTAACCTAAAAACTGAAATTTTGTGTTGGCAAGCAAAGCAGGAACTTTGAGAAGTTTGTCAAATTCTCATAACTTATAATTTCAATCGAGTTATATGCGCTTACCTATCTTTATTACTACGGGATTATTGCTAACTCTTAGTTTAAATGCACCCGTCATATCGCAACCGCCCAGTCCAGCGGCACAATCTCCGGCGATCGCTAAGTCACAGTTGAACCAATTAACTATTAATCGCCAGTTATGGAAAAAGCAAAATATCCGTAACTATCGCTATCAACTTAGCCGGAGTTGCTTCTGCGCACCCAAAGCTAGCGGTCCAATAGTTGTGAAAGTCCGTAAAGGGAAAAACACTTCTATTACTGATGCGGCAGGTCAATCAGTAAATCAAGAACTATTCAAACAATACGATACGATTCCCAAGCTGTTCAATGTAATTGAGGACGCGATCGCCAAGAAAGCATCCAACCTGACTGTGCAGTACGATCCTAAACTTGGCTACCCAACCCAAATTAATATCGATTACAACAGTCAGATAGCTGATGAAGAAATCTATCTCACAATTGAGAAGTTTCAAAAAATTAAATAACTCATTGAAGCTCATACCCAGATAGGGTTAGTTAGCTCGCTATTTTCGCCCCGTTACAGTAGTGTAGCGGGGCGAAAATAATATGGAATAGTGGCGCACAAAGATTACCACTCACAAGCTTCTAGAGTACTCCAAGTAAAAAAATGCCCAATTGTCATTGCGAGCGAAACGGAGTGTAGCGAAGCAATCTCAAACTCTGCGATTGCTACATTCCGCTTTGCTTCATTCGCAATGACAGGTTTTGGATCATTTATTGTTTGGAACACTCCTAAATCAGTTGGACATCCTAGGTCGGGATTAGCTCTAGCTTGAAAATAAACGCGGGGAATGAAATTTTCAATGCTTGCTGGAAGCAAGCGTCACCCAAGAGTATACGCAGTTGATGACGACTGTGGTTGACATTTTCTTGTCATTCTTACCTATCACAATAAAGATAACAGGAGCTAATCAGTAGATGATTCATCTCATACAGAGTTAATGACTCCCTTAAAGAGAAAGCAAACAAATGCTTGGTTCAATGCGGTACTAGTGGCTGTCCTAGCTTCACTACCGACCGCTTGCGCTTTACAACCAACTCGTTTAAATAATATTGTTGAATCTCTATCAAAAGCTGAGGCGCAAGAGAGCGATCGCACTAATGCAACTTATGCCGATGTACAAGCTTTGGTAAATCTGGGTCCGCGAGTAGCTGGTACACCAGTTATGGAAAAGGCCAGCGCTTATTTAATCGATAAGTACCGTCAAGCTGGTTATGTTGCCGAAATTCAGACTTTTAATTATCAAAAGTTTGTAGATTTAGGTTCAAACCTCACGATCAATGGTGCGATTGTTGAGGGTAGGGCACTCAATGGCACAATTCCAGGAAAGTTGAATGCACCACTGATAGTAGTTCCCAATTTTGGACGAACCGACGACTTTGCAAAAGTGAATGTCAAAAGTGCGATCGCGATTGTCCGGCGTGGTGAAATCCGCTTTTCCCAAAAAGCTAGCAATGCTGAGGCGGCGGGAGCAATTGGTTTAGTAATTGTCAACAACGAACCAGGCAATTTAAACGGTGCTGCATTAGGCAAGTCAGTGAAAATCCCAGTCTTGGGACTTTCGGGCGATCGCGGTAATTCCTTGCTTCAACAAGCGCAAACCGCACCAGTTAATGTCAGCCTCAATGTTAATGCTCAACGGCAGACAGTGACCGGACGTAATGTTATTGCTCATCTACCAGGGGTAGGAGCGCCAAAACTGATACTTGGTGGACACTACGACTCTGTGCCAGGTTCCCCAGGGGCAAACGATAACGCTTCTGGAACAGCAGTTGTACTGGGGATTGCTCGTAACTTATCGAACACAAATCTGGCTCATCAAGCCTGGTTCGTCGCCTTTGATGGCGAGGAAGACGGTTTGCATGGTTCAAGGGCTTTTGTTGATGCTGCTAAACCAGAGTTCCTCTCAAGGTTGAAAGGAATGCTGAATTTTGACATGGTTGGCGTTAACAACGAGCTTTTGATTGGTGGTACATCATCATTAACCGCGATCGCCAAAGCTGTTGACTCAGATATAAAAACCTTGGGTTCCTATGGCTATGGTGGTAGCGACCATGCACCGTTTGCTAATAAAGACGTGCCCATCCTATTTTTCTACCGGGGTCAGGAACCGAATTATCACAGCCAGAACGATAAAACGGTAGATCCAAAACTACTGAATGAAGCCACTCAAGTAGGGGTAGGTATCGTCAAGCAGTTAGTGCAAGCTAAATAACAGTGCTGAGTTGAAAGTAGTGAGTGCTGAGTTGGATTGTACAGTTAAATTTTTGTGATTGAGCAAAGACGAAAGTTCTTTTTCCAACTGAAGACGGTAACTAATACTCAGAACTCAGCACTCAGAACTCTTTTGTCTTTTGCTGATTGTGTTAAAACCCATTCTTTAACTTAGAAATCTGCAATGTCTGCTAATTTTTCCTTGAAAAAATCTCTAGTTAATGTATCTTTAGTGTCTGTAGGGGCTGTGTCAGCTCTTATTGGAGCGCACTTGATGCCTACAAATCCAGTACTATCTCAACAAATCACTGCGCAGTTGCCTTCTACTTCATCGGTAAATACAAATAATAACTTTATTGCTGATGCGGTAGCAAAAACTGGTTCAGCCGTAGTTCGCATTGACTCCACCCGTACAACTCCTAGTCGATATACACAATCTGGTACGCGCGTTGCACGGGGAACTGGTTCAGGGTTTATCATTAAGTCAAATGGTGTGATTTTGACTAACGCTCACGTAGTTTCTGGTGCAGACAGAGTCACAGTAACATTGAAAGACGGCCGTCGCTTCACAGGTCAAGTATTGGGGGCAGATAGCGCCACAGATGTGGCAGTTATTCAAATTCAAGCCAACAATTTACCAACAGTCAGCCTGGGTAATTCCGATCAGTTAAAACCTGGGGAATGGGCGATCGCAATTGGTAATCCTCTCGGTTTAGACAACACCGTAACAGTTGGGATTATCAGTGGTACACAGCGTTCTAGTCGAGCGATTGGCTCACGTAGCAGGGAAGTGAGTTTTATTCAGACAGATGCAGCTATTAACCCTGGTAACTCCGGTGGACCGCTGTTAAATCAAAGCGGACAGGTCATCGGCATTAATACTGCCATTATTCAAGGTGCCCAAGGATTAGGATTTGCCATTCCGATCAACCAAGCACAGCAGATTGCTACTCAATTGATTGCCCAGGCTGGTTAAAACTGTTCTAATTTCTGGCTTGCTGATAAATGACGTTAGTGTTAGCGAAGAACGAGCTCCACCACAAGAGTCATATAATATCCAGCAAATCACCCTTAATATTGTCATTGCGATTGAAACGACGCAATCGCAATGATTTTTGGGATTGCTTCCCAAAGGTCGTAATGACGGTCACATGATAAGCTAACCCGCCTTTAAGTTGCAGAATCCTTAGCCTCAGAAAGACGCGGAGAAAGGGAGACGCAAAGATGCAATTTTAATGATTATTAGCTTATCAGTGGTCAATGCAAAAACAACTGATATCATGTCCGCCTAATTAGTGATAATTCCCCCATCTGTGCAAAAACCGGAAAATGCTCTTTCCGCCTAGGTCTTAATAATAAGTATTTCACCGAACATGATATGAAGGGATGATTCTCGCGCAGACTCAGCAAATTATTAGGGTTCCAGCGATCGCGTCTTGTAAATGCTGGTTTATTATCATTTTATCCTTGCGTATTTTCCCTTAATTTATATATGGTTTCGACATTACAGACAAATCTACAAAAAGTTGGCGTGGCGGTTATTGGTACAGGTTTTGGTCAGAAAGTCCACATTCCCGGATTGCAAGCACATCCTCAAACTGAGGTAGTAGCTGTTTATCATCGAGATATTAATAAAGCCAAAGCGATCGCTCAATCTCAGCAGATTCCCCATGCCTACGATACAATTGCAGACATTGTGAAGTTGCCAACAGTGCAAGCAGTCACTATCGCTACACCACCATTTTTGCACTATGAAATGGCAAAAATAGTGCTGCAAGCAGGAAAGCATTTGTTACTGGAAAAACCGACAGCCTTAAACGCAGCCGAGGCTAAAGAACTTTATCAATTAGCTCAACAAAAAGGCATCACTGCTACTGTAGATTTTGAATTTCGCTTTGTGCCAGGATGGCAGAGGTTTTCACAACTATTATCAGAAGGCTATGTGGGCGACAAGCGTCTGATTAGAATTGATTGGTTAGGTTCTTCACGTGCAGATGCTTCCCGCTCTTGGAACTGGTATTCTTCGCAAGACAAGGGAGGTGGTGCATTGGGGTCTTTAGGTTCCCACGCCTTCGATTATATTTACTGGCTATTTGGCCCAGTGCGCAGATTAAGTGCCCATTTGAGTACTGCTATTCCCACACGCATTGATCCTGCTAGCGGCGAAAGCAAGCTGGTAAATACAGATGACACCTGCATACTGACCTTGGAATTAGCAGATGGTACACCTTGCCAACTGACAATCAGTGCAGTTGTTCATGCACCGAGAACGCACTGGGTAGAAGTATATGGCGATCGCGGTACTTTAGTTTTAGGTAGTGAAAATCAAAAAGATTACATCCACGGTTTTCGTGTTTGGGGTTCTCAACCAGGTAAAGCCTTAACTGAAATCGAAATCCCAGCACACCTGATGTTTTCTCAAAATCATGCTGATGGACGAATTTCTGCATTTATGCGTGTACTAGACCAATGGGTGCAAGGAATTAATCACCAGCAACAAATAGTTCCATCACTGCGCGAAGGAGTTTATTCTCAGTTATTGATGGATTTATCCCATGAATCTCATAAAACAGCAAGCTGGGTGGATGTACCCAGCTTGGAAAGTTTTATTGACAACTAAAAATATAAGTATTTGTGTTACAAAAATGCTTTTCTAGTAAAAATTTAATAACGCTAACTAAATATCAAGCGACCAGCAATTTGTCTCCAGGTGGAACACTGGCTGTAACAGTGAGTTTGTTAGCTTGCTGATAGGCTGTAACAGCCTTTTTAGTACCTGGTCCAAAAATTCCATCTGGTACTCCTGGATCAAAACCGAGTTTTTTGAGATTTTGTTGTAACTTCTTCACCTTAGGACCGATACGTCCTTGCACAAGCGCAACTGCCTTAACAGTTTCTGCTTGGAGACGATCCAAAGTACCATTAAATCTATTGCGGTCTACATCACCTGGTATACCAGGAAAACCAGTTTGATCCCCTATGTACTGGTGGAAACTGTGAATTTCCCAGCCACCTGGAATACTGGGAGTATCGGTTTCATAATGTGCAATCCACAAGTCATAGTCAGCAAAGCGTTTGGTGTTTCCCATCGTGTCCCGCCAAAAACTAGGGCCTGTATAAATGATTGGTTTGTAGCCTGTAGCCAGTTCTACAGCGTTTAATACCTCAGCCACACGCTCCAGTCTTTGGGTTAGACTCAAATCATACCAACTGTTAGCCGTTTCAATATCTACAACCGGGGGAAGGTCACCTGGTTCTATTTCTAGATTTTGGGCGAAAATTTTTACCTGCGCGTCAATGTCCTGGGTGGGACGAAAGAAAAAATATGCCCCTCGGATTATACCAGCTTTCTTCATAGCGGGCCAGTAAGAAGAAAATAGAGTATCCGTATGAATGGTGCCATCATTGACTCTAGCAAAAGCAAAGCGAATGCCTTGACTTCTGACTTTTTCCCAATTGATATTTCCGCTAAATTCCGCGATGTCAATACCTTCGATTGCCATAGGTAGTTGTCCTTGAATGTAATCAGACTGCACTCATCTACCAATAAATAGCAGACGCTTACGGAAATTGTTTCAACTAGTGAATAAAATATTTACAAAGAGCAATGCTACTTAGCGGTGACGAAATTCTACTTCTTTTTCTAAAATCTTGATATCGTAGTTGTCAAAGAAATCGTGACCGAGTAGACCGATCGCAGCTTTAGGAGCGATCGCTACCTCAATATTGTTAGCTACAGCTGAGCCTACAGTCATGTATTTTACTTGACTAGTAAAAAATTGAACTTCAGTACCATCTGCAATTTGGGCGTTTATCTTACCTGTAGGCTGAAGTTTGAGAGCATTTGCCATTTTGAGTGTAATCAGGGTGCTGCTAGCACCAGTATCTAAAATCATCTCAAAAGTTTGTTGCTGATTGAAGGTGACATCAAGGACAGGAGTTTTACCAACACGACGTTTAATGGGAACCCGAAAAACTCTGCTGTCTATGGGTGTTACACCGCAAAGCTTTCCTAAACTGATAGTTCTTCCAGAAGAAGTTACCATAAAACAGCTTCCAGGATCGTCAGCTATTGCTTGATGCAAGAATGCTAAAAATATCAGCGTTGGCATTACTGCCATGACAGCTAGGTTGATCGTCAGCATCCAACGCCTTTTAGCATTCTTCATGTGCTTTTATGCTCCACATTTGCTAAGACCTTTTATTCTTTAGATTACCCAAATTTGCCCCAAAATTTACTTGTCAAAAACAGCAATATCTAACTACAGTTAAACACCTGTAATAAGTGCGATCGCATGAATTTAATTTACTTAGGATATAGTGCTGCGATCGGCTCTTAAGCTCTATTAGGAAGGGTTTGGTTAATATCCAGCATCAAAATAGTAGTTGGTTCACCTTTCTGATTAAGAATAGCAATGCGACTAACCCAAGTTGGTAGGCCAATATTGTGGAACGATTGTGGTACGGGTTGAATACTTGTTTCATCTATTGAAAGCATGTTAGGAGGTGCATCTACCTGAATCCCATATAATTCTCCAGCACGTCCTTGAGCAATGATCAGAAAACGTCCCGAATTATCGTTTTCTTGTTGCTCACTATAGTTAGGATTAAGGTGAGAGTGGAGATTAACAAGCATCAGTGTACGCTGACCCATTTGAGCAAGTTTTGCTGCTCGAAGTGTTTGGCTAAGCTGAACAGGACAAGTAATAACTTTAAAAATACTATCAATTGGTAATGACAATATGTATGTATAAACTTTAAATGTAATATACTTTTCTTGAGCTATAAATTTATTCATAATCCAACTTAATTTCAATTCTTAATGCTTAGCTTATATTTAACAATATCTAGTGAGTTTTACTATAAAAAACAAAATTTGCTTTTTTGGAACTAAGCACTTGCGATATTGTTAAGAGTAACTGTGGTTCGGCGTAAGGTTTAGTTAAGTAAGCAGAAGCTCCTAGCTTAAGTGCTAATTGACGGTGTTTAATAGCAGTGCGCGAACTTAAAATAAAAACTGGAATTTGAGATAAATATTTGTCTGATCTACAATGAGCGAGAAATTCAAAACCATTCATTCGGGGCATTTCGATATCGCAGATAATTAAATCGACTTCAGGATGTGCTTGAGAATAGGATATTGCTTCATAACCATCACGAGCTTGTAAAGTGTGATACCCAGCTTTTTGTAGAGTATAAATTAACGCTTGGCGCAGCGTGACCGAATCATCAACAATCATCACTGTAAGCTTTTTATCTTCTAATTTGGCTGGCAATATTGGTTTTGATTGTGAATTTGCTGCTAAGAATCGAGAATGTGTAGTTGTCGATGTTTGTTTCCAAGATTCGATTCCCTGTATTTCCTGATGAAGAACATGATCTAACAATGCAGCACCGTTAATTACCAGTGTCAGCCTACCATCAGCTAAAATTGTCCCGCCGTAAACATATCCGGGAGTTGGTACTAACTTGCTAAAAGGACGAATTACTAATTCTTGTTCCCATATAATTCTATCTACTTCCAATGCTAGTAATTGCTCTTGGCAAAGCACAATTAGTAATGGCAATACTATATTGCTTTCTCTTGTTTGAATTCCTGAAGGATGTAGTGTAGTTTGATGGTTGGAGTAATCTAGAATTTCTTCCAGTCGATAAATGCGGATAAGTTCGCCTTCATCGAGCTTACTATTCATAGAATTTTTCGCTAAACGTAAAACTCTACCATGTTCTGAATATTGAATTTGTCCGGTTTTGGGTAAAAGAATTTGGTCGATGGTATCAGCGGCTAAAGCATAGACTTTTGTACCAGCTTGACAAACTAAAAGTTTATTAATACTAAGACTTAAAGGAATTTGTAAAGAGAATGTTGTACCCTTTTGAGCTTCAGTATGTACATCGACAGAACCTTGAATTGCATGAAGTTGTACTTTGACCACATCAAGTCCAACACCACGCCCTGAAATATCATTAACTTGTTTTGCCGTAGAAAAACCGGGTTCAAAAAGCAATTCTGCTAGCTGAGATTCGGTTTTATTACGGCTTGTTTCAATAGTAATCAATCCGCGCTCAATTGCATGTTTTCGTATGCCTTCAAAATCTAGACCTTCACCATCATCATGAACATCGATAATTAATTGGCTGCCTTGGTAGTAAGCGCGAATTTCAATTAGGCCTTTTGCCGATTTTCCACGAAAATTTCTCATCTGTGCAGCTTCAATTCCGTGATCGAAGGCATTACGAACAAGATGTAACAGTGGCTCATAAAGACGTTCAGCAACTGCTTTCTCAACTAGTACATCTGATCCTTTAATATTTAATTCAATAAGTTTATTATGTTTTTTTTGTAATTGTTCCAAAACTGGATGTAGACGATTTAAAATATTACCTAAAGGCAGCATTCGTGCTTCTAAAAGAACATCACGAGAATTGGTAAGTAGTTTTTGTTGTTTTTTTAAAAGTTGTGTTGTTTGGCGATTGACTTGCTCAAGAGTATCAATTTCTTGTTCGAGTGCTGCGGCTTCTTCAATTAAACTTTGGCTAAATACTTGAAATTTACTATAAGAGTCAAGTTCCAAGACATCAAAATTCTCAGAATTTTTGCTAGAGAAAAAAGATCGTACTAGACTTAAAGTATCATTATTTTCTAGCTCATAATCTATCAGTAAGGGATTTGACCAATCCTGTAAATCACCTAACATTTGTTGGAATTGTCGCAAGCGACTCAGAAGTTTGCGGAGAGAATTTCGCATTCTGCCATCTTGCAAAAATTGCCGATTTTGATTTGTGAGTAGTTCTGCATTCAAGTAATTTAATTGTTCGAGATGATCGACATTGACTCGCACAATTTTAGGGAAAGGTGCAGTAGAAGTAGTATTAGTTTCTTCCGTCATGGGTACAGATTCCACTGACTGGGTTATTGGTGGGGTTTGACTTGAATCCTTAAGAAGAGCAGTAATTTTTTTATCTATCTTGCTGGTGGTTTGAGTATCTTGTTCACTATCTGCAATTGAAACTCCTACAACAATCTCCTCTTGTATTTCACTGCTACCTAAAGAAGAGAGTTGCACTAAAGCTGGACTAGGACATCCAGCTTGAGGATTTTTATACTCAATAATTTCTATGCAACAGGAGCGAAAATCTTCTAGTGCCAATCGCGCAATTTTGCGGACTGCTCGCGGATTACAATCGAGAGCAGCTATTGTTGTCTGGGCAATAGTTAAACAACCAGTCAGCCCTATAGCCTGTCCATAACCGCGAAACAGTTCTGCTGTCTGACGGAGAATAGCTTCAGTATCTTTGGGTTTAGTGGATGCGATCGCATTAGCACTTTTCTCAACTTCAGGGATTATGCTACTCTCAAGCAGCATTTTAATACTGTCGAAGCTAATTTCGTTCGTTGTCTCTACTTCCTGCTCCTGCTCTTCAATTAAAAAATTTCCCAATTTTGCCTGCAACCGCGATAAAACGTTAGCAAAAGTCTCTATAACGTTATCTATATCCACATAGGAACCAGTTAACTCTGCCATCAACGGGTCACGCAAACACTCATAACTTTCAAAGAATAATCCTTGCAGTTCTCTATCAATAATTACTTCTGGTATTTGAATCGCCCGAAACACATCTTCAAGGGAGTGGGTAATATTTTTAATAGTCTCTAATCCCAAAGTTGCTGCAATACTTTTCAGCGTATGAGTTGCTCGCATCAAAATACGAACCTGCTCAACATTATTAGCCTCTGGTTGTAAACTCAGTAATGCCTCCTCAAGCATACTGAGAAGTTCTGGAGCTTCTAAAGAAAAGTGATGAAAAAGCTGTGCTTGATAGTTTGAGTCGGGCATTTTGTTGAGATAGTTTTGAATTTTAATCTTGCATTCTTCTTTGCGCCTACCCTACGAGAACGACTCCACCGAATGCGCCGCGTGAAACAAAAAAGTAGGGTGTGTTGTCGTCAAGCCCCGCACTATCCAAATTCTCGGTGCGTTAGGGTTATACCAATTTGAAAAAAGAATGCGACAGATTGTAGGGGCACGGCACTGCCGTGACCTCTAGAATATTATTGATGTATCGCAAACATTATTTGATTTGGTATTAGCTTTCATAACGCACCCTACTAAGGCTAGGTAAGCATTTTAAGACTTGTGTGTACACCGTAGCAGTTGGGTTAGTCGTTACCTTCTGCTTGAGAACTACGAGTGACCTTAAATTGGCTAGCGCTGAGTTGCAAATCTTGCGCCATTGTCAACAGTTCTTTAAAAGAAGCAGATAACTTAATCGAATCAGCAGAAGTTTTATTGGCAATTCCCGCGACATCAGTCATGGTTTGGGTAATTGACTGGGACTGCTGATTTTGGACTTGGGTAGTATGGGTAATTCTTTCTACCAATTCGCTGATTTGAGTCGTCGCTTCAACAATCGCATTCAACTGCTGACGAACTTCTGTGACTAACTTAGTACCTTCAACAACCTGCTGAATCCCTGTATCCATTGCTGCCGCTACTTCGGTAGTACCAGCTTGAATTTCTTGCACCAGTTCTTCAATTTCGGCGGTTGCTTCCGCAGATTGTCCAGCTAAAGAACGTACTTCATCTGCAACTACAGCAAATCCTCGTCCGTGTTCTCCAGCTTTGGTCGCTTCAATTGCCGCGTTAAGTGCCAAGATTTGGGTTTGGGTTGTGAAACTACTAATCAGACTGACTACGCGCGAGACTTTTTGACCAGATTCGCTGAGGCGTTTGATCCGTTTGCTGGTTTCTGCCACAGTTTCTCTAATTCCAGTAATGCCATCTACGGTTTTATTCATGGCACTCTCACCTGCTTTGACAGTCTGGTTTGTCTTCTGCACTGCTTCTTCCACCAGTCTGGCACTAGTAGCAACGGCTTCGGTAGAAGCTACCATTTCTTGAATTTGCTCGACTGCTTGGGAAAGAGCTTGGAACTGCTGCTGTGCTTGGTTGGCGAGTTCCACAATTGAGGACTCGCTATTTTGTGAGGTACTAGCAACTGCTTGCGAGGCTTGCTGTACTTGGGTAACTAACTGGCGTAGGTTTTCTAGGGTGTT
The DNA here is from genome assembly GCF_002154725.1 of Nostoc sp. 106C. Lineage (GTDB taxonomy): Bacteria > Cyanobacteriota > Cyanobacteriia > Cyanobacteriales > Nostocaceae > Aulosira. The sequence continues at coordinate 24,148 of NZ_MTAW01000129.1, read as the reverse complement.
GTTGTAAGTGTCAGCAATTTTCCCGACTTCATCACCCGTAACTGGGGCGCGGACTGTTAAATCGCCTTGCAGCGCTGGTTGTACCGCAGACAGCAGCTGAGCAACTTCTTGTTGTAATGCTTCGTTGGCTTGCTTTTCTCGTTGCGCGGCTTCGCTGAGTTGTTGCGACTGGATTTCGAGTTGTTCCAAATACTCGGACTGTTGCAACACAATGCCCAACTGCGTTGCAACTTGAATCAATAGATTGACTTCGCCTTCTTCCCAATGGCGAGGCGCTGTATTTTGATAAGTCAACAATAAGCCCCAAAGTTGCTGTTCACCTTTAAATAAAGGTGCAGCAATGTAGGCTTTGGCTCCCCATTGTTCTAAAATTTCGCGGCTGAAGGTCAGGTCAGATGAGTGATTGATATTATTAATGGCACTCGGTTCATTTTTGCGATAGCGACCACCAGAACTTTCTTGTAAAACGGGGTCAGCAATTACCGCCATATCACTACCAGCAAGTTTGAGGTAGCCGCTACCAACATCTTCAATGATAAATTCACCACTCCAATCGGGACTAAAGCGATAAATGGCAACGCGGTCTACATTCAATAATTGGCGTAGTTCTTGAGTGATTGAACGGAAAAGTGAGTCAGGGTTAAAGTTTTTTTGTTGCAGACGTTCAACAATTCGTTGTCCAATTTTGAAGATAAACTGCACAAAATTAGTTTCTCGTTCTGCCAATTTGGAAAGCTGTTCTGATTGTTGCCGTACGTCTTCCAAGTATTTTACTTGTTTGAGAGCCATCCCCACTTGAATTCCAACTTGGATGAGTGAGCTTAATTCTCCTTTCTCCCAAACTCTGGGCTTGTCGTTTTGATAGGCCCCCAACAAGCCCCATAATTGATCACCCGTAAACACTGGCACAATCATGTATGCCCTAGCTTCCATCTGCTCTAAGAGTTCGATGTGACAAGGTGCGTGGCCGCTAGTGTAGATATCATTGACAGTAATAGAACCGTTGTCTTTATAGCGGCCACCTTGGGTTTCTTGTAAATGTGAATCTTCAATAATAGGAATAATGTCTAATAAACGATTCCAGCCACTAGCAGCAGATTCGGCAATAAAATGTCCCGTCCAATCTGGATTAAATTGATACAGCGCTACACGGTTACAAGTGAGCATTTGGCGGGTTTCTTGGGTAGCAATTTTAAAAATCGTATCGATGCGTTCATTTGCCAAATTCTCCCGCACCTGCACCGATGAGCGAAAAATCGCTTCCAAGTCCATTGTGCGTGACAGACGGGTGGTAATTCGAGCCAGCGCTTGTTCGCGAGCTGCGGAACGCTCAATTTGTTTGGAGGATGCCTCAATTTTGAACTGTGTCTCCATCTGCTGTATCGTCACAGCTAGAGGTGAACTTAACTGGAGCATGAAGTTAATTTCAGAATCGTGCCAAATGCGGGGGCCAGAGTTTTGATATGCTGCCAACAATCCCCACAATTTGCTATCGACAAACAAGGGTACAATCATGTAGGCACGACATTGGTATTTCTCCAAAACTTCCAGGTAGCAAGAGGAATAGGCCATCTCGTAGATGTCGTTGACACATTTAAATCGCTCTCCCCGCGCATATTGACCACCCTTGGTATCTCGTAGATAGGTATCTACATCTGCGGAGGAAGCAGTAAGCTTGCTAATAGTACAGCGATCGTATTCAATTAGGTTTGCGCGTAAGCTAGTGTTATGCGCCTGTTGGTCTACCACTGATATCCAACCAGCACCAACAGACTCAGCAATAAATTCACCACTCCAATCTTCATGAAAGCAGTAAATACCCACGCGATCGCACTTTAAAAGGCGACGAATTTCCACTGTAGCAAAGCGGAAAAGATTTTCAAAATTTGGCGACTGTCCGATTTTTTGCGTAATCCGAGCCACTAATTGCTCTTGCTCTGAGCGTTCTTGCAGCAATCTTTGAAATTGCAAAGGTTGAAAACATAACAAGAAATCGCGCACAACTTGATTGAGAAGAGTAATTTCTTGCTCTTGCCAAATTCGCGAATCAGAGCATTGTTGAACCGCTAATAATCCCCAAATATTACCATTAAGATATAAGGATATATTTAAACTGGCTTGAATTTGGAACTGTTGCCAGATTTTCCGTTGATCTGGAGTTAGAGGCCCAGTTTCTAAATCATCGTAGCGAATTGTAGAATATTTATCATAGTCTGTAACTTGCTCAAAACCAAAGGCTACAATCGGCATTTCATCGCGCATTGCAGGCGTAAATCCTCGCGCCACTGACTCTGCAATAACAACACCAGATGCTTCTCCATTAAATTGATAAATTAATACACGTTCAGCTACTAAAGCTTCACGGATAGCCTTGACTACTATTTGATAAAGTTCTGTAACTGAAGATGCTTGTTGTATTTGTTGAGCAATTGCTGTAGCTTGCTGGTTGAGAACAGCGAGCATATCTTCTGAGGTAATTTCTTTTATTTGAGACTGTTTTGGCTGAGTAATTTCAACAGTCAGATCGAGGCTCTTAGGATCTGTTTGCTTTCTGTTTGGATTTGTAGAATTTGAAGCTCTCTGGGTTCTATTTTGAGATTTGCCATTAATATTTTGAGTCAAATCTAATTCATTATTCATAAAAAGTCCTCTAACAAAGTTTTTTATTCAATTGCTCAGGAATAATTAAGTAATCATCACGAAGAATAACTTTATATTCGCTGATTTATTAACAGTATTAAAAATCAAGAATCAGTTAGCAGTTTTCTCATAGCTAAATAGCCTATGATCAGCAATTACGAGTTAATAATTTCAAAATCATAGAAAAAATTGAACAACTGCTTTTGGATTGAAAACGGTTGAACCTTTCGGTAAATATCCTGTGATAAAAGGAAGTAACTGTGCTGGAAACGAACCGAGCTTTGCAGGTAAAATTTGCCTAATATCATGGAGTTCAATTTCATTCACAGATTTTACTACCATACCAAAACAATAGTGATCGACTTGAATAACAATAGCTATCGGTTGCCGCAATTGTGGCACTTGCTCAAAAAGGGGGGTACCACCAATCATATGCTCCAAATCGATTAACCATAACATTTCTCCCCGCCAATTATAAGAACCCAAAACACTACTAGGAGTTTCTGGAACAATTAAAACTTCATCTAAGGATATCCGCATAATTTCTGTAATTTGTTCGAGCGAAATCAAACTATTTCCAAAACTTCCAATAGGAAAACTTAGTAAGCGTTTTCGATTGTCTTCTATAGGTACATCAAGTAGCGAATGGGCCAAGTTAGTTGTTTTTAAAACTGAATCAAGTGAAGGTAACATTTTGGTTAGTAGTGTTATTATTTAGCGGCTAGCCACAGGTTAATACAAAATCTAAAAATTCTTACAATGGAAGATTTATTATGAATTCTGCCCCTTTACCTGGTAAAGAATTAACTTCTAAAGATCCACCATGCTTTTCAATAATTATTTGGCGGGCGATAGCTAATCCCAAACCAGTTCCTTTACCAACAGGTTTTGTTGTAAAAGCATACCCAAAAATCTTTTCTTTGATTTCTTCGGGAATTCCCATTCCATTATCACTAATATAAATTAGGGCATGTGTTTTTTCATAATTTAAGGTAGTTTTTATATGAATTAGAGGTTTATTCTGACTTAGTAAATGATGGTGATGACAATCTCTTAAAGCATCTACTGCATTTATTAACAAATTCATAAATACTTGATTTAAAGGTCCAGGCAAACAATTAATCATTGGTAGGGTTGCATAATCTTTTATGACTTCAATTTCTGGATGCTTGTCAGTTTTTTTAAGTCTATGTTTGATAATTAATAATGTGCTTTCCAAACCTTCATGAATATCAAAGTTAACTTTATCTTCGGTATCATTACGTGAGAAAATTCTAAATGATTCGCTAATATCTTTAATGCGGATGGCACTTGTTTGCATTGTAGTCAGTATATTAGACAAATCTTCAATCAAAAATTCCAACTCTATCTCTTCTGCATGGGTTCTGATCTCTTCATCAGTAACTTTTTGTTGATAAAGACGCAAATGTTCAACTAAGTCTTTAACATAACTTGTTGCATAAATAGAATTAGCGCTAATCGCTCCAACCGGATTATTAATTTCGTGAGCAACTCCTGCAACTAATTGGCCAAGTGTAGACATTTTTTCATTTTGAATCAGCTGAATTTGAGATTCTTGGAGTTGCTTTAAAGTTACTTTTAATTCTTGACTTTGTGCTTCTAACTGCTTATTTAAATTACTCAATTTTAAATGGACATTAACTCGCGCTATCACTTCTTCTTTTTGTAAGGGTTTAGTTACATAATCTACGGCACCCATGCTCAAACCTTTCACTTTATCTTCTATCCTCGATAATGCAGTCATGAAAATTACTGGAATATCTTGAGCTTCTTTTATTTTTTTGAGACGAAGACATATTTCAAATCCATCCATCTCTGGTAGCATTACATCTAATAAAATCAAATTTGGTGGGTTTTCCTTGACTTTCTTTAATGCACATTCACCATTATTAGTAACCACAACGCTAAAACCAGCTTGTTGTAAAATTCCTAATAAAGCAGTTGCATTGGTAGGACTATCATCAACTATTAAAATTTGCGTTTCTTGTGTTTCTACCATGTATAAATTCTGTTTTCTATAGCTCGGATAATAAATCTATTAAGTAATAATCTTTATTAACAAGTATGAATAAAGCAGAGCCTTAATAGAATATTTACTGTTAACATAACCGAACATTTGCTATTTTATAGCTACTATTCTAATAAAAACTATCTAAAATTAGACCAATTAATGCTATATAAAAATTGTTATATCAAGTTACATATTAGCTAAATAATATAAGGTCTACTACAGGATAATTACAGAAAATTTTTATAATTATTTGTGTAAACATCAGTATAAATTCTGTTTGTATTTTTAAATAAACGCTACTTGAATTAAAAAGCAAATGTTTTCAGTAAATTTATTTAGATAAGCTAAAAAATCTAACAAAAATATTTAGTAGCAAATAAGTCAGTATACGCAAAAAAATCTTGTTAAATAGTCATTATTTTGGCGTTACTCAGTTATGCGATCGCTAGCAAGTATTAGACATTCAATTAGAGATCGTGCAGACCAAAAACCCCACAAAAAAGCTTTACCCATATAGGTAAAGCCTTCAAAAAAATATATTAAAAGGTCTTCGTTTTCTCAGAACCTTTGTGTAATCTACCGGAAACAAGCAGCAGTCAGATGATTGTGCGATCGCTATTAGTCTAAATTTCAGTTTTAGGCAAACTAACTACATTTTTACTAATTTAAGGATAGACACCTGGCTTGCTTAAAATTTGTTGCTGAGATGCAGTCAAATCAGGATAATTATCAGCATTATATGAGTTTCTTGACCAAGCCGAGGGATGGGGAGAATACTTATAAAAGAGCGTACGGCGCTCATTTGTTCCCAGCCAAGGAAGAGTACCGTGAGTTAAAGCCTCAGTAAAAATGATGGCACTACCCGCCTTAAGAGTTACAGCTTGTACGCAAGCATTAGGAAATTGCAGATTTCGCCATTCCTGTGGTAAAGGTAGATTACTTTTATGACTCCCAGGAATGCAAGCAAATCCACCATCGCCAGGATGCACATCATTTAGCTCGTAAGCAACAGCAGTCAATCCGTTGTAGATTCTACCATTGTTGAAAAGATAATACTGGCAGGGATCGTAGGGTGTTCCACCCCCATGTAAGTGACAACCAATGGGGCCAAGACCTTGACGAATGATGTGAACATAGTCGTGATCTAAGCGAAACTGCTTTCCTAGTAACTCAGATAGATAGGGAGTGATCGCTGGATTATCAATCAGTTCCCGAAAAGGTTGACCCCAAGGTAACAAACCATCGAAGCGCAAGAATGGCGCTTTTGGGTTATCTTGGCGTGCAATTTGCCGATTCAATAGTGCTTGAAGGGCTGCAATCTGGTCACTGTTGAGCGCATTCTCAATAATCAAGAATCCTTGTAAGTCAAATAGATAGCGTTCCAAGTCAGTCATGGAAATTGTTATTGGCTGAGAAGTTACACATTAAAACATTTTATTGATTAAACTTCAAAGCAGAGACCGAATTTATACATCCCTTGGTAGAGTTTATATCTTTTACATCTCTAATCTTCCTCCAGAGAATTTATACTTAGGTAGTTGTTAGAAGCAAATTGCGTTATCGTTAAACATTGCCTAATTGTTAATATTTGTTTTTAAAACGAACTAGCAATAATTTTTCTTAACATTTTATACTTATCTCCTGCGGTAGAAGGCAATATAGCTGGAAATAAATAAACTAGTTGTTAAGTTTTTAACAGAATATTATGAATCTTCTTGCTTGGATAGTTTTAGGTATTATTGCTGGAGCTATAGCTAAAGCTATTTACCCTGGTCGTCAGGGTGGCGGAATTATTGCAACAATGGTTTTAGGTATCATTGGTGCTTTAATTGGGGGAAGCTTAGTTTCTCTTTTAGGTAAAGGCGGAGCAACCTTTGCTGCTGGAACTCTCAGTATTCCTAGTTTAATTATTGCTGTAATAGGTGCCATAATTGCTATTTTCTTGTGGGGATTAGTGACTGGTCGTAGCAGTTATTAGTTGAATATAATCAGATTCATGGTTAGACACAAAGCTAACCTTTTATTCTGGTAATAAAACTAAAAGAACTCCACTTCTTGATAGAGGTGGAGTTCTAAATTTGAGAAATCAAACCCAAATATTTGACCTGGAGAACTAATCTAAAGCTTTTTTGAGTTCATCTTTAATATTTTCGGTAGTGTGGATAATTTGGGCTTCAGCTTGCTTGGCTTTACCTTCAGCCTTATCTCCCGGATTACCAGTTATTTCACCTATAACTTCTTGAACCTTACCTTCAATATTTTTTGCTGTAGCTTCTACTCTTTTTTCAATACTCATAGTTTTTTAGTTTCAATCTTAATTGGTATAATTATTGCCTCACAGCAAAAGTATACTACATACTTTAATATTTAGGATCTATCATGAGATATCTTATTTATCTACTTAAGATAGATGCTAAAATCTGATTGATATTATACAGAATATTATAATTTCATATTAATAAGTTTTAATAAAATATAATCTCAATTCTAAATTAGAAGAAAATTAGTTATTTTAAATTATCAGTAACAATTAATTTTAAGTATAAGGACAGTATAGAAGTGCAAAAAAAACTTCAAAAAAATATATGGAAAAGTGAAATTAACGACATTATCCGAGGTGCATGTGGAGGGTTTCTGTTTGGGATTCCGTTGCTGTACACAATGGAGGTATGGTGGATTGGGTCACTGGCAAAACCACAACTGATGATGTTGGCGATCGCCTTGATGTTTATTGGGGTGTTCTTACTCAATCAGACGGAAGGCTTTCGCAAAAGCAGACATCAGAAGCGGCCTTATGAAGCTGCAATAGATACTGTAGAAGCAATAGCGATTGGGCTAGCTTGCTCTACCTTTGTACTGTTCTTATTACAAGAACTAAAACTTGACTCCCCCCTCAAAGAAGCCTTGGGCAAAATTATCTTTGAAAGTGTACCTTTTGCACTCGGTGTAGCATTAGCCAATCAATTTCTGGGAGATGCTGACAGCACCAACGCACAAGGGCAAACTGCTCCTCAAGGAAACAGTATAACTAAGAAACAATGCAATGATTTACAAGCAACCTTCGCGGATTTGGGTGCAACGGTTATTGGTGCGACTGTAATTGCTTTTAACATTGCGCCCACAGATGAAGTTTCCATGCTAGCAGCTACGGTTTCGCCTCCTTGGCAATTAGGAATTATTGCTACATCTTTAGTAATTTCCTATGGGATAGTATTTCAAGCAGGCTTTTCAGACCAGCAAAAGCGCAGACAGCAAAAAGGAATTTTTCAACGACCATCAAGCGAAACCATTATGTCCTACTTGGTATCACTGCTAGCAGCCGCGATGATGCTGTGGTTCTTTCAAAAGTTGACTCTTAGCGATCCTTGGACTATGTGGTTGGATCACACCTTGATGCTGGGATTACCTGCAACTATTGGCGGTGCAGCTGGTAGGTTAGCAATATGAACAATACAGAAAATCAACATCAAGAGCGATCGCTTGCTGAATGGGTGACATTCACTGCTGCTTCTTTTATCCTAGTAGTGATTGTTGGCTTAGTAGGATACACTTGGCTAAACGACAAAAATCAACCTCCCATCGTATCTGTTACTAAGAAACAAACAATTCGCGAAATCGATGGACAATTTTATGTTCCATTTGAAGTCGTTAATACTGGTGGAGATACAGCTGAGTCAGTTCAAATAATGGCTGAGTTACAAATTGACGACATGACGGAAACAGGGGAACAACAGATTGACTTTTTATCTGGTGGTGAAAAGGAAGAAGGCGCATTTGTGTTTAGCCATAATCCCAACCAAGGTCAGTTGACTATACGAGTTGCTAGTTATAAATTGCCCTAGATTAGAGCTTAGTTAAAAATAGATTTTGATTCAATGTCTTGCAAAAATTAATTTGATAAAATTCACAACACAGATGTAAACGCGTAGCCACTTCGTGCAGATTACATAGATAAATATTTATATTTCTAAATAATAAGCTAGGATTTTTGCAAGAGCGCAACGATATGTAATCATACTGGGGCTTGGTTTATGTAACTCTACTCTGATGGGATATTGAAAACACAAAAAGCACAACCGCAAGTTATTATCATCGAGTAGTTTTTAGCACTATATGATGACTCAAAAATTTACTGTTGGTTTGATGCTATTATTTCTCGGTAGCCATATTAGTCTTACCCAGCAAACAGCTAAAGCACAACTACCAACAGCAGTAGCACCAGCCACTACCGCAAAAGCAATTTGCCCCGCACAATTGGGAGCATCTATAGATGCTGTCATTAATCGTCCCCTATTCAGTCGAGTGCGCTGGGGAATATTAGTGCAACCTGTATCATCTGGGCAAACTCTTTACAGTCGAGATGCTAACAAATACTTTACTCCAGCTTCTAATGCAAAACTGCTAACCACAGCTGCTGCATTGCAGCAGTTAGGAGCAAATTTTCGCATTCGCACCTCTATTTATCAGAATCCTAATGAAGTTTTACGTGTTGTTGGTAGAGGAGATCCGAGCTTAAGTGATACTCAGTTGCAAAAATTAGCACAGCGATTGCAACAGAAAGGGATTAGTCAAATTAAACAATTAATTGTTGATGATAGTTATATTCAAGGAGATATAGTTAACTCTACCTGGCAATGGGAAGATGTGCAGTCAGATTATGGCGCACCCGTTGGCAGTTTTATTTTGAATCAAAATGTTTTTAGCTTCAAGCTTGTGCCACAAGCTGTAAGTAAACCTTTACAAATTGCCTGGAATGATGCCAACGAGGTGGGACAGTGGCGGATAATTAATCAATCTAGAACAGTTAGTAAAAATCAACCAAGCTACATTAATATTACCCGTGATTTAACAGGAACAGTTTTGCGAATTCAAGGGCAACTAGTAGAGAATTCTGAACCCTATTTAGTAACCTTACCTGTAGTTGACCCTAACTATTACTTTTTGCGCCGCTTCCGTACTGCTTTAACAACCGAGAAAATTACTTTAGGACAAACATTAGTATTAAATGGTGGTAATAATCAACAAGAAATAGCAGCTATAGATTCGCCTCCTTTATCTGAATTGTTAATGGAAACTCTTCAAAATAGTAATAATCTCTATGCCGAGGCACTACTGAGAGCATTAGCTATTAAACAACCGAGAGTGCAAAATAAAAATACTGCTGATATTGGGTTAGAAGTTATGAAGGCGAGTTTAACTCAATTAGGAGTTGATCCAGCAACTTATATTTTAGTAGATGGTTCTGGATTATCACGTCGTAACTTAGTATCTCCAGAAGGTTTAGTACAAACTTTGCGCTTAATGGCGAAAACACCAGCCGCAGCTATTTATCGAGCATCTTTACCTGTTGCAGGGAAAAGCGGTACTTTGAAAAATCGCTTTCGCAACACTCCGGCTGAGGGGATTGTGCAAGCAAAAACAGGCACATTGAGTGGTGCAGTTTCCCTTGCTGGATACGTGAACGGACCTAAGTATGAACCGTTAGTTTTCAGTATTATGGTAAATCAAAGCGAACAGCCAGCAAGCAATTTACGACAAGCAATTGATGAAGTTGTGGTTTTATTAACGCAGTTGCAGCGTTGTTAACTTATCGACTAAGAGGCAGGTTTTTTAGATATTACACCATAGATAAACACAGCCAAAAGTTCTGAGCGGAGGCTTCTGCTGCTCAGAACTTTTCAAGACATATAAACACCGATATTTATCTGTGTGCATTGGTGTTTACCTGTGGTTCCTTTTACTCTAATTCTGATTTTTGCAAACAACCGATAAAATTTCACCGACTCTTCGTATCAGCTTCAAGCTATCTGCATGGCTGATTTAGTTGGAGATAAAACCTGGTTTTCCTTCTGTTGCAAAGGAATTTCAATCCAAAATTCTGTACCTTTCCCTAGTTCTGACTCACATCTGAGAACTCCACAATGTTTCTCCACAACAATTTGGTAACTAATCGATAAACCTAGGCCTGTTCCCTTACCTACAGGCTTAGTTGTAAAAAATGGGTCAAATAGCTTTCCTATTACCTCTTGCGTTATACCTGGTCCATTATCAGCAATTCTTACTATTACGCGATTATGGTTGGCAAGTTCGGTACGAATTATAATCTGGCTGGTATTTCTGAAATTATCTTGCTGATTATGCTGAGTATTGTAATTGTCTAGGGCATCAATGGCATTATTAATAATATTCATAAATACCTGATTTATCTGTCCTGGATAGCACTCTACTAAAGGTAAATTACCATACTCTTTGATAATTTCAATTCCTACAAACTCTGGCTTAGCTTTCAAGCGATTCTGTAAAATGAGTAGCGTACTGTCAATACCTTCATGAATATCAACTTCTTTCATATCTGCTTCATCTAGGCGTGAGAAATTGCGTAAACTCAAAACAATCTCACGGATACGATTAGTACCAATTTTCATAGAAGATAGAAGTTTTGTTAGGTCACCAGCAATAAATTCCAAGTCAATTGCTTCCGAGAAATCCTGAATTTCTAAATCGGGATGAGGATAATGCTCTTGATACAGTTTTAATAGCTCTAACAATTCTTGAACATATTCGTCAGCAGGGGATAGATTGCCATGAATAAAATTAATTGGATTATTAATTTCATGAGCAACACCAGCCACTAACTGCCCTAAACTAGACATCTTTTCTTGCTGAATTAGTTGAGCTTGGGTTTCTTGTAATTTGTGCAATGCTTCAGTGAGTTTTTCTGCATGAGTTTGAGCTTCTAAGGTAGCAGATCGACTTTGGGTATAAAGTTGTGCATGGTCTATGGCAATTGCTAGTTGATCTGTAACAGCTTGCAGCAATCCAATTTCACTGTTACTCCAAACCCGTTCACCACTACAATGGCTACAAACAATTGCGCCTAATTCCCCAGAATGACTTTTAACCGGTAGCAGCAGTTGAGAAGTAATGCCAAACTCAGTTAAGAGTTCTTGGATATTTTGATCGAGATGAAAATCACTATGAATATTGTGGATACAAAATAGTTCTTGATTAAGCAGTGTTTCTGCCATAAACCTGCATTTTTGTAGCGGTATGATGCCTAACATACTAGGTATGTCAGAGTGACGCGCTTCATGGGTAATAGTCAAGCTAGGTTGAGAAGAATATGGCTGGTAACGCAGAAAGTAGCAACGATCAATTTGCAATAAGCTACGGATTTCATTGACCGCAGTTTCCAGGATAGTATCGAGTTCAAGAGAACTGCGGATTTGGCTAGCTAAACGCAGCAGTAAGGCTTCTCGACGGCTGAGTAGTTGTTCTCTGGCCCATATTCTGTCAATAGCCACAGCAATATTATTAGCAATCCAATTTAAAAGATTATGAGTAGTTTCGGTCAAAACTTGCTTGCAAAACAAAGCCATTATCCCAATCAATTCTTGTTCTACTATCAAAGGATAGGCAGAAAAATATAATATTGGAAATGTATTATCAAAGAAGTTTTGCTGATATTTAGTTTTAATCTCTTGGTTAAAAATAGCTTGATTGTTTTTAGCGATTGTGTCAATAACGCCATTGACTACTACCATTTGATTAGGAAAATCTTGAATCGTACTTAAGGTATTACAGGTAGTATCCGTACAATTCACCCCAGCTTGAAATTGCAGGTTTGTTGCTTGTTTATCACAAGTCCATATACCTACAAAGGCAATATCAATATATTGCGATATTGTATTTGTACAATGTTGAATAATTTCTGTAAGGGTACCGCTTTGAGCTAAGGCTAGACTAACTTCTGCGCTTAAGAGAGATAGACGCGATCGCTCTAAAATAGCTAACTCCGAAAGCTTTCGCTGGGTAATATCTGTACGAATCGCTACATATTGCTCTGGTTTACCTTCTGGTGACAATGTTGGTACTATCAGAGTGTCTACCCAATAAAAAGAGCCGTCTTTGGCTTTGTTTTTAATTTCTCCCCTCCAGATTTTTCCTTGAGCAATAGTCCTCCACAATTGAGCAAAAAATTCTTTAGTCTGATACCCAGAATTGATAATACGATGATCTTGTCCTAATAGTTCTTCTCTAGAGTACTTAGAGATTTCACAAAATTTATCATTTGCATAGGTTATAATTCCTTTTTTGTCAGTGATCGCTACCAAAGAATGAGCATTTAACGCAAACTTTAAAGTTTCTAATTCTTGAATAGATTTCCGTAATGCTATTTCATTTTCTTTATAAATGGTAATGTCACGAGCTACTGCATAAATCAAATTTTCTTCACCGAAAGAAGTTGCATTCCATGACAACCATTTATAAGAGCCATCGGCACAAGCATAGCGATTTTCAAAGTAAATTGCATCTCCAGAAGTAGCAATTTTTTGAGCTGCTATAATAGTATTTTCGCGGTCTTCTGGGTGAACAAATTCAAGAAATGCTTGGCTTAATAACTTTTTATTTGACCAGCCTAGAGTTTTTTCCCAAGCTGGGTTTAAATGCTTAAAATAACCATCAAAGCCAGCAATACAAAGTAAATCTAAAGAAAGTGAAAAAAATCGAGAGTGTTGTTTTTCCAATTCTTTTATCATATTAAAATTGTCCAGGATTTATATTTTGAATTTTGTCAATATCGAGAGGTGAACAGGTAATAGGTTATCTATTCCTGCACCAGCTTTATTTATGAGATATTTGTCTATTTGCCGAAAAACTTTTTTATGCTACCAAGTACGCAATAAATTTGATGTTGTAGTTAAAAATCAGCTTATGTCCTACCCAATGGACTAGCTTGCTATGCACCTAATCTTCTATATAAATATATATTTCCCTAAAAAACCTTCAAGCAAACGTTGAATTTGGGTATTTAAGATAAGAAGTGTTACGCAACTTAGCTTGAATGTGGTGTTATGCAGTCCAACTCAAAATTTTTGATTTTAAAGATTTAACTAAATCAAACTAGCAATTCATCAAAGCCACTACTAGCTGAGTTTGTATTAATTTAATCAGCACTAATGTGGAAAAACCGTAAATTTTTCATTAATAAATATTGAGTTGTCGGTAATTATGCTATACTTCCTCGCTTTCTCGCTTCTTTGTAAGAAGTGCCGACATTTTTCAAGCCTGCTCTAATCATTTGCTTTTCTAAGAGAGCAAAAAAGCGTGCTTTATCGCCGCCGCGTACTACAGCCTGATTATGCGCTTCTGCGATCGCTACCGGATAACCATATCCTTTTTGCACCTGTGCTAGCATCAGTCCTAAGGCTTGGTCAAACATAGATGTATTTTCTGCTACCCATTGCGGGACTTCTATCCGAGCAATTTCAGTGCCTACATGGATGTAGCAAAAGTAGATAGTTTGGCCTTCATACAAATCTAAAATCCGGGCATTACTCCGCCACAATGGGCCCCGCTGTCCTGGTTTGAGTTGAGTTGCCCATAGAGAAGTATCACGCAAAGGTTCAAAGATTTTACAAGGTATCTTTTCTAATTGATTGGGGCAATAACTTATACAGTCTGGTACTGCATGGGGACAAGCTAACAAGCGTAAAAAGTTCATGCCTTCAACGTTGCGAGAGGCGCTAAGATAACCCATCAGAGGAATTTGAGCATCACGCATCTGCTGCCAAGCTTCGAGGATGGGTGGTAAGATGCGATCGCGGGCATCAATGGGTAACTGTTCCAAAAACCAGTAAATTAAGGAACCATCTACCATTGCTAGAGTTGGCGCTTCTGTTTTCACAGTACAAGCCAATTCTGCCAACACTGTGGCTTCACTAGCGGTGCGGCGATAACCCATCCATTCCTCGGTTCTAATTCCCCACTGCCGAGACATATATAAATCTTCTGGGCGGTAAAATACCTCTGGCAAACTATCTAGCAGTGGATGGAGGTTTTGTCCGTAGTGCAAAACAACTCTGCCAATATTTAGCAGATAGCAGTAAGCAATTTCGTGGTGGTTAGGCGCAATTTGGGAACCATCAGTTGCAATTACAGTATGAATTTTCGGGGGAACTGGGATATCAATGCAGGTTTGGAGTGGTTCAATCGGGGTAGCATTAGCAAAGAGAATGCGATCGCGCCATTTCTCTTGACGGTCGATTAAATCTTTTTGAGATTCGTAAGCTTTTTTAAGATGTTGTTGCGCTAATTCTAAACGCTGGCGGCTTGCACTGGCTTCTAAGGTAAGATGCTGGCTTAAACCTTGCATTTGCCGCGCTAGTTTTGTTAAGTCAAGCATAGGATTTTAAATATCATCTTAAGCGAAAATTGTAAATTTCAAAAAGACCAGCTTACTAATAACTTAAGTTGCGGGTGATAAAATTATGCATATTTTCAAGTTTAAGGAACTAAGGACTGGTAAACAATTATTGCAGAAAGCATAAGCAAGGCTTTGTGGAATCAGTCTCACCAATTTTCAGTTAAAGTGAGTAACAATTGATTAATAAGTAATAGTGCTTAAAATTTTCCCAAAATCAGGGTAGGAAAACATAATTCTGGGGTTAGCGATGCCTACAACGGGCTACGCCTACGCGTCATTATAAAACATTTGAATAAAATTCCAAAGGATGTATCTGTAGCATCAAAATTATATTAATAATATTCAGAAAAACCCTTGCAAAACAAGGGTTTCAGCTAATTATATCCAAGGTGTTAGCCCAAACTAACTGTTGACTTTCCAAATCGCTTTTTAATACCAAGCAGAGAAATCTTGAGCAAACTGAGAAAGTGATAATAGCTGAATTTGCTGGTCATTTTGGGCAGTTTCCCGATCGTGCTGGGTATTATAGCCCCAGTCTGCCAAGAAGAGTTTCACATTTGTAAAGTCTGGTTGCTGTTGAACTAACTGCAATGTTTTGAGTCTGTCTTCTACAAACCAGAGACTAACTGGTTTTTGATCTGCTGTCTGGATTAATTCTCGCAGAATTTCATATTTAGGACGCTTTTCTTCTTTCCCAAAAATTGCTTTTGATGGTAAATCTACTCCTTGTTGTTGCAATAGTTGCTGAACAAAACGCCCTTCTTTAGTGGTAACGATGTATAAATTCGCTGTACTAGCAAAAGTTGCTTTGATTTTGTCTATCACACCTGGATAAAATCTATGCAGACTTAGCCACCCATCTAAATCTGTAGCAATCCATTTATCTCGTAAATTATCAAGTTTTGCAGCAATTTCTCGTGCTTGTAGCTTTTGGTCTAACAAAATTTGTGGGGCAATAGTTACCCATTCATGAAGAATCTTTTCGTCAGAAGTTCCGTCTACTAAAGCTTTGATTAAAACAGGCATTTCCCAACCTGTTTCAATAACAGGTCGCAGCCGATAAAATCTCGAAGCTAAATCATTGGCTGGGGTATTGTTAGCAGGCGACCAAAGTTGACAATAGGTGCGCCATGCTACCTCAAAATATTCAATTAATCCATCGCAAATCACTCCATCAAAGTCTAGGGCTAAAATTGTGGGACTACTTGCGGTCATGGTTTTGAGGATGAAAACTGCTTTGGCTAGCTTATCCGATCCTACAAATATTTTTCTATATCAGCGCTAGTTTTCAGATTTATCTGAAAAGTCCAAAGTTTCTTGTTCAACATCCTTTGAACTAAGAATATCTAGCGCATCTTGGTCTGCCATTTCAATGATTGCTGCTACATATTGCCGTACCTGTTCAGCAACATCAGGCTGCCACTGACGCAATTTTGTGTCTAAGGTTTCCACTAAAGCGTCCATCGATACCTCTACCATTAATGATTGTGGTGTCTAGTACCATGTTAGATTATCTGTGCTAAAGGTTGCTGGAAAAGTATTCTGCTCAACATCAAATTATCCAAAATGTAAACTCCCAAACGCTTTGACTGCAAGGAATAAGAGATATTTACAAGTTTCCTCTCATCAAAAAAATAGATGTTTTGAAATAAGTGTAATGGTATAGTTTATAACTATTTAAACTATTTTTTAGTTATACTGAGTGTTGTTTAGTTTACTTGGCTCACATCAGTTTTTTCGGATGAGAAGTGAATCTAATATGTCTAGAAATAGATAATAATGCCAACACAAATTATCCGGACAATAATAAAAGAATCCAAGACACAAAAATAAAGTTATATAAGTTACTAAAATACATACGGATGTTACTGAAATTTTTCCGTATGAATACTTGGTTTAAGCCTTCAAAATGAGAAGGGTGGGTAACGGGACATTTTTATATCATTGGCAGCATATTACAGCATTTCTAATCATTAATTGTCATATATATTTGCATAGTTTATAAATCTGGTATGCAGATTTTAGTTCAAAAATGAGAATATGCGATCGCAACATGAATCACAGGTTTTCTCTGCTGTAATTAAAGATTGTCTGATACAGGGAGAATATCTAATCGAAAGCTCTAGTAAAATTTTTTCTCCAACTGGTATGGGGGAAGTAATTTCCTGGGACAAGATTAGTTTTGCAAAACTCTCAGTCTGTAGATCGTTTTTTGACGGTTCCTACAACGTCCAAAAACAGACTTATGACAATTGGGTATTGAGTAACAATCAATCCTGCTTATTAACTCCATTGATTGCAAATCCTCAAGTCACGCTGATTTCCCAAGCAAAGTTTGACCAACTTTATGATGAACACAGCCAGAGGTGGTCAATTTTTTATTGGTTAACTCGACCAGGATTTTCGCAGGACTTTTCCCAAGCACTGGTTCAGATAATGGCCCATTGTCCAGCGGGGCCACCTCAGTATGGTAGCCTACTCTATCTGGAAAGAACTGGGAAGGAATGGGAAGTCAAGTCATCTTATGGTCTGTACAATCAATAGACAAATTATAAATCGCAGCGATCGCTAGTCCTGGCAAAACTGAGCGATTCCTACATTGCTGCTTTATTAGCAATAGCATTCTGTATTACATACCAACTCTATAAAATACTTTTAAAGTAAAGTGTATATTTTGTTTTTTACTCAGAGTAAATACATAGACAGCAATTTCTAATCCTAACCCCAAATACTTGTAAAATATCAAAAGTATGGTTTTTCGACTCTAACTCAAGTATTAACACTTAAATATAAATTAAGTAATAAATTACTCCCATTGCATGAAGAAATAAATCCAGAATGTGAGACAATAAAATTGTGGTAAGTTAATTATGCTACCAATCAAACCTTACATTTGCGTAGACTAACTAAAGTCATTTGCCAAAAGCTTAGAAGTAGTTAACTAGGTCTACCACTGTTCCAATGATTGATTAGCTTCTGGATAATCATGGGAGGAAAAAATTATGAGACAGGTATTGTTGACCGCAGTAGCTTTAATCAGCACCCTATCTCTAGCTGCTCCAATTCCCACTCAAGCATCTCAAAACCAAGCCCAAGTCAAACGTCTTCTAGAAACCGGAGTATGTTCTGGATGTGATTTAAGAGGTGTAAATCTTAGCGGTGCTCACTTAATTGGTGCGGATTTAAGAAATGCCAATTTAAGAGGTGCTAATTTAAGAGGTGCTAATTTAGAAGGTGCTGATTTAGAAGGCGCTAATCTGGAGGCTGCTAATTTAACAAAAGTCTTCGCTAGTGGTACTACCTTCAATAACGCTAACTTAACTAATGCCAACTTAACCGAAGCTCATTTACATAACGCTCAAGTAGATGGTGCTGTCATGATTGGGACTAATATTACAGGTGCTGATGGATTTGATATCAATCTTGGTATCGGCGGCGGCGAATGAGAAGTAGGTCTGTCCTTTCTCGTTGGCGAATTCTTCGCGTCCCTCTGCGCACCTTTGCGTTTAAATTTCAACCCTCAATTCGCCATTATTTTACGCAAAGCTGTACTTAGTCAAAAGTTAGAAATTAGAAGTTTACTAAAAAAAACTCTAATTTCTAACTCATAAGTTTAAGTTTTACTCTCCGGTAATAGAGAGTTCATTAACCCAAATTCGGGGACAAACTCCCCCTGGTGTTAACTCAACCTCTTTTTCTACACAAATAATCGACTTTAGAAGTTCCAAGAAATCGCCAGCAACGGTGGCTGACTCAATACTTGTCTTCACACCTTTGTTGATTAGCCAACCATCAAAGGGTAGAGAGAACGAGCCTTGTAAAGATTTAACTCCTGCATGGAGAGCTTGTAAATCATCAATTAAAATCACATTTTCCGCAGTTTCCAAGCTTAATTCTTGCTCTGGCTCTGCGGCTCTAAATACATGAAAAAAGTTAGGGCTAACGCTAACTTTTGCGCCAATACTGGCATTACCTGTCGGCTGGGCATTCATTCTTTTAGCAGTACCCGCACTGTGCAGAAAGCCTGTTAAAACGCCCTTTTCAATTAGAGAAACTTGACGCGTAGGAGTTCCTTCACCATCAAAACTTTCTGCACC
Organism: Nostoc sp. 106C; assembly: GCF_002154725.1. Taxonomy (GTDB): domain Bacteria; phylum Cyanobacteriota; class Cyanobacteriia; order Cyanobacteriales; family Nostocaceae; genus Aulosira. The sequence goes on along the minus strand of NZ_MTAW01000129.1, from coordinate 5,172 downwards.
TACGTTAGCTGGATGTAGTGCATCATCAACTACCGAAAGTAGAGGGGAAGCAATTTGCTTACCTAAGTCATCAGGAGTAGATAAGCTTTGATTGTCCAAAATACTTTGGGCATTGTATAAGTTAGAAAAAGCGCCCAACAAACTTAAGAAAGCTTCTGGAGAGAAAACAACTAAATATTTACCAGACTTGACTTTTTCATAGTTCAGGTGACTGATAGTTTTCTCAGCAGTTTCTTGAATACAACCATCAATGTCTAAATTATTTACACCACGGTTGATTCTAAAAGCACCAGCACTGCGTGGTTTTTTCCCTTCTTCTTCTGTTTTGCTGTAAAGATATACCGATGCTAAAGAGTGAGATTCAGTTCTGGTCGCGCCCTCACTATTGAGATAGAATCGGTCAATATCTCTTTGCGCCAAGCCGTTATAAGGCACTCCTTTAATTGCTGGGTGCGCTGACAATAATTCTTTTTCAGCTACCACTAATTTTTCTATTAGTTCAGCAACAGGTGCTTGGGGTGCTTTATCGTGAGGTGTATTGGCGATAGGAACAGTAGCTTCTGGACTAAAATCAGGGACATTTTCTTTAACACCAAAGAAACTAGCTTCGTAAGCAGTTTTTAAAGCTAATTCTAATCCTTTAGGATCTACATCTGTAGTGCTGGTGACACCCATTGTATTGTCTTCATTCCAAACACGAACAGTAACGCCAGAGCGATTAGAGGCTTTAACTTGTTTTGGCTCACCTTGATCTACTTGTACACTAGTTTCATCTACAGTCGAGCCATAAATGTCAAATTTCTTAATGCCAAGTTTTTCTGCATTTTCCTTGGCATAATTTGCAATCTCATTGATAGTTGGCATAGTCAATAGTCAATTTTAGATTTTGGATTTCTAACCGCCGATAAACGCAGATGAACGCAGATAGATAATATCTTCATCTGTGTTTATCTGTGTTCATCTGTGGTTCTAATAAATGCGAATTACTGCTATCTCATGCAAGACTACTTAAAGATTCTTTAACGAACCACAAAGGACGCAAAGGCCACTAAGAAAGAAATAAAAAAGTAATCTTGTAGCGATAAGGTAGTAAATATTAGCGTCCGCCTACAGTAATAGAATCAACCTTAATATGGGGTTGTCCTACTGTAGTGTAGATACTGCCACTAACAGAACCACAGAACCCAGGCGCAAGTTCTAAGTCTTGGGAACACATGGAAATTTTATTCATAATTTCCTTAGCTTCACCAATTAGAATCGCTCCTTTTAAAGGTTTGGTGATTTTGCCATTTTCAATCAAATAAGCTTCATCAACGCCAAAGTTAAATTGACCTGTAGCACCTACGCTACCACCACCCATTTTTTTGCAGTAAATGCCTTTATCAATTGAGGCAAATAAATCATCAAAATTGTATTCGCCAGTAGCAATATAAGTATTGCGCATCCGGCTAGCAGCGGCAAAGGTATAATTTTGGCGGCGTCCGCTTCCAGTTCTGGGTTGTCCAGTACGCCAAGAACCAGTTCTGTCTGCTAAGAAGTTCTTAAGAACGCCCTTTTCAATTAATAGAGTTCTTTGAGCAGGCATACCTTCGTCATCCATGTCAATTGTTCCGAAGGCATTTTCGGCTCGCCCTTCATCCCAAGCTGTGAGACTTTCGTGGGCAATTTTCTCACCTTTTTTATCAGCAAAGGGAGAAGTATTACGTTCAATTTGAGTAGTTTCTAATAAGTGGCCGCAAGCTTCATGGAAGATTACCCCGCCAAAGTGATTGGCCATAATAATTGGGTAAGTGCCTGATTCTACATAATCAGCGTAGAGCATCTTACCAGCAGATTCGGATATTTGCTCGGCGGCTTGTTGGTAATCCCAAGTTCTCAGGAAGTTAGCATCACTGGTATTACCAGCACGTTCACCAATGGAGGCGCGATTGGCTCCATCTGCACACAGAAGGTTAAATCCTACAGATTGGGTGAGGCGAATATCACGGGCAAAAGTACCATCACTGGCTGCAACTAATACTTCTTGCCAATCGCGGAAATAAGTAGCGCGGCGGGATTGTACATGGTTAGCTTTTCTCTTTAGTTGAGCAGTACCATCAAGTAGAACTTCTCCCATTTCGCGGATTGAGCTACACAGAGGTAACCACCCATCTTTACCTCTTTTTGTGGCGTAGTCTCTGAGTAATTCTAAATTGATTTCTGGGATAAAAGCGTTGGGTGCGGGTAATTGCAATCCCAGGATAGAAAGCCCTTTTTCTAAGGCTGCTTTCAAACCGGAAAACGAAAGATTATTGGTGCTGACGTAGCAATCAGCTTTGCCACGAAATACTCGAACTCCCGCACCTGTAGCGAGACTTGGTGAAATACTGGTAATAGCGTCATCTTCAGCAAGGCAACTAATGTAGTTGCGACGCTCTAAGTAAAATTCGATAAAGTCAGCACCAGCGGCGCGTCCTAATCCCAAAAGGGTAGCCAATGGGGCTTCCCATGTGTCATCGAATCGTTCCGATGTGGAAGAGTATTGGAGATTGGGGAGTTGGTTCGAGAGAAGTAGCGTACTTGTAAGCATGGATAGCCTCGTCTGCCGGCGTATTCAGAGATTTGACCGAAAATTCCTAGTGTGTTCAGTCTAACAAATCAGTGAAAGCCGCAGTCGCCAGTTAGGCTGTAGAGGTTTCCTCACCCTTTACCCTTAAACTTGGGCGATCGCAAACCGTAATTAGATCCGATGTGCGATCGCTAATTTGCTTCATAGGTTACATATTGCTAATCGCGAGGTGAGACCCGAAAATCCCACCAGACAACCAAATAAACCCACTACCCAACCTTGGTGAACGCTTAGGAGATCGACAGACGCAGCTGCCGGAAAATGGCCAGCAGGTGCATTGTCTGTAAAATTCAGGTCGGAGTAGAACAGCCAATGATTATTTATGCGCCAGCCGATGCGATCGCCAAATTTGCTCCATGTTTCATAATCAGCATCAGGTTGACCACCAATGCTTTCCCAAATGCGCTTTTGCACGCTAAAACCAAAACGACCTTTGCTATATTTGACCCAAAGTTGGTCAATGGTGCAAAAGTCGCTACAGGGAAATTTGTTAATCGCTTCCATATCTAGCCAGCCTACTTTTTCTCGCCTCGCCACCTTCAGCATGAGGGTGAGAGTTTCCCGCTCTGCGGCTTTCCAATCACCAGCTGCTAGTAATTCGGATAATCGCTGATAGTCTACTCCCCGTTCCGAACTCAGGTAATCAATAACTGGTTCTGGGATTTTTGCTGTTGATTTATGTTGAGGTTGTGCAATTGCATTTATAGGAGAAACATAAACAGCAGGTTTTGGGGCAAAATTTTCACCTCCTCCTACATATTGAGCAATTCTATGGATGTCCTTGACTGCATTCGTATCTGAACTAGAAGCTGCTGTAATTGTTCGTATCCATAGCTGCTCTAATTCTGCCAATTCCTTACTATGATTAACTTCTGCTGGTAAGGAATTTATGTGGTCATTGGCAATCTCATGTAAATTGGCGTACTTCTGTATAATAACTCGGTGCGACTTAGCAACTGGCTCTGCACTTATATAAGGTGTTTGCAGAGGATAATTGTAGTGTCCCAAAAGTTCTGGCACACGGAAACTGAGATATTGGTGCAACCGTTTCACAGTGGCGCATTGTCCCTGAATCCCTAAACCTTCTAAGATTGCATGGGTAAAGACACCTTGTTGCAACGCATCGATTTCAGAAGAGAATTCATGAGGACTACAAGACAAAATACTGATGACTCCGATTTGGCTTGCCAACTGTTGTGTTTGGTGCCCAATTTTTTCACCAAGCTGGTTGTGCTGATGGCGAGAAGCATCTAACATCATCACAATATTCTCAGCGCCACAACCGCGAAGGCATTCAGTCAGATATTGCAGGGAAATTCCTGTGTTTTCGATGTCATTTGGATTACCATCAGCAGGCATGAGGTAATCTTGATGAACATGTATTATCCCGTGACCGCTAAAGAAAAACCAGAAGTTATCTTCTGGTTCTAGAAAAGGATGTTCAAATAACTGCTGTAAGAATCGTAATAAATTAGCGCGGTAAGGACGAGTCAGTTCACCACCAATACTGGGTGAGTCATCCGAAAATAAGAAAACCCGCTCGAAACCTGCTTCATTGCGGAGCAAATTCTGCATCAACTCTGCATCCCGCTTCGCATACTTGAGCGGTTGCAAGAAGTCGTAATGATTAATACCGATAACCAACGCCCAGTTTTTCACCATCTCACTTTAGATTGTTGCCACTGCAAGTAGAGTTTGATTGCTCCTAACCCAGTACTTTCGGGAATTTTCCTGAAAGTGGTTCAACCCCTGCCAGTTATTAAAAATCCTAGATTCACGATCTAGGTTCCATAAATCTTAGGGCTGAGAATAGGAACACTTTGTATTTCGTGCTACATATATCGATACAAACAACTCCTTCTACGGCTGTTAGTCAGATGTTTCCGGACTAAAAATAGCCATAATGAAGACACGGTAATACAAAGACCCGCAATACTGTTCAGTTAGGTCAATTGAGCTGTTGAGGCTGGTGAAAGTTGCAGAAGATAACGATTAACGCTTTTCCTCCAAAATCAACAATATGTAAGTCAAATGTGTATCAGCTTCTTATAGCCCTAATTTTTCTCGAATTAGTTCCTCTTTGTCTTTGAAGCCTACTAGCACTGCCTTTGCATCCTTGACAAACAGGGGTCGCTTCAGAAGCATTGCGTCATTAGTGAATGCGTCAATCCACTGTTGATCGTTCCAAGTCTTCTTTTCATCACCTAAAGCACGGTAGGATTGACCAGAGGTATTTCGCATAGCAGCAGAACCCAAAACCTCCACCCAGTTTTGAATCATCTCACGCTTTGGGGGAGTTTCTTTGGTATTGATAAACTCGTAGTCAATGTTATTTTCTTGAAGCCATTTAAAAGTTTTCTTACAAGTTCCGCAGTTTGGAATTCCATAAATTTGAATGGGCATAAAAAAGTTGATTAATAGCGGATGAAGGTGTCTTTTATTAATAGGAAAGGAGACTATAAGTAAGTGGGCAGGAAAATTCCTAAATATGTAACGAAAAGTTAAACAAAGCAATTGCAGTTAAATTTAATACGTTGGGTACTATAGTTTCCTCTTTCCCCCCT
>NZ_MTAW01000047.1 GCF_002154725.1 Nostoc sp. 106C | reverse complement strand
TTTCCTAAGCTCCATGAATATGGTGTTTTCTCATGAACCATTTAGGATTGCTATATAAACAATCAATAGTGGTGATAATAACAACAACAAATAAAGGGTAAAAGTTTTACCCTTTAACAAAAAATGTATACATTTAAAAAGAAGCTTGGACTTAAGTTAAGTGATTTTCCAACAGAGATGCGATCGCATCTGGATGCATTTTCTTGTATTGCTTTTTACCAATCCGCACAACGCAGTTAGGCGCACTGCTACAGCGTTTTTGACAGCCTGTATGTTCAATAGTTACTTTGTCGATTAAACCGCGATCGCACAAAGTTTTTTCTAATTCTGACAATAAACCTTTACCACCCCGCTTCATACAACCAGATTTTTGACAAACCATGATTTTTGCTTTGGTTTGTGGTGATAAATTTTCTATAGGGCAAACACCAGTTGCTTTTACCCGGAATGCTTTGAATGTTATTTTACCTGTATGCGGGTTTAGTTGGCTAATACCATCGACGCGAATATGTTCTCCAGGTACTAAAGTGGAACCTAAAGAAACGCGTAACTCCTTCGGAAGTTTTACTTGTAAATTTCCAGCAGGAATTGCTAATCGCAAATATTTAAATTTCCCTTCATCGCCAACGAAACCAAGGAATTTACCCTCAAGGTTCAATTCCGATAATGTCCGATATTTTTCACCCATGTTCAGCAACTCACAATTCAAAATTAAACTTAGTTCAACCTGAATCTAAACGGGTGATATCATGTCCAATAAAATACCTATATCATGTCTAATAAATTAACAATAATATAAACTTTTGGTGTTGCCGCATTAGTCTACATTATGTATATTTAAATGTACATGATATTCTCGGATTTAAATTACTATAGCATTACCTAATTATTGGCTTGTTACCAATGACAAATTACAAACCAAATTAGATAACTATAGCAATAAAGTAAATTAGTAGGACATGATATAAGAGATAGATGCTTCCCCAATTTCTATCTCCCCCACGATCATTTTAGGCGAGGCGTTTAGCTTCTACTGTTAGAGGTAAACTGTTTTGGTCTGGCAATTCACGAAATTCTAATTCCCAGCCATTAGCTAAGGTGAGAATCTTCCCCTCTGCGCCGTCTGTTTGTTTGACTACTTCTTCTTCTAAATCTTTTTTAGCGACGTAGACAACCAAATGACCAGCATCATTCATCCGTAGCATTACTTTCATTAATTTCCTCAACAGATTCTAGTTCTTTTTTGCGACAACCAATGACGAACCCTGTATCTAAGAAATGCACGGCATAAATATAGGATCTCTGCAAATATGTGCCTATACTCGCAACGTAGCCAACTTCTCCCTTTTTGGCTAAAACTACCCCGATGTCTTGACCGGGAAATGTGCCATCGTTTTTGATTAACTTACGCAGTCGTACTTTTTGGCCGATTTCAAAAATAGGTGGCAAGTCAAGTTCTAATTCATCGGGTTGCATGAGAATACCTCTGTTCTCTGGCTAAATTCAACAATTCTTCTGTAGTCAGGCTACGTTTTTTCTGAGTTGACTGCTGGCGGACTGCATCTAAAACAGTCTGGGTTTCTTGTGAGTTGAGGAAGATTCCGTGTTGTTCTAGAACGCTAGATACCAAGTGACGACCAGAATGTTTACCAACTACTAAACGGCGTTCCCAACCTACTTCTTCCGGCGCAAATGGTTCGTAGGTAACAGGGTTTTGCAACACACCATGAGCATGAATTCCAGATTCGTGAGCGAAGGTATTTTCACCAACAATGGCTTTCCAAGGTGGAACAGTGCAACCTGATGCGGAAGCAACTAGTTGAGATAATTCCAGCAACCTGGGAGTGTCAATACCTAAATCATGGCCGTAAATGCGTTTGACGGCCATAACAACTTCTTCTAAAGCCGCGTTTCCAGCTCGTTCACCCAAGCCGTTGACCGTGGTATTAACTGATGATGCTCCGGCTTTGATACCAGCAAGCGCATTGGCAGTAGCCAAACCAAAATCATTGTGGGTGTGGATTTCTAGCGGAATCATTAAAGCTGAAGCTAGCCGCTTGACTTTAGTGTAAGTACTAAAAGGATCGAGAACTCCAACAGTGTCGCAAAAGCGAAACCGCGATGCGCCCCATTCTTGAGCATAAAGCGCTACGTCTAAGAGGAAGTTTTCATCAGCTCTGGAAGAATCTTCTCCTCCTACTGCTACCCAAAGACCGTTATCAACGGCGAAGCTAACACAGTCTTTGAGTTTTTGCAGACTTACTCGCCACTGTCCATGAAATTTGGCAGCGATTTGGATACCAGAAACAGGAATGGCAATATGTACTCGCTGTAAACCGCAAACTAGAGAAGCCTTAATATCGGATATGACAGCGCGGTTCCAGCCGAGTAATTTGGCTTGCAAACCCAAGTTAGAAATTGCTGAGATAGCTCGTGTTTCTTCCTCACCCATCGCTGGAATACCGACTTCTAATTCGGGAACACCAATGGCGTCTAGGAACTTAGCGATCGCAACTTTCTCTTCTAAGTTAAAAGCAACGCCGGCTGCTTGTTCGCCATCACGTAATGTAGTGTCATTAATTAGGATTTGACTCATCTCAAATATCTCACTATGGGTATTATTCTTAATATTGTTTCTCGATTGCATAACTGGTTATCTGCAATCGCCACTAATGGTAAATGCCTATATAATTTCTACAAGGGTGATGGTAAATGCTTAAGAATCTTAGAAGTCATGATTCATGACTCTTCATTATGATCCACTTCCACCCAAGATATCTGTATGACAGAAAACCAAAATTTGGTATCATTTACAATTTCTTTTTACTCCGGAAAATCTTTACCTTGTAGAGTCGCAATATCTGTTAGACCAATGACAAATGACAAATGACGAATAAAAGTTAAATTTGCTCATCTAACCAATCTAAAATACGTTCAAGCTGCTCTAAATCAACTAGTCCATACTGCCAAAGCAGCATTGGTAAAGGCCCATTGTCCAATTCACGATGTTTGAGCGCGACAGCAATATCGGCGCTGGAAAGTTCAAGTTCATTATGCAAAAGGTTGAGTAATTCTATATTGCTGTTACGGATGAACATATCGGACTTTTACACTGTTTGATGGTGGCGGAAATTAAAAATTTGAAATCACAACTCTTCATTTGTAACTTCACCTTTTTATTTGCCAAAATATGTCAAGAAAATTTCAGATTTAGCAGATGGGATTCAACGTAAAGTGAGAAGTTATACCAATTTGTAATTAAGAGGCTTCAGATTTAATCTGGGTTTTGTGAGTTTGAATCTGTTGCCGAAGTTTAGGAAATTGGCGTTTGGAGTCGTGTAAAAATAAGTTGAACAATTCAATATTTGTAGTGCGGGCCGGAAAGCCCGCGCGAGCTTTTCGGCTCGCACTACTTATTTTTACTTGATACCTTAGTTTCTCAGTCTGCAATAAAATTCGCAAGTGAACAGTAGCTTCTACTTCTAAACCTCAGAGATGATTATGCATATGTGCAAAAATTCTCAATAAATGCTGACAATATTCAATTTTGGATTTTAGATTTTATGGAATCTTGTTCTCAAGACTCAGCAGTATAGTGCCAACAGCGTTCCAACCAATCTACTAACTCCTGGCGAGAAGCTAGAAATTGCATTACAGTACTCCGAACGAGCATCGCGGCTTGCAGACTATTCACTTGCACCCGTAATGAACCATCAGCCGGACAGGAACAGGGAATCATTAATTCTTGCAAGCGGTAATAGATTCGCCAGCGATCGCTAAATGGTATTTGCAAAACTTGATCGCCTAAGGCGTTATAACTACTAGGTGGTAACATTAGCAATTGTCCTTTGTCACTTGTCATTGATCATTTGTCATTTGTTGTTGGCTGTAGACTTTTGACTCTGGACTCTTAACTCTTGCAGTTGTTGTTCGAGTTGTTCTATACGAGAAAGTAACGAGCGAATCACGCTAGCTTCAACATCGGGTAGTTTACCGTGTTCTAGCGGTTCGCCTTGCTTGCGGGAAATAATTCGACCGGGAATGCCAACAACAGTAGAATCTGCTGGGACATCCCGCAATACAACTGAACCTGCGCCAACCCGGACGCGATCGCTAATTTGAATATTGCCTAAAATCTTTGCACCTGTACCTACCACAACGTTATTGCCTAAGGTAGGATGGCGCTTACCACTTTCTTTTCCAGTCCCACCAAGGGTAACACCTTGATAAATCAGCGTATAGTCGCCTACTATAGCAGTTTCGCCAATGACAACACCCATACCGTGGTCGATAAATACACCTTTGCCAATATCTGCACCAGGATGAATTTCAATTCCTGTTAAAAACCGTCCGATGTGAGAAATCAAGCGGGGGATGAACACCACCCGGCGACGATGCAACCAATGAGCAAGACGATGCAAACATATAGCGTGCAATCCTGGGTAGCAAAATACTACCTCTAGCCAATTACGCGCTGCCGGATCGCGTTCAAAAATGATTTTAAAATCACTCAATAATGGCTCAAAAAAATTGCCAGAGAGTAGATTTTTCAGCAGGGAGGTATTTGCAGAATCCGGCTTAATAGCAGTCGGAGAATTTCTGATACTATTTAATGTCTGTTGCATCGGTACTGTCTGGTTCAAGAGCCGTGTGTTATTTTTATGCTTATATCAGGCAGCTTCAAAGATGACAGTCTATCCGATGTCTATTGGATTTATTGAATTGATTAAGCTTGTACTCAACCTCTGCAACCCCCATTGCAGCAAGATTTAAAATTTATCTTGGGGTAAGGGTGCTAGCTTTTTATGTTAGGGGTACTAGTATTTATGAGGTAGGGGGTTAAGATTTTCTGTACTCATCACAAAACCCTCTAGCTGTAACACTTCGCAACTCTTTATCTAACTTATTTTGCGATATATTAAGCTGTACTCAGCTGCTTACAAATATGAGGTAAACGAGGCAACAAATGGAATATCTGTATATGCAGTTACGTTTCTCATTTTATTATTTTGCTAGGTTAAAAACCTAGTTTCTTAACTTTGTTTTAGTATTTGCTGTCTGTAAATCTATATACTTTTGTGATTAATTCATATTTGAATGAAATACACTGTAGGGGCACGGCATCCAAAAACTTTCAGTGAAACAGATATCTTATCTATGCCGTGCCCCTACCATTGCGGTATTTTTTTAATTGCAAGTTCTTTAGCGATCGCATTTATCCCCACAATCAACTCACCCCTTGATTGCATAACGAGCAAAAAAGCCTCGCTGACGAGCAAAATAACCTCGCTGACGAGCAAAAAAGCCTCGCTGACGAGCAAAAAAGCCTCGCTGACGAGCAAAAAAGCCTCGCTGACGAGCAAAATAACCTCGCTGACGAGCAAAAAAGCCTCGCTGACGAACAAAAAAGCCTCATCACAGCATTTTTTATCCATGTAAACCACAATTGCGGCATCTTCTTTGCGCCTTTGCGCCTTTGCGTGAGATAAAAAAATCTAGTTGTTGTACTAGAAAATAGCTACGATGAGGATTTACTACTCACGAACCAGATGCGACTTTAGCCGATTTATTTTTGATAGCTTTGAAGCGTTCGCCTAATTGTTCAGCCACAGTTTTTAAACCTGGAGTCTTTTTCGCCGCTGTCTTTACATAGTCATAAACAGTCAAACTGCTAGTCATAGCTTCGCTACCGACTGCTAGCAAAGTATCATCTACTTGTTCAGTAATTTGGCGCATTGAGGTTAAAACTTCGGTGAGTGCGGAGGCTAATTGATAATCCCGGACAAGTTCCTCAACATCAAAACTGGCTGGGAGAATTTCACGGTTTGACTGAGCAGCAGTGACGCTATTGTTCACAAATGCAAGGCTTTTATCACCCATTTTTAACAATCTACGTCGTTCTTCGTTGCTGAGAGTGATTAAAAAGGGTAGCTTTTTTTGGATGGTCTGTAGCGCCGCTTTAATTTCTTGGATATCTTGCGGTGAAATGGAGCCAGTGATGTTTTGATAAGCCATCGTATTGTTACTGAGGTAATTCTAGGTTTAGGTAGCGAGAAATGCTAAGTATAGAATGCCCAGTCAAGGATGCGATCGCACACAATTACTTTACTTATTTATCCTTTTTAGTGCAGATGACGAAGGATACTGACCAGCTGCTCTCAAAGCTTGATGTTCTAGAATCCTTTCATCACTGTTAAAATCTAGAATCCGTGCTGTCACTTCGCCAATATCTGTGATTGGTTGAACACAGCATCAATTAGTTGAAAATGCTCTCCCCAAAAATCTCTACGTGGGTTGAAAAACCGCACAAGTTCTCCAGTCTGCCAATTAATTGAACCCAAATCGCTACCTTTTTGCAGATTACAGAAAATACAGGCATAGCAGAGATTATCGGCTGTTGTTGAACCGCCATGTTTAACGCTGATTATATGGTCAACTTGACAACCAGACGATCTATTTACTTCAGAGACAAGACAGTACTCACAGATATAATCAGCGCGATGAGCAACCAAACGCCGCAATTCTACATTAATGTAAGGATTAGACACTTTAAAGAATTACTCCGCACTGAGATACTGATGAGCCTTTGCTTTTGCTAGTGTCATAATATGCTCTAGCGTGAGGAAATAATCTAACTCTTTTTTTTCTTCTGGCGTTAATTGCCCCATTTTGTGTTGGTAGACTATATACTCTAAACGCTCTTTTGTTGAATCCGAAAGTTGAAACTTAACTACACTTTGGGGAGTAGTTCCAGCTGCAATAAAATCTATAATTTCGTCGTAGACTTTGGTGGTATTTACAGATGTAGTCATGAGTTCATCTATTTTTATTTAATTTCCAATATTAATTTTAATGTTTGTAGTGGACTGACACATCTAAAATGATGTAATAGAAATGTTCGTAGTTGCGCTGTCTTCGCCTTTTAAACAGTGGTTCATCGTAAAAGTTATGACGAGTTGTGAGGGATAAGATCCCCGACTTCTCTAAGGATACAGCTGGCGAATAGGGGGTAATACCCCCTGACAAACCTAGTGCAGCTTCTAAGAAGATACCAACAGTAGAGTATATTCTTATAGCTGCGTATGACACTGCATCCTGTGAATCAATGGGAAATACCAGCACAGATAGCAAAAATAGCACGAGCGTCATTCCCACTCGGAAATATGTATATGAAAATGTACGACGAATTGGGAGTGTTATACGCAGATAGAGAATTTGCTGCCTGATTTGCCATAGGTTGTGGCAAATCAGCGATGTCGCCAGGAAAGTTGGCGCTAATCACAGTGATGCAATTTGCCGAAGGCCTAAGTGACAGGCAAGCGGCGGATGCAGTCAGGAGTAGAATAGACTGGAAATATGCACTTGGGTTAGAGCTCACAGATTCAGGGTTTGATTGTAGTGTGTTGAGCGAATTTCGCGGGCGATTATGTGAGCATGGTTTGGCAAACAAACTGTGAGATTTGATGTTAGTAAAGTTTCAAGAAAAAAAACTGATCAAACAGCGAGGAAAGCAAAGAACAGATTCAACACAAGTAATAGCAGCAATCCGACAACTAAATCGATTAGAATTGGTAGGAGAAACTATCAGAGCCGCCTTAAACTCGATAGCAGAAGTAGCACCCAGATGGTTGAAAGCAATTATCAGTGATGAGTGGTTTGAGAGATACAGTCAGAGATTTGATAATTATCGCTTACCAAAAGACAAAAAAGAACGCTCAGAATTAGCACTAAAAATTGGATTTGATGGACATTATCTGCTGCATCATATTTGGTTTAGTAGTGAGAGCCAAGACAATTTACAGGAATTGGATAGTGTCGAGATATTAAGGAAAATTTGGATAAAGCAGTACACATTTGACCACAATGGATTGGTATGGCGAAATCCAGAGCAGACAGGATTACCACCCAATTCAATTTGTATTGAATCCCTCTATGATATCGAGGCTCGCAATAGTAGTAAACGCGAGATCAATTGGACGGGATATAAAGTACATCTGAGTGAAACCTGTGATGAGTCAACCCCAAATCTGATTACCCATGTCGAAACAACAGCAGCCACAACTCCTGATGGGGAAATCACATCGATAATTCATCAACAGTTGGCGCAAAAAGACTTGTTACCACAGGAACATTATGTGGATGCCGCTTATGTAGATGCCTATCAATTAGTTGAAAGTCATCAGGCTTATCAAGTTTCACTCGTTGGGCCAGTGGCTGTAGATCCGAGTTGGCAAGCTAAGTTCAAAACAGGTTTCGATGTCAATGCGTTTGTGATTGATTGGGACAAACAAGTTGCCATCTCTCCCCAAGGCAATTCCAATCGTTTATGGCGTACTGCCCGTGACTCTCATCACAATTCCTTAATTGAAATTGTTTTTGACCGTCAGACTTGTGCTGCTTGTCCACTCAGAAATCTGTGTACTTCTTCTGCTACTGCGGCACGCAAAATTAAGTTGCGACCGCGTGAGGAATATCAGGCACTCATGGAACGTCGTCATCAACAACAAACTCCACAGTTTCAACAAAACTATGCACGATCGCGCTGGTGTTGAGGGTACTATTTCCCAAGCTGTCGGCAGATTTGATTTGCGACGAACAAGATATTTTGGACTCGCCAAGACTCATTTACAACATATTGCCACTGCTTGTGCCATCAATTTAAGTCGGTTTTTTGACTGGTCTCATCATGCGACTGTGGCTCGCACTCGTAGTAGTTCTTTTGCTCGATTACGTCTTCATTGTGCTTAACTAACAAGCCTTCAAATTTATGATCATTTGTTTTCCAGGGATAGTTCAAACTGCCTTGGTCTTCAATTTTCATGCTCAAAAAGGTGCGCTGATTTAACGCACACCTTGTTGAGAAGACTTGTTGATTTTTCACACCCAAACCCTGTTGGCTCTTGTAGGGTTTGACCCCCTATTCGCCAGCTGTATCCTTTAAGAAGTCGGGGATCTGGGCAGCAAGCAACTTTTGCTTAAGTAAGTGCTATTCCACCCTACAATACAGACGCGATTAATCCCGTCTCTCCTGACTCTTGCATTACTATTATTCAGTAGTAACACCTAAACTGGCAATCAGACGAGCATACCAACGCAGAATGGCTAAAAATTGGGCGATCGCAATTGGCATTAATCAATACAACAATCTCCAGCACCTAAATTACGCGAAACTAGATGCCGAAGCTATGCGCGATTGGTTTGGGAAGGAAGCCAGATTTGATCAAGTTTTCCTCTTCACTGACGATTCTCCTCCAATTGCCACCAATCCACCAATACCCACTCAGCCAACTTACGGTAACTTGCGGCGATTTTTACGGGCAAACTTTGAAAAGCCACTTTTGGAACCAGGGGATAATCTCTGGTTTTTCTTTGCAGGTCATGGTTGCCGGGAAGGCGATCGCGATTATCTTATGCTCATAGATAGCGACCCAGGCGACGTAGAACATACAGCAATCTCTGTGGATTTTGTTACCCAAAGATTGCGCCGCAGTGGGGCAGATAATGTAGTGTTGTTTTTAGATGCTTGCCGCGATGAAGGCAGCAGGCTGGGAAAAGGTATTGGTGAAGAACATCAGGGAGTAGTCACCTTTTACTCTTGCAGTCCCAGTCAAAAATCTTATGAAATTGAGCAGTTACAACATGGCTCATTCACCCAAGCTTTGTTAGAAGGTTTGAGAATAGCAGGTGAAGGAAACTGCGCCACAGTAGAAAGATTGGACAGATATTTACAAGTAAGAGTACCCGCAATCAATCAAATGCATCGGAAAACGCGGCAAAATCCCTATGCTATAGCCGAACCTGCTACAAAACTACACCTAATTTTGTTACCCGACTACGCAACGCTGAATGATATTAATCAACTGAAAATAGATGCTTATCAAGCTGAAGTTATAGGAGATTGGGAATTAGCTAGACAATTATGGCTGCGGGTGAATGTGGCTGCTGGGGGGTCAGATCCCGACGTAAAGAAAGCATGGATCAGAATTGACAGGCAAAAGGCACAGTCTTCTACATCCCCAAGAAATCCTGAGTCTGTTACTTCCTCATGGGGAGACAGGTCAGTAACTCCTGAACTACAAGTATTTAACTTTGATGTGGTGACGGTAAATGCTAAAAGTCAGGAAGTTAAACGAGAAAAAAGTCAATCTCAATATTTTACTGAAGACTTAGGCAATGGTGTCATTTTAGAAATGGTTGAGATTCCCAGTGGCAAATTTTTGATGGGTTCATCAGCAGAGGAAGGAAGAGATAATGAAAAACCTCAGCATCAAGTAACGATTGAATCATTTTTTATGGGTAAACATCCAGTCACCCAAGCGCAATGGAGAAAAGTAGCAGCATTACCCGAAGTTAACCGTGACCTGCAAGCAAACCCATCTCAATTTAAAGGAGACAACCGACCAGTAGAAAAAGTGTCTTGGTACGATGCAGTGGAGTTTTGCGATCGCCTTTCACAACATACAAACAAGCAATACCGCTTACCTAGTGAAGCAGAATGGGAATACGCCTGTAGAGCAGGAACAACGTCACCGTTTCATTTTGGGGAAACAATTACAACAGAGTTAGCCAATTATGATGGAACTTTTACTTATGCTTCTGAGCCAAAGGGCAAAAATCGTCAGCAGACAACAGACGTAGGAAGTTTTCCACCCAACGGCTTTGGATTATACGATATGCACGGGAACGTTTGGGAGTGGTGTCAAGATGATTGGCATAGCACCTATAAAGGAGCGCCAGCAGATGGTAGTGCGTGGTTTGATGATAATAATCAACTTTATCAAAAAGAAGGAAGAGCCGCGCTGCGAGGTGGTTCTTGGATCTTCAATGCTAGAATCTGCCGTTCCGCGTCCCGCCTCAACTACGATGGGGCGGAGCGCGACCTCATCAGCTACCTTACTGGTTTTCGTGTTGTGTGCGCGTTCGGGAGGATTCTTCAGTAGTCCTTTATGCTTGTTCTTTTTTCCTTTTGGAGTGTAGAGAAGCGGAACGATCGCATTTTTTAACGTGAGTTCGACGAACGAAAGCCAGAAAGCTTACAGATTATCTGGGTAAATTAGAATAAGACAGCCTAGCAATGCTTTTATAAGGTTGAGAATGAGTCAGCCAGCAATCATTACTGCATCGCCAGATGTGATGAGTGGTACGCCAGTCTTCGCCGGAACGCGAGTTCCTGTGCAAACCCTGCTGGATTATTTGAAGGCGGAGAGTCCATTGATGATTTCCTAAAGGGATTTCCCACAGTTAAGCGAGAACAGGCGATAGGCGTAGGTTGGGTTGAGGAACGAAACCCAACATTTCCAGGGGTTTTTTGGGTTTTACTACCCTGCGGGAAGCCGCTACGCGTCTACGTTCAACCCAACCTATAAGAGCTTCATGCCACTTTATCGGTATTTTGTGCAGTTGATTCGGCTAAAATTGGCTCGATATCTTGGCTTTTGTCGCGTTGAATAAACTCATCCAAAAGTTGAAAGAAATAATTAAACCCTGCTTTTTCATCAGTACAGGTGAGCAAAATAATTTTGTCCCAAGCGTTAACTGTACGGATTGATAAGCGGTTTTGTAGCCAGGGTTGGAAGTTTTTGTAAAAGTCAGTTTCGGCTTCGGTATTGGTAATACCTACTTCTGTACGCGCAAATCGATAGCCGAGAATAAACATCCGCAGATTTGTAATGGAGGCACTTCCCAGATATAACCCTGGTTTGCTTTTAATTTTTTCCAGTAGCTCAAATAATGTACTCATTCTTAGCTCAATTAAATTGCATCTCTAAAACTCTTCAATCACTTCAGCAATGAAATCATTAGATAACCTGAGTTCGGGTTAAGCCAGAAGCTAAAAAGCTTATTGTGTATAGATTGAGCAAAATTCTAAGTGGTAAAAGAAGTGATTAAAGTGGAATCGTTTCGTCAATAAGGTTCACAAATGAGATTAATATCAACAACATGCCTTATTGAAAATATATGAAAACAAAGTTTCAGATCAGACAACGAAAAATCAAGGGGTTTGAGGATTTCTTATCCCGAACTCAGGTTAGATAGGGAAGTAAACTGGAACTTAATTCTGTTTAAAAGCTTTGTTGCAATGCCTCTTGAGTTACACAATTTTGAGTGGGAGGGAGAGCGTTTAGTCCAGAGAGAAACTGAACCTCATCATCTTGCTGGAGTATTAGCTGAAATTCGACAGACGCTAGAAAACTCAGATTGCGATTGGAAAGATGTTTACTCAGCTTATTATGAGTGCGAAGAAGATGGAACAGTTACTTTTTATGAGGGTGAAAGTGCTTCAGCCGGTAATCCTGGAATATGGACTTATGTAGTTTATAGCTGTCCCGTTGGTTCAGAAGAGGTAGTAAAAAATCCAGATATAAACACTTTAGCTTCAGCGCAGGAGGTGCAACAGCTTATATATCTGCTGATTTTTGAAGAATTAGCAGAGTATAGGCAACAGCTTGGTCTTCCTCCAGCAGGTAGTGAAAACGATCGCGCTACAATTGCAAAGTTAGAGATAGGTGGTAGTGTATTTTTTGATATCAGTGCAGGCAGTAACCCCAATCGCAGAAAGATTACACTTAAAGTAAATCCAATTAGTCGCACACACGCTGAAGCTGATACCTTTCAACAAGCTTTTGATGCAGGATTAAGAGGAGGAAAAGCGCGTTTAACAGTTGATCGGGATCTTTGTAGAGCGTGTGGTCAAAACGGAGGTGTGAAAGGAATGGCTAGACAGCTTGATCTAGAAGAAATAGAAGTTATTAGCCCTAGCGGTCGTCAGACAATTACACTGATGTGAGATTAATTATGTTTATAACAAAATTTTCAGTTGAAGATTGGATTGGTAATCAGAACAAGGGAAGTTTAGAGCAAGCGCATAGCTGGCAAGAAATAGAATCAGCGATTAGAGAGTTAGACGGGCATCACAAAACACTTGTAACTTTAGAAACAGACAGCGAAACTCACATGGCGGTGGGTGGTGGTTTAGGAAAATATATAGTGTATTTGACATTTGATAATGAGAGTTTTCATTATCTTGTTGACCCATCTAAATCAGATATGGATGAATTCGTGATAGTTGGGGGTCAAGAAGGTGTTTATCCGGCTAAGTCCTGCGTTGACTTGAATACAACCCTTAAAGCTGCCAAAGCTTTTGCAGAGCTTGGGACAATGGAAGAATCAGTTATTTGGGAAAAAGATGAAGTTGTTGAGCGAGTATAAATTCTTCGTAGTGGCACGGCACCAGTAATATAATTTGATACACCTAGCGATTGTGGATGCCGTGCCCCTACCTACTGTCACTAACGCACAACTGTAGGTTCCAGTGTCAAATCTTGGAACATCAAGGTGCTGAGATAACGTTCGCCGAAGGAAGGCTGAATCATCACGATGAGCTTTCCGGCATTTTCGGGACGTTTAGCTACTTGCAGTGCAGCACACAACGCCGCACCAGAAGATATCCCAGATAACAAGCCTTCTTCCTTCGCCAACCGTCGTCCAAATACCATCGCCTGTTCATCGCTGACGCGAATCACTTCATCAACCAATTCCAGCTTGAGAACATCAGGAACAAAGCCAGCACCAATACCTTGAATTTTATGCGGCCCAGCTTCCCCACCAGATAATACCGGACTGTTGCTAGGTTCAACTGCGATCGCCTGAAAACTTGGCTTACGTTGTTTCAGTACTTCGGCAATCCCAGTAATTGTCCCACCAGTACCTACCCCTGCAATCACAATATCCACTTCACCATCCGTATCAGCCCAAATTTCTTCTGCGGTGGTTTCTCGGTGAATCTTGGGATTAGCGGCGTTGCGGAACTGTTGTAGCATATATGCGTTGGGAGTGTTAGCCACAATTTCTTCGGCTTTGCGAATTGCTCCCCGCATCCCTTCTGGGCCTGGTGTTAACTGTAATGTTGCACCATAAGCGCGTAGCATCGCCCGTCTTTCGTTGCTCATGGTTTCAGGCATTGTCAAAATTAAATGGTAGCCACGTGCGGCTGCTACCATCGCTAGAGCAATTCCTGTATTGCCAGAAGTTGGCTCTACTAAAATAGTTTTTCCTGGCTCAATCAAACCCTCGGCTTCTGCCGAGAGTACCATACTCAACCCAATTCGGTCTTTCACTGAAGCCGCTGGATTCATACCTTCGAGTTTGGCAACTATCCTCGCTCCTACTCCCTCTGCTTGGGGTATCTTATTGAGTTCAACTAAAGGAGTTCGTCCAATAAGTTCTGTTACATCTTTTGCAATCCGCATTAATTAACTCCTAAGATTCTAAATCCGAACACCAGGTATTTTTTACTTATAACAGTAAGCTTGTATGTATTTAATTGATAGTTGAGTGTTAGTGAGTGCATGAGGTATGTACTCTTACTAAACCACAAAATTGGAACAATTTAGGCAGTAAGTACGGAAATTTTTCTATTGATTCTTGTTACAGGGTTATAGTTTCCATAATTTAAACTGAAAAGTTTCCCTGTCTAAAATATTACTATTTTTTGCTAAAATTCGATTTTTGAATTTAGTAATTAAGCTGGGATATATCCAAGATTTTAAATTCGATTTTATGATTTTTTAGTTTATCTAGAACAAAATATTTATTTGGGCAATTTTAATTGTTTTTTTTAATGACTTTGGATATTTTTAGGCGAGAATATATTTTTTGAGTACAAGTTTTATCTGGTATATAACTAGCAAAAGAGCATCTTTATATCAGCCGTCAGTCTGACTTTGAGGTTGAGTGCAGAAAGACCCGAACCTTAAATCGTAAATACTAGGACATTGCCCCAAAAATACTAGTACCCATACCCTAAATAATTTTTGGATTACTTATCAGATAAAAGTTACAGCCTTTGAGTACAACTTTAATAACTTTAATAAATATGATCCAACTCAGCTAAACCGCTATTTAGAAAAGCGGCTGATATAAAACGTATAGGATTTACGCAGAGATTCCCCTCTACCCCCCAACATTCCTAGGCAACAGTCTGGAGATGAAGGGGGGACTTCTTAACTCCCTATTTGTCAAAAGAAACTACATTTTAGGGTCTGAGTGCGTCAGTTCTAATCTCAATAATAAACTATTTCAGTATTACTGAATACTAATTTATCAACTGGGATATGTTTAAAAAGATATTTGTCATATTAACTCAATGCTTACTTGCAACTAACTCTAGTTTACTAATTAGTTCAGAGTAAACCTCCTGAAAATTGCAAACTGTTAACTGATAACTTTTTTAGGATCAGTTCTATTTTTGTAGATAAATAACAAAAGTTATATCTTACTGGGTGCATACTACCTAGGAAGGGAAAACCAAGATGAAGGTCAAGCTTTTAAATGTTCTCACAGTCTGTATAGTTACCTTAGCTGTGCTATCTCCAGCGATATTAGTATTTAGCATGGTTTATGGACGGCATATAGAGTTAGTAAAAGCACAGAATTCAACTTGTGAAGTGAACAATAATAGTAGAGCCAACGACTTCCTGTTTTCCCAAAATGAAGGTGTACCTTTCACTAGCAATCAGGAAAGCATAAGCACTTCTAATCCCAATCTAGAAACACAAAATTTGACTGCTGTAGAGCAATATCAACTAGCAACTATCTTGGAATGGTTTTTCTTAATAACCCCCATTTGTGTTGGGTTAGGGATTATTGGTTACGACAGATATCTTGTTTACCGTAATGCTGTTTTTCAAGAACAAGTTGAAATGCTAGAACGGCTGTGGCAGCAAAGCATCGAACAGTAATTAATTCCAAATTCACTCATACTAAATCAACAAAGGCACCATGACAGAAGAACGCCAAGTCCTATATTTTGATTTAATCGATCAGCTACTCAAATGCCCTAATGGTCAAGAACCAGAAGTTTTAGAAGCACATCCAGAATTAATTGATTCTGACTTTGTATATGCAGTGTTAAAAGTGGCAACTGTGTTTGCACATGAAGGTAATCAAGATAGTGCTCAGTTTTTATTTTTTATTGGTCGTGAATTAGCGAAGCAACTAGGGTTGTATCCTGAAATTGAAGCTGCCAATTCTGAACCTGATTCTGAACCAGAAGTTTCAACTAAGGAGTAGCAATGCTATTGACTGCAACTGACGCTGGACAAATAGCGTTCGAGTTTCTCATGGCGGATTGGAATATCTCCGAATACGACAGAGAGTGGTTCACAATTGTAAATGCTCGTCTGATTGGTGAGAGCTGGTACATTGTAGAACTGGGTGTAGCCGGATTTCCCGATCGCTGGTTTATTCAAGTCTACGATACCGGAGCCTGCGATCCAGATTATACATTTATCTCACCTATTCGGGGTTCAGATGGATATGTTGACCTTGTAGATTTACCACAGCTTGTCGCAGAAGTTTTAGTGTCTGAACGTAATGCTAGATAAGAGTCAAGAGTCAAGTGGTATTCAAGAGTTAAGATACGCCACTGTAAAAAGGTTTGGAATTAGATTTTGTGTATATTAGGTTTCGCAAGCGGACACTCAACATACATTTAGTTAAGAAAATTCAACTGTAGGGTGGAATGTCACTTACTTAAGCAAAAATGGCTGTTCAGATCCCCGACTTCTTGAAGAAGTCGGGGATCTAAATCCATCTTATTTCAGTGACATTCAACTGTAGGGTGTGTTATCGCTTTAGCGTAACGCACCATCGACAATTCAATACGGCATAATATACCCTACATCTAAAACTTTTTGACTCTGAACATTTGACAATTCGCTCTTGTAGAAAATTTTGAATTCATAATTTTAAATATTTAGCAGGTCAGGGGTGATATCAAATAAAATATCACTCCTTTTTGTATGTTTTTAAATAAGGTTAATTTTTAATATTTCTTCCTAAAGAAGTAGCACTTAATGTCATCTTTGACTGACAATTTATGTTATATTGATATCGTGATGAACGCTACAGAAATATCAATTGCTATGATCGCTGAAGACATCCTAGCCAAAGAATTCACAAGAGTTGTCACTCACTATTACCCAAGCGTTGGAGAATTACTTGATAGTTGTTATGTGAAGGTCATTACCTGTTTTTGGGGAAAACCCGCTAGACGTTTGCAGTATATAGCGATTTATTGTTCGGAAGAAATGCTTCCTGATATACAAGCCCAAAAAGACGTACTCAGAGAAATAGCAGATAATATGGGACTGATTCAAGTAGTTTGTATGAATGCCGGGCGATTGTTACGCGATCCGATGTCGAAGTTAAAGCAGAACAATCCCCGCTTATGGTTAGAGTTACATTGGGTTGCTGCATCTTAAAAATAGCGATCGCCAGCAAACAATGAAAACAGGACTTTTCTGCAATTACGATAATCATCATCAGGATGCCCGCCGTGCCATCACAGAACAAGTTGCATTGGTAAAACAGGCGGAAAGCTTAGGCTTTGAGGAAGCCTGGGTGAGTGAGCATCATTTTAGTGAATCCAATCTTAGCCCTTCGATGTTGGTGTTGATAGCGCACTTAGCAGCTTTGACTTCAACTATCCAACTAGGCACAGCCGCGGTGTTACTGCCGTTTCATAACCCGATTAGGGTAGCGGAGGACATTGCCACCTTGGATAACCTGTGCAATGGCAGATTGTTATTTGGGATTGCCAAAGGCGGGCCATTTCCCGAACAGAACAAGCATTTTGCCACATCAATGGGTGAATCTCGTGCCCAGATGCTAGAGGCAATGGCATTGATTCAGAAGCTTTTATATGAAACAGATGTATCATTTAATGGGCAATTTTATCAATGCGATCGCCTGACAGTTTACCCAAAACCTCTGCAACGACAGATTCCGGTATATGTAGCCAGTGGGGATGATGACGGTATAGGGTTTGCCGCTAAACATTCCTTCGGCTTAATGGGGGGACCACCATTTTCTCTGCCCAGATTGCGGAATACTGTTGCTAAATACCGTGCCTTAAATTCTAGTGGTTCTGAAGACCTAATACTGACTCGTTTCTTTTATGTTGCCAGGACATACGACGAAGCAGTAACTGAGGCGTTGCCTTTCATCCGCAAATTCAGCCAAAAAATGACAGCAAATGCAGCTGTAGTCATGCAGAAAAGTTCTACTGGCCATAAACCATTTGATCGCACCAATATTTGTTTTGAAGAAGACTATTTGTTGGAGAACTCAATTATTGGTGATGTCAAAACCTGTCGAGACAAAATCAAATTATTTCAGGATGAATTAAATCTAGGCACGCTGGCAATCAAACCCTCATCTTGCGATTTGCAAAAAAACCTGGAGAGTTTGACGCGCTACACCCAAGAGGTGCGGAATTATGTCTAAGTTACCCTTGCTTCCACCAGATGATTTACCTCCCACCGAAGTCACAAAAATGGATGGAATGTTGCATCTGGAACTGGAACAATCAATTGGCAGATGCTTCTATCAAGCTTGCGATCGCATTACGCAAACATTGTTAGCTCAATGCCAATGGTATCTCACAAGTAATGCTACTATCCTGATGTTAATCATCGATTGCCCTGATATTGTCTCTTACTGGCATATAGTCAGCAATATTCCCCAAATAGGCAATAGATTAGAACGGTTTACCACTAACGCCAAAATCCGCGTTTATCCCCCATTTGGTAAGGGTGGGCCGTTTGAGATTAGCGTGAATGAAATCTCTGCTTATCGAGATTGGCTTTAAGAGGGCAAGGAGACACGGGGACGCGGGGACAATTTTCTCCGCGTCCCCGCGTCTTTGCTTCACCGCGTCTTCTTCGCTGCCTATAATAAAAGAACTCAACGCCAGCGAGACAACGGTTATGTTCTCACTTGATCTCAAAAATGCGTTAGCAAGTACTGACGAACTACCTTGCAGTGACGATACCCCAGTGGATAACGAAGACCAAAATTTTTTGCCCAATGTTTTACTTTTCTTACTCAACTTAATTTGGGCAAATCGGATGGATTGGTTCTTCGGAGTAGACATGGCAATCTATCATACCACAGGGGTGAATCCTAGAGTACCTGTAGTGCCAGACGCTTTTTTGAGTTTAGGAGTGGAACGCAAGAAAGGTGGCAAGTCGCGCAATAGTTACGCCGTCTGGGAAGAACATGAGGTAGTTCCCATACTCACCTTAGAGCTGGTATCCCACGTACAGGGGGGCGAATACGATGAAAAAATGGCGATATATCGGCAACTGGGTGTGTTGTACTATGTAATTTACAATCCCGAATTTTGGCAGCGCGACCAACATCAACCGTTTGAACTGTATAAGTTGATTGATGGAAACTATGAATTACAGATAGGTGAACCTTACTGGATGCCGGAAGTGGGTTTGGGTATTGCACGCTACCAAGCTATAATCGGTGGGATTCAACAAGAAGCTCTGTCTTGGTATGATGAACATGGCGATCGCTATTTCACAGCTGAGGAACGAGCAGAACAGGAAAATATCCGAGCAGAAAAGTTAGCAGAGTATTTGCGTTCTCTCGGCATCGACCCTGATTATCTACCTAGTGAATCAATAGAATAAGCTGCTTGCAAAAGTCAATGTTTTTTTATCGAACCACAGATGCACATTGATAAACACAGATAAATATCAGTGTGCATCCAATACAGTTCAGATAAGCACTTTTCATTTCCCTTGTAGTTTGGGCAAAGGGTAATATCAATTCACGAAAATCCTGATACACATAAATTTTTCGTAGGGGTTTAGCATTGCTCATACGTGACAACTTAACGTGAAACCCGCTCTTGTGCAAGGTTTCGCCCTCACTCCCAGCCCCTATCCCTGTGGGAGAAGGGAGCAAGAGATTTAGTTCCCCAACTCCTGGGGGAGAAGGGGTTAGGGGATGAGGGCGCGAGGTATTTGTACAACGCCCGCCGTATATAGCTTTTAGCTTAAGTTGACACCAATGAGCATTGCTAAACCCTTACCCGCGTATTTGTATCATTATTTAGGTGAAATGGTATAAGGGAAAAAGGGTTAAGGGTGAATTTAAACCTTTCCCCTTTTCCCTTTTCCCCTTAACCGAACCGTATTGAGTGTGCATCTGTGTTTGTAGTAAGTTGTATTCATAGAGCTAATTTTTCCCGCGTCCCTGCGTTCTCATCATTACTAAGTTGTTTCCTTAACCGTAATTTCATTTTGAGCAAATTGCCTGAAGTTCCACAATTTATGCAGAAATGAGCTTTGATAAGTTAGCTATCTTTTCTGATAACCATCCATACCAATTTTGTAACCCTGCGCCTGTGGTAGCAGAAACTTGAAAAATCTGAATCTCAGGATTTACCTGTCGTGCATATTCTATGCATTTTTGGACATCAAATTGCACATAAGATAGCAGATCAATTTTAGTCAGAATCATCACCTGACTAGCACGGAACATATGCGGATATTTGATTGGCTTATCTTCTCCCTCTGTAACAGAAAGAATTACTACTTTGGCTTGTTCTCCCAAATCAAATAAGGCGGGACAAACCAAGTTACCAACATTCTCAATCATCACAACTGAGTTCAACGGTGGGTTGAGTTGTTGTAAACCCTTTTCTATCATTGATGCATCCAAATGGCAGCCTGTACCTGTGTTTATCTGGACAACTTTACAGCCTGTTTCTTTTATTTTTTGAGCATCATTGGTTGTTTCTTGATCGCCTTCAATGACACTGATAGATATTTGGGATTTTAAGTCATTGATAGTGCGAGTTAACAGAGTAGTTTTCCCTGCACCAGGAGAACTCATTAAATTTAAGGCAAGGATATTTCGACCTTTAAACCAGCCACGATTTTGGGCAGCTAGTAGGTTATTTTTTGCTAAAATATCTTGCTCTAAAGATATCGTTGTGCCATGCATTTTGGCATGAATTTGTGATGCTTCTGAATGCTTATCATGACTGTGATCATGGGTAATTACAGTACCGTCAGGTAAAGTATGAGTGTGAGAAGCATCGTGATGATAATGGTTAACTTCACCTGTTGTCAAATTTGTGACTTTGCTTTCTCCATTGTCAGAACAGCCACAAGTTACACACATATTTCCTCTATTTCGATTTCTTTAAGTTTTAGTTCTTCACCAGTTAGTAAATTCAATTCCACGCTACCACATTGACAAATACCAAATGGTTTTTCTAAAGGAATTTTTGCACCACATTGATTACATTCAGCCAAGCCAGGTATTTCTCTAATTTCTAATTCTGCACCTTCTAAAACTGTACCTTTAGTGCAAATATCAAAACAAAAACGGATACCATCAGGCATAATAGCTGAAAGCTTGCCTATTTCTAATAAAACTCGGCTCACTTTGTTACCATTGGCATGTTCATTTACAATTGCCACAATATTTTGCGTAATTCCTAGTTCGTGCATAAATTCACCATTATGAAATTACAATTGCTAATAAATGCTGATATAGATGCTTACCTTTTTCACCGTAGGATATACCGATAATTTCTCTGCCTTTATCGGCACACCAGTTGCTACCCTGCGGGAACGCCTGCGGCGAACAAGCCGGGGAACCCGCCCAACGCACTGGCTCGTCCATCGGCGGTTTTTGATTAAAATATACCTGGAATATTTTCAGACATAGCAAGCAATAATCAACATATTCGTGGCAGTTGATCGCCTACTAGCATATCAACAATTCGTTCAGCATTGAAAACTGTTTTTAACAAAACTACGCCTGGAGGCGTTGTAATTACTTCACCAATAATCTCAGCATCTTTTCCTGCTGGATGAGATTTCATGGTTGATAAAACAGCCTCAGCATATTTGCCAGGTACTACTAGTACTAACTTACCTTCATTGGCTAAATATAAGGGATCTAAACCAAGAATTTCGCAAACACCCTTGACTTCTTCACGCACTGGGATAGATTCTTCGTAAAGGCGAATTCCTACATTAGAACTAAGGGCAAATTCATTTAATACTGTAGCTAAACCGCCGCGTGTTGCATCGCGCATAGCATGAACTTCGGGGCAAACTTTGAGGATGTTTTCTACTAAGCCGTGCAATGGTTGGCAATCACTTTCAATATCAGTATCCAATGCTAATTCACCACGGGCAATTAAAATTGCTGTCCCATGATTGCCCAAATCACCATTAACAATTATCGCATCGCCTGGTTGGATTTTATGAGCAGAAATCTCAACGCCTTTGGGAATTATGCCAATGCCGGCAGTATTAATAAACAGTTTATCAGCAGCACCACGATGAACAACTTTTGTGTCGCCAGTTACAATTTGAATACCTGCTTGATTTGCGGCTACTTGCATACTGGCAACCACACTTCGTAAAGTTTCTACAGCTAAACCTTCTTCTAAAATTACGCTACAGGTAAGGTATAAAGGTTTAGCACCACTCACTGCTAAATCGTTAACTGTGCCATTAACGGCTAATTCTCCAATATCACCACCAGGAAAAAATAAAGGGTCTACAACATAAGAATCAGTGGTAAAAGCTAGTCTGTCTCCATGTTGCATCAGACTGGCTAAATTAAAACTAGCTTGGTCTTCTAACTGGGAAAGAATTGGATTATTAAAACTTTTGACAAAGATATCGTCAATTAAATCGTGCATAGCTTTACCACCGCTACCATGTGCGAGGGTAATATGAGTATCTCGCACTTTACTTTGCCGACGACGGATTTTTTCCAGCTTTTCAAATAGCGAATTTTGTGCTGAGGTACTTGGTGAAAAGTCCATGTTGAAATTGCTTTAATATTAGGCAGAGGGTAGTGGTTCGACTTCGCGGCAGTTGAGCGTAGCCGAAACTCACCAACCGGGCAGAAGGAAGTACCATATACAAAAAAGGGATGAAGCGGATAGCAGAGGCAAGGAGACGCAAAGACGCGCGGAAATAATAAATGACCAATGACTAATGACAAAGAAACTTATTGTGTGGCTTCGTTACCTTCTTTGAGGAACAGTTGCGACCAAGCTACGAAAAGTAATAGAGGAATTGCTGTAATAGATTCAAATAAAATCAATGTATTCATTTTTAGAGACAGATGCCACAAAGGAGTAATAACGTAGTGACCTAAAGTAATCTGACTCATGATAATGTATGTATATAGGCATAAATATGCAGATGAAAATGCTTTTTTAATATATTGATAATATCCAGCTAATCCCAAGGGTGTCATGATCAACCAAAGAGAGTCTGTGAGCTGAGGCGTAAACCAAGACGGTTCTGGGTATTGATAAATATAATGTAGAACGGAAGCAAAGATATTAATAACTATTAAACCAAGTAGCCACAGTTGACGTTGATGATTGTTAGTGGTCATTTAAATTCCCCTCATTTTTTTAGCTGTTATCGGTAAGGGCACAACATTGTTGTGCCCCTATGTTATCTGCCTGCCTCATCGTGTCTGCCACGATGTCTATCACAATGTAATAGACCATTTACAGCCCAATTTTCTCGTTCAAATTCATCAATATGAATGGTTATCCATTCTGGCTTGGTATCTAAAGCTGAAACTAGGGCATTAGTAATTGCTTCCACCAGCCGCCGCTTTTTTTCGATGGAGTGTCCTCTAGCAATTTTAACTGTGACAAATGGCATAAAATTTTTCCTCAAATATGTGGTTGAGATTAGCTATACCAAAGATGTACTACAGGATGGCAGAGGTTCTTGAGATAAATCTAGCTTGGGTTTTTCTTGGATTGTTTTTTTGGCAAGAGTAGATAGTCTGCCATATTTATAGTAGGCAGCACAAGCACCTTCGGAAGATACCATACAAGTGCCAATAGGGGTTTCTGGCGTGCAAGCTGTACCAAATACTTTACACTGCCAAGGCTTTAAGACTCCTTTGAGGATTTCTCCACATTGACAAGCTTTATGGTCGGCAACTTTTAGGCTAGGAATAGTAAATTTTACTTCGGCATCAAATTGCGCATATTCTGAACGAATTTGTAAGCCTGAATAAGGGATATCACCTAAGCCACGCCACTCAAATTTTTCTCGCGCTGTAAAAACTTGGTTGATAGCTGCTAATGCAACTTGATTTCCCGCAGGTTGGACAATTCGATTATACTGATTTTCGACTTCGCAGCGATTTTCTAATAGCTGTTGCAACAACATCCAAATCGATTGGAGAATGTCTAAGGGTTCAAATCCTGAGACAACAATTGGCTTATGATATTGTTGCGAAATAAACTGATAAGGGTCAGTGCCAATTACCATGCTGACATGGCCAGGACCGACAAATCCATCTAGTTGCAAGTCGGGGTTATCTAGTAGTGCTTGTAGGGCGGGAATCACGAGGACGTGATTACAAAACATACTAAAGTTGGGAATTTTTTCGGCTGCGGCTTGCAGGATGGTGAAGGCGGTACTGGGGGCTGTGGTTTCAAAGCCTAAGGCGAAAAATACAACTTCTTTGTCGGGGTTATCTTTGGCTATTTGTAAGCTATCTAGGGGCGAGTATACCATGCGGATATCTGCGCCTGTGGCTCTGGCTTGCAGCAAACTAGTTTTAGAGCCAGGAACTCGCATGGCATCGCCAAAGGTGGCAAAGATGACGTTATCATTTTGGCAGATTGCGATCGCATCATCTAACCTTCCCTTTGGCATAACGCATACTGGACAACCAGGGCCATGAATTAATTCAATGCGATCGGGTAAAATTTCTTCGATACCATACTTAAATATGGAATGGGTATGTCCGCCGCATACTTCCATGATTTTGATTGGTCTTGCTAGCTGTTGGCTGATTTTGGTAATTTCACGGCGTAAGCCTTCAGCCTTTTCTGGTTCGCGGAATTCGTCAACATATTTCATATTGTGTGTGAGGAAGTGTTGGGTTAGCTTTTTAGAAGAGAATTTTTTTAACGAACCGCAAAGTACGCAAAGCACACGAAAGAAGAAAGCAAGCAAGAATAAAATAGGTATTTCATAGAATTAAGAGATTACTTAAGTACTAACTCCTGCTTGCGCTGTTGCTATTTCTTCTAATAGTTGTAATGTTTCTGCTGCTTCTTGTTCGTTAATACGATTCATAGCGAAGCCTACATGAACTAATACCCAATCTCCAATACAAGCTTCTGGGGGATGTTGTTCGTCAACTATGCAAGCAATGTTTACCTGTCGTTTGACACCTCCAACGTTGACAATGGCTAATTTATGATTAACGTCTGTTATTTCGACTATTTGACCAGGAATGCCCAAACACATTGTTATTTTCCTTTTTGAAGATAAACGAACCACAGAGGCGCGGAGAACGCAGAGAGGATTTAAGAAGAGTGTGAGTGTGTTAGGTTATTAAGGAGAATCAATCTATTAATTTAGCGGCTGTAATAATAGCTTGTCCTAAGGATATGCCGCCATCATTTGAGGGAACTAAGCTGTGAGTTAAGACGTTTATTTTTATTGTTTGTAAGCCTTTAATAACTTGTTCTAATAAAATACAATTTTGAAATACGCCTCCTGTTAGGACGACATGATTAATAAGATGTTCTTGAGAGAGATTTTTGACCATCTCGACAATTGCTTTGGCTAAACTTATATGAAATTTTGCAGCTATTATCACTGGAGATATCTGCTGTTGTAAGTCTGTGAGCAAGGCTGGCCATATAGGGCTAGGGTCTATATAATAAATACTATCGAAAAAGGTAAAATTAAAAGGATAATTTTGCTTTTCTTTATCATTATTTAAGCTATCGATATCGGCTAAAGTTTCCATTGCGATCGCAGCTTGTCCTTCATAGCTACATTTTTCCTGAAAAATCCCAATTGCTGCTGCTACGGCATCGAATAATCGTCCTGTTGAGGAAGCTAGAGGAGAATTAATCTTCTTTTCCATAAGCTGATTGAGCAACTTTAGCGGCTTTTGCTCTAAAAATTTTAATATTTCTAATTCTCCATATTTTTGTGTTAAATTTTGCCAGCTATCGGCTGCTATTAGTTGAGCATAAGTGTTACGCCAAGGCTGATAAATTGCTTGTTCTCCACCAATCATTGCCACTGGTTTAAATGTTGCCAGTCGCTGGAATTTATAGTAATCTGCTAAAAGAAATTCTCCACCCCAAAATGTACCATCTTCGCCATAACCCAAGCCATCTAAAGCAATACCTAAAACTGGCGGGGAATTGAGAGTAATACCATTTTCTGCCATGCAAGCGGCAATGTGAGCGTGATGATGCTGGATATGATAAATTTTGATTTGGTTAGCGGCTGCTAATTCTTTACCCAGTTTTGATGAGAGATATTCTGGATGTTTATCAACGGCTATGGCTTTTGGTTGATGCTCAAATAAGTTTAAGTATAAATTTAAGGCATCTTGGTAAGCATTAAAAGCTACTGCATTTTCTAAATCTCCCAAATGTTGCGAGAGAATTGCTTCTCCTTCTCGTATTAAGCAAAAGGTATTTTTTAACTCGCTACCCATTGCTAAAATCGGCGGAATTTTATCAAATCCAAGTGGTAAGTTAATTGGTGCCGGTACATATCCTCTGGCGCGGCGAATTGTTTGGACTTTATCGCCAACAACCCGCACTACTGAATCATCTACGCGATTAACAATATCTCGATTGTGAAAAAGAAAATAATCGGCTATTTTGCCTAACCTATCCCGTGCTTCTCCATTATCAATACATTGCGGTTCATCAGATAAATTGCCACTAGTTAACACAATCGGGCGATTCATTCGCTTGAGAATTAAGTGATGTAAGGGCGTATAAGGTAGCATAAAACCGAGGCTATTTTGCCCAGGTGCTACAGAAGGGGCGATAGAGTGCTGAGTGCTGAGTCTTGAGTGCTGAGTGAATAGGGAAGAGTTAGAAGTAACAATTTCTTCTCTGGTTTCTAGTGCTTTTTTCTGCAACAAAACAATAGGCGCGGCGGGGCTTGTTAATAATTCTCTTTCTTTGGTGTTGATGATGCAATATTCGGCAATTATTTCTATATCTCTTGCCATTAAAGCCAAAGGTTTATGATAGCGCCTTTTACGCTGACGCAATTTTTGAACAGCGGCTTCCACAGTTGCATCGCAAGCTAAGTGAATACCACCTAACCCTTTAATTGCCACAATCTCGCCTTTTTGCAACAGCGTACAGACAGCATCAACATCATCCATCATGGAGAACATGGACGCTGTAACCGATTTACCATCAGCACGTTCTAACCAAGCTTTGGGACCGCAGATATGGCAAGCTACAGGTTGGGCATGAAAGCGGCGGTTTTCGACATCGTGGTATTCTTTCTCGCATTCGGGACACATGGCAAATGCAGACATACTGGTATTGCATCTGTCATAGGGAATGGCGCGAATAATACTCAATCTGGGGCCGCAATGGGTACAGTTGGTGAAGGGATAACGGTAAAAGCGGCTAAAGGGGTCAAAAATTTCTTTCTGACATTGAGGACAAGTAGCAGCATCAGGGGAGATTTCTGTTTTCACTTTACTACTGACACTACTGGCGATCGCAAAATCCTCAAAGTTAAATTCACCTGCACAAGGCGTTCTGATGATTTCCTGAATTCTGGCTAGAGGTGGACATTCTTGCTGTAATCGGATGACGAATTCTGCTAAAGCTGCTTCGCTACCAGACGCCCGAATTAAGACACCTTGTCCATCATTACAAACATCTCCCCGCAAACCGCAGGCTTTGGCAAGACGATAAACAGTCGGGCGAAATCCCACACCCTGAACTGTACCGCGAACTCTGATTTCTTCAGTCGCCATAATTAAATTGCCACAGCAAAATTCGGTTGTTTCCAGAATCAGCTATTACCGCAGTCTTGCCACAAATTTTTATACCGTAACACCAATTTAAACTTTCTCTTGTTGGCAGCCCAAAATCACGATTTTCACCTTTATTTTTAAAATTTGTTTGCCCTGCGATCGCATCTGCCTCCTTACCTTGCAGTGATAGAATTGATTCTGGCTTTTTCCATCCAAGCAAGCGAGAATTAGCTGTATCCGCAACTACTAACCAATCGCCTGCAACATCAACTCCATAAGGCATACTCAAACTGGCAGCATTGGGAAAATAAACTCCTTGATTCATCTCCACAGCATCAAAGCTTTTTTGTCCCAATACCACTGTACAAGGGGCATTATTTTCTGTTGGCATTCCCTGCCAAATCATCACACGGTTATTTCCGGCATCAGCAACAACTAGATTGTCTCTCCAAAAGCTAATATCGTGACACCATCGCATACTCGCATCTGTAGGAGAACCGCCGCCATTTTCATTACGCGATATCATATCAGGTTGTCCCAGCACTAAATCAGCAGGTTGACCATTTTCAGTTGGTAATTGCTGCCAAATTAGTACCCGACGATTGCCAGTATCAGTTACAAATAGCCTTCCTTGGTGATAGAAAACTCCATAAGGCCAGTGCATTGTATTTGCTGCGGCTAATTGACTGCCTCGATTTGGTTCATTATCAGTAAAATTAGCTTGTCCTAATACCAAATGTGCGGGAACATTACTATCTTCTGGTAATTTTTTCCAAATCAATACGCGGTGGTTCCAAGCGTCTGCTACAGCTAATCCTTCCCCACAGGCACAAATTCCCGTTGGTACACTTAGGGTTGCCCTTCCAGGCGTACCTTTAGCATTTTGTCCTTCATGGTAAAAATCTGGTTGTCCAATTACCCAATCAGCACTTTGACTATCTTTGGTGGGTAAATTTCGCCATCCCAACAATCGATGATGTCCTGTATCTGATACCCATAATGGACCTGTTTCTGATAATAAACTAGCACCACGAGGGCCAAACATACTTGTGGCACTAGGCGCTATAGGTATGGCTAATTGTCCTGGTTTTAGAATCTCACCTAAAATTACTTCTGCACCTTGAGGTGAGAAGGGAGAATTCAGCAAAACTCCTGTTAGTTCTGGCGGTAATTGAGGTGTGGAATTAAACTTGATAGATTTATGCATTAACCGCTGATATAAGCTGAAGAATGCTGATTATTCTTAACAGAATGTCTTTAGCCTTTTTAGATTTATCATTAGTATTTTTTCACCAATGATTCAGTCTTGCTGTATCAGCGATTGCAACTTCACTAAAACCACACTCTTACGTTATTGTTTACACCTGTTACTTGCCTAGGCAGATTTTACGACTTGAATAAAGTATCCTCGTCTATGCACGAAAACTATAAAATTATTCTAGAGTTTCTCATTTCGTGTTTTGATTTCCGCCTCTAATTCTTGCAAAGCTTGGGCGACAACTTGTGCTTGCTCTAGATGTTGATGCTGGGTGAATATTCCCCATGCTTCTTGATAGTAGTAACTTGCTTGTAAGAGATTTTGGGGATTTCCTAATTCTGGTTTTTCTGGATCATCAGGGAGGTTAAATAGGGCGTTAGCTTTGTTAGAAATTGTATTGGCATATTCTAAGGGTGTATCTTTAGCATTACGGACTATTAATGCCTCTTCGTAAGCTGCGATCGCCTTTAAATTATTCTCTACAGGATGGGTACTTTGTAAATATTGCAAAGCATTACCTAAATTGTTTTGCAACATCGCATATTCCCTTGGGTTTTCAATCAAGGTAATGTGCTTTAGTGCTGATTCAAATGTCTGTACAGCTAAACCTTCACACAACTGTTTTTGTTCCATCCCCACAGATATTGAGAGGTAAGCGATCGCAATATTGTTGTGTAAAATGGCATACTCTTCTGGATATTTCTGCGCTGTAAACACCCGCAATGCCTCTTGATAAACCTTGATGCTGTCTGCTATTTGGGCCAAATTGAAGGGTACTAGAGACTGCAAAACTAGCCCCAAATTCATCTGTGCTTCTGCTATTTCCTCTTTTGAGGCCAACTGTTGCAGAATCGGCAGTGCTTCAGTATAAGCTGCTTTTGCTTCTAGCAGTAACTCTGTCCCCTCCTCGGGAATTGCCTTTAAAGCCCCAGCCATACCCACCTTAGCGCGAGCTTTCATCAGGGGATAATCATCACTGCACATTTCATTAGCCCGTTTATACAGTGCAACTGCACTCCATAAATCTTGGGCAGTTTTGGGTTTTTTCTGTAACCCCTGTGCCAACTCAATCAACATTTCGATTTTCTCTTGTGTCGTTGCTGACTCCGATGCAATAGCTGCGATCGCGGCCTTTACTGTTGAATCTGTAATGCTAGGGGTCATCTGAACAAGTATGGAAGAATTGGTGTACGCATAGTTGTAAATGTTCTTAATTCAAGCGGCCTAGGGTAGCCTAAAGCAGAATATTTTTCCATCTCTATCTACTAGAGCAACTTAGGTTGGCTGCTATTGATTTGACTAAATTTGCTTCTACTTTAGAGTACTTTACGGCTCAAACTCTACATGTATCAAGCTAATTTTAACCAAAATACACACACTTTAATTGTTGATTTATATCTTTTCTTGTGCTGCTATTTAAGCTACACGATCTTATTACATTGATATTAATAACATCTTGCTATTTTTGATAGCTTATGAATATTGATACATGTTAAACCAAACAATTTACCTAAAATCTGGGGTATTTGTCCTACTGCTTGCAAATCTAATAATTTCAAGATTTACAGATATTCTTAATTAATAAAATTTACCAATTGAGAAATTTACTTCCTGATTGCTGTATTTATCTCGTGAGGAAATCAAAACTGAAAACTTCGTAGAGTAGGATTGCCCACTCTACAAGATCACCAAACCTTAATCGTTAGAATTACCTCTAATCGGCGACAGTCACAATTTTAGAAGAGGGCTTGCTCATCGCAGTTGAACAAACACTTTATCTTCTTTAATTTGTAGCGGATATGACTGAAGCGAAACACCAGGAACCGTTACACATTCGCCGCTTTCTAACCTGTACTGAAATCCGTGGGCAGGGCAAGTAATAATCCCATTTTCAACTTGACCCTCATCCAAAGTTGCTCCTAGATGGATACAAGCATTATGGTAACACCTAATGTTAATACCTTGCCGATATAAAATTAAAGAAGTTCCTGCAACTTTTACTGCCAAAACCCCAGCTTTGGGAATTTTATCAACAGTTGCAACTCTAATCCAAGTAGAGCCTCTTTGCGGAGAAAATGGACTAGTTAAATTAGACTTAGAACTATCAACCACTGATCCACTATTGACTGCAATAACTGTAGTAATCTCTGGACAATGGGATTTAATGAACTGTTCGACTCCTTGAGATAAAGTTAAAGTAGAAGCAGGACAATTACTGCAAGTTCCGATTAACCTGACTTCTACTGTATCTGGTAGTTTAATTGCTACTAGTTCCACATCCCCGTTATGGCTTTGCAAGCCTGGACGTACTTCATTAAGGGCTGTTTGAATGCGTTGCTCTAAAGGGGGTTTTGGGGGTTTAACTAATTCGTGGTACAACAGTACTGCGTATACAACTTCGTCAGCCACCGCAAGACGCAAAGCTGACATAGATTCTTCCTTGAGATTTTGAATCAAACGCTTCAAGGCTACTTTATGTAAAGCTTCAATCGCTCTTTGTAGCCCTACAACTACACATCTTTGACTTTCATCCCACTCAGATACAATTGCTTCAAAGCGATTGATTTCTTGCACCAATTCTTCAAGGTTAGTCATTAGTCATATGTCAAGAGTCAATAGTCAACAGTTGATGGTCAAGAGTCAAGAGTCCAAAGCCAAGAGTAATTAGTTATTGCTTATTCAAATAATAAATGACTAAGGACAATTGACAAATGACAATGAAACTTCACTTCATTCTGAAATCTTTAAGTAAAAATGGCATAATTGCACCAGTAGCTAAGCTAGATATTACTACTGGTAACCAAAAAGGCATTTCTGTTTGTGCAAGTGAAATTAATATTAGGCAATCTATGCTAATACCAATTGCCATTTGACGGACAAAATGTAATGGGTCGCGCAGTAACTTTCCTTTGAAAAATAATTTAGCGGAAAACCACCCAATCTCAAACATAATGTCTCCTAGAAATTTGTTATAAAATTCAGTACAGCTAGCCCTAAAAGCATGGCTGGAATCACACCCGCAGGGCCAAATAATCCACCCAACATTGCCGAAAACTTATAGCCTATATCTTTTCCAGCTAATAGCATTCCACCAATAGCGCCGCCAATCATAGATAAGATAGTTGCTATTAATACCCACACAATTTCTGTGCTAATGTTAAGTTCTCCAGATGCGAAGCTGGTAAAAAAATTAGTCAATATGTCTCTCATTGGTTGGCTTCCTTTTAATAGAAAAATTTTAATTGCTAATTAGTACACACTACACAAGCTAATAAGTACTAACTGTTAAGGGCTAACTGTTTAATTTTCTTTATTTGTAATGTCTGCAACAATTTGTTGTATCGCTTGGGCTAGTAATTGTGCTTGTTCTAGCTGTTGGTGTTGGGTAAAGAGTTCCCAAGCTTCTTGATAATAGGCACTTGCTTGTAAGAGATTTTGCAAATTACCAACTTCTGGTTTTTGAGGATCGTCTGGTAAGTTGCATAGAGCGTTGGCTTTGTTAGAAATTGTGTTAGCGTATTCGAGAGGCATATCTTTGGGGTTACGCACTTTTAAAGCTTCGTCATAAGCTGCGATCGCTCGTAAGTTATTCTCTAAAGAATTAGCATTTACTAAATATTGCCAAGCATTACCCAAATTGTTTTGCAACATCGCATATTCTCTAGGGTGATCAATCAGCGTAATATGCTTTAGCGCCACTTCAAATGTCTGTATTGCTAGTCCCTGACGCAAGTATTCCCGTTCTGAGGCTAGGGGCATGGAAAGATAGGCGATCGCAATATTGTTGTATAAAATGGCGTATTCTTGGGGATAATCTTGCCAGGTAAACACCCGCAAAGCCTGATGATAAACTTTGATGCTGTCCACTATCCGCGCTAAATTAAAGGGCACTAGTGATTGCAACACCAACCCCAAGTTCATTTGTGCTTCTGCCAGTTCTGTTGGCGAAGCTAACTGTTGTAAAATTGGCAATGCCTCTTCATAACCAGCTTTCGCTTGCAGCAGTAGTTGCGGTCCTACATCCGGAATCCTCTGTAATGTCCCAGCCATCCCCACTTGAGACTTGGCTTTCAGTAGGGGATAATCCTCACCGCACATTTGATATGCCCGGTAATACAGAGAAACTGCATTCCGCAAATCTTTGGCAGTTTGGGGCTTTTTTTGAAAGCCTAGCGCCATCTCGATCAGCATCTGGATTTTTTCTTCTGTAGTTGCTGACTCTGATGCAATGGCTGCAATGGCCGCCGTCACTACTAAATCTGTAATGCTAGGGGTCATAACTACCGTAATCTGGCCGTATGGGGAATTCAATTTTTCAACGCCCAGGAAAGATTAAGACAGATTTATCCTGTCTCATCAAGGGCTATACATACTTAGCCGATTTACGCAGATATTCAGTAGTGCTGAGTAAAACCCAAAAACTGTAGGGGTTTAGCATTACTCTACCCTGACGATGATTGAGTAAGGAAGAAGTTTCTTTCTCTCCATATTCAAAATATTGAGTCAACAAACCTATGTACAGAAGCTAAAAGTTCTTCCTATTTCCTTACTCAGCACTCAGTACTTTTACCTCAGCACTGTTTCAGTGAATCTCTTAGGCGGAACCCCTTGATTTTCCCCAACATCATCCAGTCTCTTTCGCCTCCTCTCCACTTCTATCCGCACAACGGGCAGAATATCTCAACGTCCCCTCTCTCTTTTCAGATGCGATATAAAGGGATTGTTATACCTAGGGTTAGGGAACGAAACAAGGCATCCAGAATTTCAATAAACAGGTATTTTTGCCAGAAGTTTACTGAACACTCCTTGGATTGAATGAATCAAGCTTTTAAACTATAAAACAAACTATTTACAAATTTCTAGAGGGAAATTGCCAATATTAATGACAGTTTTAAATACCTTAAAATTTTGTTAACTGATTTGGTATCACCTACTAACAAATACAGTAAATTATTTTGAAATGTTTAAATATATTTAATGCAATTTTTGCATTCATGTCATCAAATAGCGATGAAATTTTTGCAGCCATCAATAAGGCTTACTCACTAATAATTATTTTTAATATGTCTCTAAAGTTATTGCTCTGCTTACAGTTCATCGAAAATTCAAAATGTAATTGAATAGAGAAGAGATGATATTGGTCTATCTATTATCCATATTTTTTGGAAAAAGTCTGTTATAGCTACAACGTTTTGCTAAAATTTTGGATTCGCTAAAATTCAGAAAAATCATAAATTTTTATTTATTCATAAAAAATAGCCAAAAAATATATTAATTTTAGAAATAAACAGTGATAAACAGGTGATACGCTACAGGACTTATCACCTGAATCATGCACACTAAGCAGTAGAAAAATATATAGCCGATGACTAACGTACTATGGCTACAAGGTGGTGCTTGTTCAGGCAATACAATGTCATTCCTGAATGCTGAAGAACCAACAGTCTGCGATTTAATTGCCGACTTTGGCATTAAAATACTTTGGCATCCATCCTTAGGGTTGGAACTAGGCGATCGCTTACAACAACTAC
Organism: Nostoc sp. 106C; assembly: GCF_002154725.1. GTDB lineage: Bacteria > Cyanobacteriota > Cyanobacteriia > Cyanobacteriales > Nostocaceae > Aulosira. The sequence goes on along the minus strand of NZ_MTAW01000047.1, from coordinate 45,941 downwards.
TACGAGATTGCATTTCGGGCAAAATTCCCCTAGATATCTTGGTGTTTGAAGGTAGTGTTGTCAACGCCCCCAACGGTACAGGTGAGTGGAATCGCTTTGCCGATCGCCCCATGAAAGATTGGTTAACAGAACTCTCCCAAGTAGCTAGCTTTATTGTGGCTGTGGGAGACTGTGCCACATGGGGAGGAATTCCCGCCATGTCACCTAACCCTAGCGAGTCACAAGGGTTGCAATTTCTCAAACGTCAAGAAGGCGGTTTTTTAGGTAAAGATTTCCGCACGAAATCAGGATTACCTGTAATTAATATTCCCGGATGTCCAGCCCATCCTGACTGGATTAGTCAAATTTTAGTGGCGATCGCCACCGGACGCATTGAAGATATTGCCCTTGATGAACTAAATCGTCCGCAAACCTTCTTCAACACCTACACCCAAACAGGTTGTACCCGTAACGTCCACTTTGCCTACAAAGCATCAACCGCCGAATTTGGTCAACGCAAAGGCTGTCTATTTTATGATTTAGGCTGTCGTGGGCCCATGACTCATTCCTCTTGTAACCGCATCTTATGGAACCGCGTTTCCTCCAAAACTCGCGCCGGTATGCCTTGTTTAGGTTGCACCGAACCAGAATTTCCCTTCTACGACCTCAAACCTGGAACTGTATTTAAAACGCAAACAGTCATGGGGGTTCCCAAAGAATTACCACCTGGCGTGAAGCCAAAAGACTATGCCGTACTCACAATGGTAGCCAAAGACATGGCACCAGCTTGGGCAGATGAGGACTTTTTCACAGTTTAGTCATTGGTCATTGGTCATTGGTCATTAGTGGTAAATGCCAAAGGACAAAGGACAAATAACAAAGGACAAAGGACAAATAACAAATGACAATTCAATCATTAGACATTTCGCCCGTCGGGAGAGTCGAGGGTGATTTAGATGTCCGGGTGGATATCGAAGATGGCTATGTAGTCAACGCCTGGACACACGCTGAACTCTTCCGAGGGTTTGAAGTTATCCTCCGTGGTAAAGACCCCCAAGCCGGATTAATCGTCACACCTCGCATTTGCGGTATCTGCGGTGGTTCTCATCTAACTTGTGCATCTTGGGCACTAGATACACTTTGGGGAACAGAGGTTCCACGCAATGCAATTTTGGCAAGAAATTTAGGTCAAATTGTCGAGACAATCCAAAGTATACCTCGTTACTTTTATGGTTTATTTGCGATTGACTTAACCAATAGAAAGTACCGTAATAGTCGCTTTTATGAAGAAGCTACCAAACGCTTTGCTGCCTTCACTGGTACATCTTACGAATTAGGGGTGACAATTTCTGCCAAACCAGTGGAAATTTACGCCCTTTTAGGCGGTCAATGGCCTCATTCTAGTTACATGGTTCCTGGCGGTGTGATGTGCGCCCCCACCCTCACCGATATTACACGCGCTTGGTCGTTGTTGGAATACTTCCGCACCAATTGGTTAGAACCAGTATGGTTGGGTTGTTCCCTTGAACGATACGAACAAATCCAGACTTACGATGACTTCAGGGATTGGTTAGACGAAGACCGTAAGCATCGGGATTCCGACTTGGGTTTATATTGGCGCATGGGTTTAGATATTGGTCTTGATAGATATGGCGCTGGTGTTGGTAAATATGTGACTTGGGGATATTTAGCCCATGAGGACAAATACCAAAAGCCGACTATTGAAGGGCGAAATGCTGCCATGATCATGAAAAGTGGAGTGTATGACAGCTTTAATGACACTCACACCTTGATGGATCAATCCTTTACCCGCGAGAACACCACTCACTCTTGGTACGATGAGGGTATAGCAGATATTCATCCGGGCGATCGCACAACTAATCCCATACAAAAGAATACCAAAGACTTTGATAATGCCTATTCTTGGGCAAGTGCAGTCCTACACAAAGACTTCGGACGTTTAGAAGCTGGGCCTTTGGCACGTCAGTTAGTCGCAGGCGGTAAACATGGAGAAACTTGGCAGCACTACGACGGATTTATTTTAGATGTGTTCAAGCAGATGGGTGGTGCTAGTATTCATGTGCGTCAGCTTGCACGAGTTCACGAAATTGTCAAGCTTTATCGTCAAGCCGAACACTGTTTGCGCGAATTTAAGTTAAATGACCCTTGGTATATCAAACCCCAAGAAAAAGATGGCAAGGGTTGGGGTGCAACAGAAGCAGCAAGAGGTTCTTTGTGTCACTGGGTAGAAGTAGAGGGAGGTAAGATTAAGAACTACCAAGTTATCGCCCCAGGTACTTGGAATATCGGCCCCCGTGACGGTGAAGGAATGCGCGGCCCTATTGAAGAAGCTTTAATCGGGACACCTATTTATGATTCTAGCGATCCAGTAGAAGTTGGTCACGTCGCGCGATCGTTTGATTCTTGCTTGGTGTGTACAGTTCACGCCCACGATGCGAAGACTGGTGAAGAGTTGGCGCGTTTTCGGACTGCCTAGACGATGCTAATAGCTAATGGTTAATCATCATTAGCTATGATGCCTTGAGAGTTATGCGATCGCCTAATTCATACTTAGATTCAGCAACTCCCTAAATTTTAGATAGGCTCCCATCCGTACTACAGCTAGTCCGACTCGCCTTCCACTGATAAGCGTTGAATTCTATCACTGAGATTCTCTTCCCATTGAATATCGCTCATATCTATACTAATCATCCGTCCAGCCGCTTGGGAACGGTCAACATACACCTGAAACGCAATAATATCTTCTCTATGAGTCAGTACATAGCGTCGTAACTCATCAAGGCCCATTGCGTCATAATTAGCTGTTGTCATGGCTCGTATCCACCAGTAGGCTTAATCTCAAAATCTAAATTTTCTCCAGCCAGTACGTATAACTTGCGAGTTCTTCCATCTATGCGAACAAGCTCAATATTTCTATACTGCCATCCGGGGTAGATAATATTGGTCAGCCGATAACACAGTCTATAAAGTCTTTGAGTTTGCTCATTTGTGGGATTCATCTTATTACGTATAGCTTAACTTGCCAACTCATAATACGGCTCAATCGCCACCAATATCACGTGCGTTTATTTATTGTTCCTTTAAGGAAGTACCCAAAAATCGCCTCACATTTTAATTCGCGACAGCCAATTTAACCAAAATCCAATATGCAGAACTGCTATCACCCAAAAGACAATTTGATAGGAAGCTTTGCTACTTTTATGACGTAGTGTCTGTTGAGCAACAAACGCACCTAACCAACCACCCAATAATTCACATAGATGCAAAGTATTCTCTGGCACTCTCCATCGTCCTTGTTTTGCACGAGATTTATCATCGGCGTATAGTGCAAAGGTAATTAAACTCATGACAGGATAAAGGATGAGAGGAATTGGGTTGCTAGTTGTCAATGCAAGATGGATCGAACCCAAGCCAGGCAGTAGACATAGAAGCAAAGTCTTTAATGCTAATGATGAAAATTTCATCACAGGCTTGGATGTAGATTTCGTTTTTGGTGCGGTAGAAGATGAAGATTGAGGTATTATTTTTGATGTAACCCCTGTGAACAACGCATTACACGCGCTTACCTTACCGTTTTTATCAACTGTAAGTTGATATTGAATAAAATCTCCAACTTGGGGACGACGGTTAACATCTTTGAATGCACTGACGTGAATAAAGACTTCTTGACTACAATCGCTAGGTTGTATGAAACCAAACCCCCGATTGTCTTTCCATCTGATTATTTGACCGCTTAAAACAGGTTTCATGAACAAGTCTTATGTCTATACCTGTTCTATAGTGTGCCCATTTATAAACGAACAGACAATTACATGATCGTTCTTCTGCAAAATCAAGTGCTTGCTAGAAGCAATGATGCTCTCTTCAAGTCCAATCCTCTGTGCGTAAATCTACAATTTGTCCAAAATCAGCAGAATTTCGAGTCAATAGAATAGCTTGATTCACAAGTGCGATCGCTCCAGCCAAAATGATTACTTTCTATACCTCCAACTTGGCGATCGCACTTCACTGAAGTCTAGCAATCTAACTATTTATTCAACAGTCGTAGCTTAACACACTAAATCTTATAGCAACAGTGAGTTAGGCTGGCATTAATGCACTTCAAAAAACTGAAATTTACAAGGTAAGCTTGTGTCTGATATTGCCCTACACAGATATCTCCCTCGCCTTCCCGAAACCGCACTACAAGAGTTTACAGAATGGTGTGTTTTAGAGCAGGCAAAAGCAGCAGGATTTGACTTTACTCCAGATACAAGTAAGTTGAATAACTTACCACCACAAGACTACATTCCGAAGCTGATCGACCAGTTTTTGAAAGTTAAACCAGACCCAATTAAAGCAGGTTTAGTAGCTGCGATCGCAGGAAAGGAAGCAGACAAACACGCTTTATCTGGATTAGCGGCTTTAGCTGATTTTGTCTCACTTTATGTCAAGTACTTAATTCCTAAAGATGGTAGTACTCCCGAACAAGCAGATGCTCTATTGTTGGAAGCAGCACAAAAACAGTGTGAAAAACTATATCAAATTGCTAAACAACATGGTGTAGATTTTTAGAACTGGGCGGCTAGAAACCGCAGCTAGGCGGGTTGAGAAAAGCTTGATTTTGTATTAGCCCACGAAGGTGGGCTTTATTTGTCTATTCGTGAATTTTATTCGCCAAGGCTTAAGTTGGCCGATTGACAATCAAGCTGTACAAGATGATTTTTGCATCCGTAGAGATGCTAACTTATTCTAAAATTCTGATTAACCAATGCTAACTATTATTGGTTGCGGTAATCTCAATCGCAGTGATGACGCTGTAGGTGTAATTGTTGCCCAACGCTTACAACAATATCTAGCCCAAAATCCTAATCCCAAGGTGCAAGTTTACGACTGTGGAACCGCAGGGATGGAAGTAATGTTTCAAGCTAGAGGTAGCAAACAATTAATTATTATTGATGCAAGTTCAACTGGTTCAGAACCGGGTGCAGTATTTAAGGTTCCGGGTAAAGAATTGGAAGCTTTACCGGAACCTAGTTATAACTTGCATGATTTTCGCTGGGATAATGCTTTAGCTACTGGGCGGAAAATCTTTCAAAATGACTTTCCCCAAGAGGTGACAGTTTACCTCATTGAAGCAGCAAATCTTAATTTGGGATTGGAGTTAAGTCCTGCTGTTAAACATTCTGCTGATCTGGTTTTTGAAGAGGTAGCTGCAACTATCAGACAGAATATTAATGAATAAGTATGCTTGGTTGAAGTTGTCTTCCTCATTTTCCTATCCGGCTAAGTCACGATAAACAGCGAGTTCATCTACCCTCATTTCAAAGGGTATACCTTGACTTTCGGGAGGACAGACGCGGATTTTAGCACTGCTGACAATTTGGTTGAGTAATGTCCCCATTGGCACAATTTTCTGTAAGACGCGCCAGTTGGTAACTTGATCGGGACATTCGATTACCAATACCATAGCATTGGCATGAGTGGTAACATACCAGCGACAACTAGATAAAAGATTTTGGATAGCGCGATCGCACGCTTCATAAAAGTACCTGCTAATAGAATACTCTAGTTGCTGACGCAGGATAATATCTGCTGATGTCAGTTGCATTGGATGTGAATCATCTTCTGGGGAGTAAATTTCTTTAGCCATCTTTGTTGATTTCCTAACTTATATGCCAATTGCCATTGCATAGAGGACATCTTTATTAGTTTCTAAGAATTCCTGAGTCTCATCATCATAGAAAGCACCAACACCGCTACAATGGATGCCCCAAAAATTGCTAACAAGATAAACTCTTTGCCCTAAAAAGCCAGCTATTTGCATAGCTGTTTGATAATTTATATAGTCGGACACAAAAAATAAAGTTACCGCGCTATCTCTGGCGATTGCTTGATTAATGCACAAGTAACCTGTTTTTTCACTAAAATTGCCCGCCTTAATTAGATGCTTTCCCTTATATAATCCAGGAGGCATTCCTCTGACTTCATGAACAATAGAATAAATTTGTATCTCTTCAAAATTTACTGTCGGTATCGGTTGTTCTACACTTTGCAATATCCGCCAATAATTTTCTTGAGAAATTGACTGTTTATGAAATCGTCTACTTGAGCGTCTCATCCAAACAGTCTGAAAAAATTTATCCTTGTCAAAGTTAAACTGGGGATGCACCAGTTTATGTTGGCGACTTTTAAGAAGTGAGGTTTTTTGATAGCCATCTTCTATAAATTCATTAGCTTCAAAATAAGCTGTGCCACAGACAAAAGGAACTTTCAACCTTAAATGTCTGATTTTCTTTTCTTGCACTTCTCCTGAAATCGCACAAGCACTAATAAACTCTTTATTCTCAAATCCTAAATCCGCATTGAGAGCGAGTTTATCAAAATCAAAAATAAATTGGATCTCTTGATCGTGAATGTAGGCTGATGCAGCAATTGCACCTAAATGGTGACCGCTATCTAGCCAGCAATATCTTAGGCTCCTGTCTTTATATTTCCAGCTAGACCTATAATAAACACAACTAATTAAAAAAATGAAGCCATTTATACTTTTGCCCGGTATAATATAACTCTCTAAACCATCATCAATTAATTCATATATTAGTGTTAGACAATTATTCTCAACTTCTAAATGATATATACCATTTACTATTCCTTGGATGCCGCGAATCTGTACATAAACTTCTGTAGGGTATAACGCGCCCGCAGATGGATTTACACGCAGTTTTTGTGAACTCTCTTTATACATTTTTTCCAGAGTTACAGTACTGGTTAAGCTGATAAATGAGTGAACAGGATTATTGAGATTTAATTTCACTCTTCTATAAAATTTTGGATAAAGTTTAAATGCAGATGGCTGAGTTGATGCATCTACATAATTCGGATCGATCTGCACCGATAAGTAAGAATGCTTTGTTGCTTGATGATAGTCTGGCTGTAACAGCTTACTTTGAGGCATTTTTGAGTATCCTTAAGACTTCTATATTGCTAGCAAAATCTATTGCTTTAAAATCGTCTAAGTTTTTTAAATTTATGTTAGGATTGTGTTGTAACAACAATTTAACTACTTCAGTTTTTCCTGCTGATGCTGCATACATCAAAACAGTAGCCCCATTATCGTTTTGGTTATTAATGTTGATGTTGGCAGTAAGCAACAAATTGATCAAATCGAAGTAGTTGCCAAAACAAGCAAACCATAAAGCATTATTACTATCATTGTTTTTGGCATTAATATCCACACCTAAACTAATTAGTTCCTTGACTACCGAGTAGACTCCTTCTCTGGTAGCTTTCATCAAAGCCGTATCACCATTTTCACCAGGCTGATTCAAGTCATCAGAGTTGTATCCCTTCTCACTCAGCCATTGACTTGTTGTTTTGCTCAGATTTTGCTGATTTCTTGAATTCATAAACATCTTACTTAGAGATTGGCATAGGGCCGATTACCTGTCATAGCAATTCTTAGAAAAGGTAATGGTGGGCATTACCCACCATGTTAAAGGAAAGCTATGAGACCCATTAAACTATGAGGAAGGTATGATAACTGTTAACTGTTAAGCAACAACAATTAATAGTAAATACTTCCCACTTACCAACTATTGCTGATAGCCAAAAAGCATCAATCTAGTAACGATAAAGTAGCCACATTGCCCAACCTGGTATCTATCTAGATAACCTAAGTTTTTCTTGTTATCTTAGGATAATACAAAGCTAGCAGGAGATAGAGCATTAGCTAGGTACTGAGTTACAAAATTGGAAAATTGATGCTCTAAACAGTACATCTCACTAGACAAATCGGTTAACCTACAGACACATATTCTCGACCCTCAGAGAATAGCTGTCTTGCTGTTTTCTCTGGTTTGGGTGCGCCATAATAACCAGCTTCAGCCTCAAGTTCGTCTACTAACTCCCAAGCTTCGCCGGCTCTTTTTGAATCTGCACCATAGTTAGCGGTAATTGAGCGAGCATTGGAGATAGCCTTGTGAAGTTCTTTCTGCACAAATTTTAATTTTGGTTTTTCGACAAAGTCACCCTTAGTGATAATATCTGTAACAGAAATAATCCCTAGTAATTCACCTTGGATAACAGGCGCACGCCATACACCAGTATTAGCAAATAACCTCGCCACATATTCTACATCAAGGTCAGGATTGACTACAACGCAGGGTTTGCTCATGATTTCGTAGACATGCATTCGTTGAGGATCTTTGCCATCAGCAACAACCTTGGATACAATATCGGTTTCGGTAACGATGCCGTAAGCATCACCACTGTGACGAGGTTCTACAATCAACGCCCGTAATTCTTTGAGTCGCAAGAGTTTGACTGCTTCTGCTACAGTAGCGGAACCGCGAATAGTAGCTACATCTTGAGTCATGATTTGTTTAGCTCTCATAATCCTGGCTCCTTAAATTTAATTTGCAAGTAAGAAAATCAGTTCTAAACTGCTGCAATTCTTCCCAAACTGCACTTCATTAAATGCGACTTACTCAAATTTAATTATCATAAAATGAATTTGTCGCATGAAAAAGTGGTTACGGAAATTGGACATTCCGTTGAAAAATAAATTTATTTCATAACTTAATTACTCTGGTTATCTGTTAGCAGAAGATTTACGCATTCTTTCTTATTTATGCTGTTGAAAATATCTAAGTTTTTGCCCCAATTTTAAACTTAACCAGGATTAAGTTAGGAATGTCTGAGCTAAGTCTGTAATCGCTTTTTGCTGAACTCTAGGTTAACTGGCAACAATTTAGCTTACCTATATAATATCACTCTCATAAGTTTCAATTATGAATGATTTATAAAGATCCCCAGATATTTCATGGCTAAAAGTCTTAAACAACTTTAAATAAGCAGCATTTTTTACAATTTAAATTTAGAAAATAAGCTAATAAACTGACTTCAATAACAATAGTATTTTACAAATAAATAAGTTGGCGCTAATATTTCAAGCTATGTTAAGAAATTACAAATGTAGGGTGCGTTGCGCTGTACGATAACGCACTGTCAACAATTTAAGGTGCGTTAGCCTAGGGCATAACACACTCTATTTCTACTTCATTTGATGTATTCTGATGGACTCTTTTTATTAAGAAAATTCAAAGATTTTTACATTTAGGATAATAATTTGCTAGTTTTTACAAGTATAAATAAGTAGCAAGGAAACTTCAAATGGAAATTAGCGCTCGTAATACTCTCAAGACTACTGTGAAAAAAGTTGTTACTGGCTCTGTAAATACAGAAGTTACTTTAGAATTAGCACCTGGAGTAGAAATAGTGGCAATAATCACAAAATCCTCAGCAGAGAAGCTGGGATTGGCAGAGGGAAAGCAAGCTTATGCTGTTATAAAAGCATCGGATGTGTTAGTTGCTGTTGATTAGGAAATAGCAACCAATTATCTCAGATGGATTTAGATCCCCGACTTCTTTAAGAAGTCGGGGATCTGAGCAGCAACTTTTGTATATTTAATTATTTACTATTTGTAATTCGTACATAAATTGTACGAGCTAGTTCTAGATTTATAGTCATATTTATATTGTTAACTTTTATTTGCAAGAAGGGAAATTTTTGTACTACATCTATCTTATTTCCTACATTTATACCAGTTGCTCTCAATTGTTTTCGGATTTGTTCGTGGGAATTTTTGCAGAAAGTGACAATTCCTTCTTCTCCTGTCCTGAGCAATTCTAATGAGCAACCTTTAACAATAAAAGGGGTAAACATGAGAAGTATGAAATATGATTGTATAGATGCTCTTAAAACCGCTTACCCCAGGCTAGGATGAAGATACTTTTCATCCTTCATCCTAGTTCAAGTTATAACTGCACTTTAGACAAGATAAGGTTCTTGATGGGTCTTAATAGTGCAATTAGAACGGGGGTAGGTAACACACAGCAAAGCAAATCCCTTAGACATTTGCTCGTCATCTAAGAAGATTTGATCGGATTGATCTACTTCGCCTTCAACAACCTTACCAACACAACTAGAGCAAGATCCTGAGTGACAAGAAAATGGCAAATCAATACCTTGTTCACCTGCTGCTTCTAAGATGGTAGTCTCTTCATCCACTTCAATTGTGGTGTCGAGGTCTTCCTTTTTGTTGATTAATCTAACTTGATAGGTAGCCATTTTCAGATTCTCCTCAAACTTTATACAATTAGGTTTAATTCCCAGAATTCGTCAGTCGCCCTGTGCTACTCGTTGTCAAGCTACCTGGAGCGCTGCTGTGGCAGACTCCACACTATTACCGCAAGTCGGAAATTATGGATGCATTCTCCACAAAGCGGTATTAATGTTTTCATCAAGTCTGAAACAGTATTAGCTGCAAGGTACGCCTTCAGGCGTGCAGTCACCAGCTTTGAAAGACTTGCCACAACCGCAATTATCAGTTGCATTGGGGTTAGTAAACTTAAAGCCACTTTCCATTACCCCATCAACAAAATCGATGACAACTCCTTTCAATAACGGTACGCTTTTAGCATCAACGTAAAGTAGCACCTTGCCTTGCTCAATTACCAAATCGTCTGGTTGCGGCTTGCTAGTAATATCAATTCCATATTCATAGCCACTGCAACCACCGTCTTTTACAGAGATGCGAACGCCTTTAGTTGCACCGTTAGGGTCGGGGGCAGAAGCGACTAAGAACGCCCGCAGACGAAATTCGGCTTTTTCTGTCAAAGTTACAGTCATCAATTCTCCTGATTTGTAGCGATGAGGTTTTCTGATTACAAGAGAGGTTGCTACTAGCGCAAATAAGCTGATTATTTTGTGCAATTACTGGTGGGTTCCATAGAGTCTGATTGCGCATATCTCCAGGGAGCACTGTTACCACATACAGGACAAGAGCGATCGCGGTGAGAACGGCGTTTAGCAAATTCCATCCGGTTGAGGTCTATTGTCAACAGTTGCGACAGTAACGGTTGACTAAACCCAGTGATCAGCTTGATCGCTTCTAAAGCTGTCAGACAAGCTAGTGTCCCAGAAACAGCACCTAGAACTGAAAAGCCACGCCTATCCCAATCAGGCTTCTCTGGAAACAGACAGGACAGACAAGGAGTCACACCAGGAATAATCGTAGTCAGGTAAGCCTCCATTCCGTCCATTGCTGCTTCTACCATCGGCTTACGCCAACGCACACAAGCTGCATTCAACAAATTGCGCTCGGTAAAATTGTGGGCGCAGTCAAGAGCCATATCAGCGGACTGTACCAAGGCGTCTACATTTTCCGCGGTGATGTAATCATGAACTGCTTCCACCTGGACATCAGGATTAATCGCTTCCAGAGTTTCTTTAGCTTTGAATACCCTTGGCTGACCTACCCAATCGTCTGTCATAAGTACCTGACGATTCATATCATCTAGCCGCAGGTCACCACCCCGAACTAAGATTAGTCGCCCAACGCCCGCTACTGCTAGGTAAAGCGCCGCCGTACCGCCTAATCCCCCCACACCTGTAACCAGAACCGTCGCTGACTTTAGGCGCTTCTGAGCTAGTTCGCCAAAGTTAGGGAGCATCAATTGGCGACTATAGCGTTCTAATTCGGTAGGCGTCAGGTTTACCACTTTTTACCTCCTAATCAGAAGTGATTTCTGTCAGCTTGACTACATTTTTTTGCTTATCGTTAAACACCTTAAACAGCTTTTGTTCTTGGGGTGTAGATTCGATAAATACTTCATAAGCTTTTTGCAAAGCTATGGCATATTGATTGAGTTTTTCTTCTGCATTTAAATCAGGATAATTCTCATCAACTTCTCTCATGTATTGGGAGAATTTCTTCAAAATATGTAGACGATTTACATTCACAAATTTTTGGTCGTAGGGCAGGTTAAAAAACAGAAAAAATTCCTCTGCATCTACGAGTAGCTTAAACTCATCAATAGTTCTGCTCATGAACCCTTCTCCAATTTTTTTAGCTGTTTCTTAAGTTCATCTAATTGTCGATAGATTTCATAAGTTTCAGCTGCAACATCCGTGAGTTTCTCAAAGTCTGTTGGTAATCCCTCTGCTAAGTCATGCAAATCCATTTTCATTTGACCTGCCTTACTATTAAGGCGTCTGATCTTACCTTTTAGCTCTTCAATACTTTGATTTTTTGCTTGCACCATCCGCCTCTCCTTATTAAAAAGTACTGAGTAACGAGTGCTGAGTTCTAAGCTCTTGACTCACGACTCAGGACTCATAACTCAGAACTATTAGAGCTTGCCAACTTCGGGAAAGCGTTTTGCTAAATCAACGCCTTTTTCTATGAGCTTGACTCCCTCTTCTGCAACTTTTTCTAAAGAATCAAAGCCAAAGCGATGAGCATCACGTAAAGTTCTCGCAACTAACAAAAGACGACCAGAGAAGACAAGTACCCAGCCAAATCCTTCATGGCTTAAATCAACTACGACTTGGGAGATTAAACCTGTTTCCTGTTCAATACAAGCAGCCACAGCCCTGTAAAATCCCATAATCCGAGCCTGAGTGATCGGATCTACTTCACCTTCAACAGAAATCTCGCGTTTCTTTTGTTTGGTGACAACATAGGGTTTGAGAATCAATTCATCCGACCAATTCCGATAAACACCATAAGTATCCTGTCCTCGGATTTGTTGCACTATGGCTTTGAGGAAAGATGAGTTTAAAACTGTAGAACTGGTAGTTCCATTAACACTATTATCTAAGCTCATACCGTTGCTTCATTTTCTACTTCATCTACAAATACTGTGTCTTTTTGCTTTAAAGCTTTACGCAACCAAGGTGGAGGATTACCTTTGAGTGTTTGGACTAATTTAGTTAACATTTCAGCGATTTTTTCTTCTTCTGATCGCGCTTTAATTGGGGTAACGCCTTTTTTAATTAAACGAGCAGCAGCACTACCACCAATTGCGACAACATAAACAATTGTGCAATCACCTATCGCTTCAAGTTTAGGCGTGATTTTATCTTCGTTACCATCTTCTTTGAGATCGCCCTCAAAGTTTAAAGTCTCAACAAATGAATATCCCTGATCTGAGACTTCATACACATCAATTTGTCTGGCCCATCCGAAGTGAGCATTAATATGAACTCGGTCACTTGTCGTGAAGGCAATTTTCATGTTTATTTGTCCTTTGTCATTTGTTTTTGGTCATTTGTTATTTGTCTTTTGTCATTTGTGTTAAATGCACTAAATGTTTTACGTATGAACCGCCCAGGAAGAGAGGGTGATGATTAAGTGCAAGTTTAGAGAAAATTAGTATTAGTAATTACTAATAGCTAAAAACTCATAACAACCAATGACTAATGACCAATGACAAATGACAATACCGATTACCAATCTCCGTGAAAGTGTTTAACTCTTTCTTCTTCTGCTTCTAAAAAGAGGTTGCCAATACCAAATAAAAGCTCCATTGTGCCTCTGTAGCCAACTTTGGTAAACTGACCATTACCTAAGCGATCGTAAATGGGCAGACCCAAACGATAGAGAGGAATGGAAAGGCGTTTGGCGATCGCACCGACGTTAGAATTGCCAATCAGCAAGTCAGAGCCGGCTGCTAGTTCTTCAAAGTCTTCTAAATCACCGATGGTTACGCTTTTGATTGGGAGTTGTTCTAAAAGAGGCGATCGCGTTGTTGTCACCGCAGCATGAATTTGCGCTCCCATTGATTGCAGGAAATGCACTGCTGACCACAACAAATCTGGTTCTAAGGCTAAGGATACGCGTTTAGCACCAAAGTAAAAGTGAGTATCTAACATTGCATCTTGCAACTGGCGACGTTGGCGGCGATATTTTTCTGGTACGCTGTTACCGCTAAGAATTGCCAACGCGTGTAGAAACTCATCTACAGGCTCTAATCCTGTCAGTTGACCAAAGAGTTCATAGGGAATGCCAAACCGTTCTTGCAGAATCCGCGCTGCACCGCGCATACTTTCACCAAGTGCGATCGTGAAGGCAGAACCGCCAACTTCCCGCAGTTGAGCGACAGTTGTACCGCTAGCTGTTACAGCACTATATGAATCTTCCAGGTGTCCATCTAAGGAAGCACTTAGATCGGGGACAACGATCGGAACTAGCCCAAAGCTAGTCACCATCTCCTTGATTTCCTGTACATCCCCTGGCGTAAAAGACGAACCCGCCAAGATGGTTACTTGTTCAATTCTGGTTGCACAAAGCCGGGGAACTTCTTTAACTATGCTTTCCACCGCCACAGCAAAACCATCTTGTAAAGCACCTTTAAAATCAGGTGTGGGTGCAAATACAATCGGTAGACGATCCAATTCTGGGTGGCGATCGCGGATATCCTTAAGAAAACGTTCTATGTCATCGCCTCTAGTTTCTGTTAACCCAGTACTACATAGACCGATAATTTCTGGCTGGGATTTCTCTACCAGAGTAAGAATTGCTTGTTCCACATTTTCTTCACCACCTAAGATGGTAGTGACTTCAGTCATGGCTGTAGTTGCTAAGGGAATCGCCTCTCGGAAATGCCTTACTAATACGACTTTGGCAAAGGCAGTACAACCTTGAGAACCGTGAAACAAGGGAATCATTCCCTTTAATCCCAAGAAGGCTAAAGATGCACCCAAAGCTTGGCTTTGTTTGAGGGGATTAACCGTCAGTGGTTTGTTAGGAGCAGTAACGATCGCCATTAGCTAACCTCTTCTACTAAGCCGATTTCATCAGAGGCAGTGAATATCCCTGTTTCCTCATCCCAAGGTGCAGGCTTGCGGATTTGTTCCCAAATTGGGCTGTAGAGAGCTTCATACAGTTCTCGTGCCATTTCTACCATTCCTACATAACCAGCATAGGGATGGTGGCGTTCTTGGTTAATGTCGAGGAAAGGAATGCGGGCTTTGAGGGCTGTATATTGGTTACGACCCCCAGCAATTAACATATCGGCGTTGGTGTCTTTAACCAGTTGCAGCAGTTCTTTGGCATTGCCTTTTTCTAGCATGATGCCATCGTTACCAATTAACTTCTTAATCTTGGCTTTGTCTTCTTCTGTACTTTTTCTCGTGCTAGTGGCGACAACTTCTATGCCTAAGTCTTTAGCTGCGGAGATAATTGACCAACTCTTCACACCGCCAGTATACAAGACAACGCGCTTACCCTTGAGGCGGGCACGATAGGGAGCTAGAGCTAAATCTAGGGCAGCAGTTTCTTCGGCAATGAGCTTTTCTGTGCGCTCTTGTAAATCAGCATCTCCTAATTTAGCGGCAATGTTCCGCAGACAGCGGTTCATGTCATCAATGCCGTAGAAAGACTCTTCAATATAAGGAATGCCGTAACGCTCCTCCATCTTTCTCGCCATGTTGAGCAATGCGCGTGAGCAGATCATCACATTCAGCTTGGCACGGTGAGCGTAAGTAATTTCTTGATAGCGAGCATCACCTGTAATTTTTGATAACACGCGGATGCCCAATTTTTCCAACAGTGGTGTCACTCCCCACATTTCGCCGGCGATGTTATACTCACCGATTAAGTTTATATCGTAGGGTGTTGTGTATTCTGGTTCTGCTGTACCAACTACATATTCCAGCAACGCTTCACCGCCAAAGCGGTTACCTAGATTTTTACTACCAATAAATCCAGGAGCAATTACCGGAATCACTGGAGTGCCAATTTTTTGAGTAGCAGTTTTGCAAACAGCATCGATATCATCACCAATCAAGGCAGTCACGCAGGTAGCGTAGACAAATACGGCTGCTGGATTGTAGCGTTTGTGTATTTCTAGGATGGCTTTGTAGAGCTTCTTTTCGCCACCAAAAATCACATCATTTTCACTCAAGTCAGTGGTAAACCCCGTTTTGTAGAGCAGGGGGCCAGAAGAGAGACTACCACGACTACCCCAGGAATTTCCAGCACAGGCGATCGGGCCGTGGACTAAGTGAGCCGCATCAGTAATTGGCACTAGAGCAATCATTGCGCCATCAAAAGCACAACCCCCTTGAGCCGCGCCTGGTTGCGCTTGTTGAGTACAAGACTTGTTTTTCTTTTCGCTCTGTTTGTGCTGATTATGTTCGCATCCTGGCTCACTAAGCAGCTCGTTAATTTTGCCTTGGGTGATTTTCATCTCTCTTCTCTTGCTGAATGGCAGTTATTAATTCTTCTTTGTCCTTTGTCATTTGTTCTTTGAATAACTAATGAACAATGACTTTTGAATCTTGACTCTTGACTAGTGGTAATGAGTAATGAGTAGCGATTAATTTTTAACAAATATATTTCGTGACATCCTCTCCACATTCATCCGCAAGGTAAGAGAGAGCACGAAAACGCAACATAACAAACTCGTCATACAGTGGATTGAGTTTGCACAGCGCTGGAATATGGTAAGTCCGCCCAAATAATTTAAGATTACGCTCAAAGGGGCAACAGCAAGGTATTACTTGACAAATTAAATGAGCAAAGCGGGCATTTTTTACCGCAATACTATCTACCAAACGACGCAAAGGATTCAGGATATCAAAAGAACCAGAGCGTTTATAGTTAGGTGGATGATAGTTAGGTTGGGGATGAGAGTGAGGGTGAGAATGGGAGTGATTGTGAGTGATAGTTTCCATAATCAATACTTCAAGTACGAGGAAAAAGTAAAAAGTAAAAAAGATATATCTTTTTACTTTTTACTTTTTAGACACGTCGCGAGTGAATCTGATTCTTAACGAATCAAGTCGTAGGAAATGTCTGTCTTAGAAGGAATGTTGGTGTTGTGATCGATTTCCTCGAAGATTGTATTAACAACCCAGGTGAGGAGGTTGATTACACCTTGGTAACCGATGGTGCTGTAGCGGTGCAGGTGGTGGCGGTCCATGATGGGATAGCCAATTCTTACGAGGGGAACCTTACAATCGCGCCACAGGTACTTACCGTAAGAGTTACCGATTAACAAATCTACTGGTTCGGTGAACAACAGAGAACGCAAGTGCCACAAATCTTTACCACCCCAGATTTTAGCTTCCTTACCGAAGGGGCTAGAATCTAGCAATGCTTGAAGTTCTTTTTCAAACACTTCATTGGAGTTGTGAACCACAATATGTACAGGTTCAGCACCCATTTCCAGCATAAAGCCAACTACGCTGTAAACTAAATCTGGGTCGCCGTAGATAGCAAAGCGCTTACCATGAACCCATGAATGGGAGTCAGTCATCGCATCAACTGCGCGACCACGTTCGATTTCAAGTTCTTCAGGAATTGGTTTACCAGTCAGTTCGCTGAGTTTGAGCAGGAACTCATCAGTAGCCTTGATTCCCCAAGGACGAGCAACTACAACATCTTGCTTCCACTCTTTGGCGATGTACTCGCGGGTTTTGGGAGTAGAGTGAGCTTGCAAAACAACTGTAGCTTTAGCATTAATTGCATCAGCTGCATCTTCTAGCTTGGTACCGCCTGGGTACATATCAAATTCACCTGTGTTAGGTGCATCTAGATAGTCGCTGTTATCTGACAGAATTGTGTAGTCAATGCCGAACAGAGAAGCGATGCGTTTTACTTCCCGGAGATTGCCAACGTAAGTGTCAAAACCAGAGATGAAGTTGATTTTGCCATTGCTAGCTGATTTCTGCTTACCTGCGGTTAAGGTAGACAGAATACCCTTCATCATGTTGTCGTAGCCAGTGATGTGGGAACCAACAAAGCTAGGAGTGTGAGCAAAAGGTACTGGGAAATCTTGAGGAACTGAACCGGATTTTTTAGCAGTACCAATAAAAGCCTGCAAGTCATCTCCAATTACCTCAGCCATACAGGTGGTGCAGACTGCAATCATCTTGGGCTTGTAAAGTTGGTAAGAGTTTGCCAAGCCATCAATCATGTTTTGCAAACCACCGAACACCGCTGCGTCTTCAGTCATGGAAGAAGAAACGCCAGAGAATGGTTCTTTGTAGTGACGGGTTAAGTGGGTACGGAAGTAAGCAACGCAACCTTGAGAACCTTGAACGAAGGGTAAAGTACCTTCAAAGCCAACAGCAGCGAACATAGCGCCTAAAGGTTGGCAACCTTTAGCAGGGTTAACGGTCAAAGCTTCACGAGCGAAGTTCTTTTCACGATAATCCCAACTTTTGGTCCATTCTGCAACCCGTTTTACTTCTTCGGGGTCGTGACCGTTTTCAAACTCTTTCTTGTTCTGGAATAATTGTTGGTATTCCGGTTGGTGAAACAGTTCTACGTGATCTTGAATTTTATCTGGATTCTGAGGCATTTGTTGGATCTCCAAGCTGACTGAATTCGTGACTGGTCAAACAATGAGCATTTTTTGTGGTTCAGGTAACGAGAGTTGCGGGTGGGAAGTGGAAATATAATTCAAAACTCAAAATGCAAAACACAAAATTCCCAACTTTGAATTTTTAATTTTGAATCTTGGATTCCCAAATCCCCCCTGGGGTTTTAGCCCCAGGCCCCTACTAATCTCTCTGTTCCATTTCCCTAAACGGCAGCTTTAGCTTTAGCTTCAGCTTTCTTGCTCCAAGGAGCGCCAATTAGACCCCAGGTTGGGCTGTTGAGTGCCAAATCCATGTCGCGGGCGAAGATGGCAAACCCGTCATAACCGTGATAAGGACCGGAGTAATCCTTTTTATGGTTCAATACCTTTTAGTAGCCTAATGTTCGTAGCAATCAATGTCAGTTTCAAACATTGTTCGCCCAGAACACATTTATTTTTAGGCTAAATATAGGCTAAAAATACCGCGATGCATAACCAGGGTCAAGACAAATATCAACAAGCTTTTGCAGACTTGGAGCCTGTTTCGTCTACCGATGGCAGTTTCCTTGGCTCAAGTATGCAAGCACAGCAGCAAAGAGAACACATGAGAACAAAAGTACTGCAAGAGCTAGAGAAAGTTAATCTGCGTTTGAAGTCTGCAAAGACAAAGGTGACAATTAGGGAATCGAATGGAAGTCTGCAATTACGGGCAACGTTACCAATTAAACCAGGAGATTCCGACAAAAATAGCACTGGAAGAAAGCAATACAATCTCAGTTTAAATATTCCCGCCAACTTAGATGGACTCAAGACAGCGGAGGAAGAAGCCTACGAATTAGGTAAGTTAATTGCTCGTAAAACCTTTGAATGGAATGATAAATATTTAGGAAACGAAGCAATTAAAAAAGAATTTAAAACAATAGGAGAATTACTCAAACAATTTGAAGAAGAATATTTTAAAACACATAAAAGAACTACAAAAAGCGAACATACTTTTTTTTATTACTTTTCTCGAACCCAGCGATTCACAAATTCTCAAGATTTAGCAACTGCCGATAATTTGATAAATTCAATTGAAATCATCCATAAAGAATGGGCTAAATATAATGCAGCCAGAGCTATATCTGCATTTTGCCAAACCTTCAAAATCGAAATAGATTTATCTAAATATTCTAAAATGCCCGATCGCAATTCCCGGAACATCCCAACCGATGCCGAAATAGCCACAGGAATTGCTAAATTTGCAGATTATCTGAATATCAGAGGTAATCAAGTAAATCAAGAAGTTAAAGATAGCTGGCAGCTTTGGCGCTGGACTTATGGAATGTTAGCAGTTTTTGGTTTACGTCCACGAGAATTATTTATTAATCCTGATATTGATTGGTGGTTAAGCCAGGAAAATGTAGATTTGACATGGAAAGTTGATAAAGATTGTAAGACTGGAGAAAGGCAAGCATTACCATTACATAAACAATGGATTGAAGAATTTGATTTAATAAATCCGAAGTATTTAGAAATGCTGGCAACAGCTATTAGTAAAAAAGATAAGAATAATCATGCAGAAATAACGGCATTAACACAACGAGTTAGTTGGTGGTTTCGTAAAATTGGATTAGATTTTAAGCCCTATGATTTACGTCATGCTTGGGCAATTCGGGCGCATATTTTGGGAATACCAATAAAAGCGGCGGCAGATAATTTGGGGCATAGCGTGCAAGTTCATACCCAAACTTATCAGCGTTGGTTCTCGCTGGATATGCGGAAGTTGGCGATTAATCAAGCTTTGAGTAAACGAGATGAGGTTGAATTGATTAGGGAAGAAAATGCAAAGTTGTGGATGGAGAATGAAAAATTGAAGCTGGAGATTGAGAAGTTGAAAATGGAGTTAGTTTATAAGCGGAGTTAAAATTGATGTGGTGCAATCGCCAGTTTGATGAACATTCTCGATCGGGATGAAGGTTGGTAAATAAGCTATTAGGGTAAGATGTCATAGTTCTCTATCGAGAGTATTGGACTCATGAAGCTCAATGACTAAGCATTCTCAGCTTCTCAATTTAGTACCTGAATCGCACGATAATGCTCAACTAAGAGCGATTAATGAGAGGACAGGTACTTTCACCGACAACATGAAATTGCCTATCCATAGATGGTTTCGCTATTCTGCGGGATTTTCCGCAGATTGGGTTGAAAGTGTAATTACACAATTGGCACCTGAAAATATTCTCGATCCATTTGTCGGCTCTGGTACTGTCTGTATTGCTGCTGATAAGCTTGGTGTAAATTCTTATGGAATTGAAGCGCATCCTTTTGTTTATAGACTGGCGAAGGGAAAGCTTGCATGGGTAGTAGATATTGATGAGTTTTTGGCAGCAGTTAGCACAATTAAGTATTTTGCTGCAAATCTTCAGCCAAAGCTACCAGAAAAGATTCCAGTATTATTAAGAAAATGCTACACAGATGAGACATTAATAAACCTCTTCAAAATTAGACAAGCTTATCTTGAAATAGCTCCATCTTTACCTGAAAAATTACAATCTCTCATTTTTCTAGCGATTTCTGCTACCCTACGAGCATCAAGTCATGTAGGTACAGCACAGTGGCAGTATATTCTCCCTAATAAGCGTAAAGCTAAAGTTTATGACCCATTTGAGGCACTGGAAAGGCAGGTTGATTTGATGCAAAAAGATATGTATCAAATGCAATCTATTACTCAATTAAGCCGAGCTAATCTCATTCAAGATGATGCTAGAACTTTAAAAACTATTCCGGATAATTTAATAGACTTAATAATCACTTCTCCCCCTTATGCAAATAACTATGATTATGCAGATGCTACACGTCTGGAAATGACTTTTTGGGGTGAGGTTGATTCTTGGGGTGGTTTACACGAAATAGTTCGTAAATTCCTGATTCGTTCAAGTTCACAACATGTTTCAAAGGAGCGGCTTAGCTTAGATGATTTGATAGCTGAATCAATTCTTAATCCAATTCGAGATGAGTTACTACCTATATGTCAAGAACTAGAAAATATTCGCGGAACGAAGAGCGGAAATAAAGCATATCATACTATGATTGCCGCTTATTTTGTTGATATGGGATTTGTATTCCATGCCCTGTGCCGAGTTGCAACCTCTGATTGCAAAGTTTGCTTTGTAGTAGGAGATTCGGCTCCTTATGGAGTATATGTTCCGGTTGAGCAGTTGCTTGGTAAACTGGCTATTGCAGCAGGGTTTGATTTCTGGTCTTTTGAGGAGATTAGACAGCGTAACATTAAGTGGAAAAACAGAAAACACAATGTTCCGCTGCATGAAGGAAGACTTTGGATAGATAGAAGGTAAATTTATGGCACAATCTCCATCACACAAGTTTGGGCAAGATTTAGGCAAACTTCTTGAGGATATTGTGCTTGACGATATCCTTAAACCTCGACTGCAACAGTTTGCACAAACCAAAAATTACTACCTCGATTGGCAGCGATCGCGTTCAGCAAGAAGTGGTAAAAAAGTTACTTGGGAAGACAAATATGGAAATAAGCATGATTTAGATTTTGTAATTGAGATTGATGGTACAGATGATCAGCTTGGTAGACCTGTTGCATTTATCGAGTCCGCATGGCGGAGATATACAAAACACTCAAAAAATAAAGCTCAAGAAATTCAAGGTGCCATACTACCTATTATTGAACTGCATCATTTGTCAGCACCATTTTATGGCGCAGTGTTGGCTGGAGATTTCACGAAACCAGCTTTAGATCAACTAAGAAACAATGGATTTGCAATTATCTATATTCCTTATAAAGATGTGGTAGCAACATTTAAAGAAATTGATTTTGATGTTGCATTTAATGAAGAAACACCGGACGAAAGTTATACCAAAGCCTCAAAGAGGCTAGCTAGCCTAACTAGTTTAGACAAGGAGAAACTTCGACAGGCTTTGATGCGTGTTTCCAAACAAGAAGTCGATCAATTTATGGATACGCTCAGAAATTGCCTTGATCGTTATATTGCCAAAATAATTCTGATTCCGCTTTTTGGTGCAAAATATGAGTTTCAGAGCATTGATGATGCACTTACAGAGCTAAATACACTTGACATCGATAATGCAAGTGGTAATTTTGATAGGTTTGAAGTCATCATTGATTATAGTAACAACGACACAATTCGAGCAACTTTCCAGAACAAGACTTTGCTTGCAGACTTCTTGAGAAAGCTAGAAAGTTAAAATCAGCCTAACAACCGCTTTGCAGCAGATGGAACAAATACAGCGATGATGCAAAGGTGATCTACCGCAGTTATGCTATACCGTTGACAGTGAGAGCGATCGCCTTACTTTCAACTGCTACAATTTAATTTACTTGCGACCAAAATCGGCAGGAATTTCGCCCCAGTCAAGAGTATTCCATTTCAAAATAGGATTTACGTACTCGTTATTTTTTAGCCAATTCAATGCTCTTTCCACTAAATTAAATATCTCCTGATTGCTTGTATCTTGTATCAATGTTGTCCGCACTTTCTTATTACTTACCCAAATAATGGCTGTCTCTGAATCAGAATAAATAGGTAAATCGCTTCCTTGCTTTTTCAGATGAGCTAGGGCATGAACGATCGCTAAAAATTCTCCCAAATTATTTGTACCGTTTTGCATGGGACGCTTGTGAAAAATCACCTCTCGTGTTGCTGTATACATACCTCTATATTCAACATCGCCAGGATTGCCAATACATGAAGCATCAACACAAACACTATCCAGAATTAACTCAGTGGCAGGGATAATTTTCTCTGTTATTTCCTGCCATTTCATTCCATCCTCGTTAATTGGCAGAATTGATAGTTGCTCAATCATTCCTAATGCTTCTTCTGCCTCACGTCTGGTTTTAAAAGACTTATATACTGCTCCACTAAAACCTTTTATTTGCTTTTCGCATTCTGCCCAACTGGTAAATATACCTGTTTCCCTACCATGCAAGACTGCGTAATACTTCTTGGATGCCATATTATTTCACTGTATTCTTCCAAGAATAGGATTCCCATTTTTAGTTTACGCCGCTAAAGGCGATCGCTTCCCTCACACAACCAGCGTTCCACAATGCAACAACACAAAATTAAACCTGGCTATGAACTCTTTGCTGAAGGGGAATCTGGATGATAAACTCTGTTCCTTCGTTAGGATTTGAGCGACAATCTAGTTTACCATTATGGTTTTCTGTAATAATTTGATAACTGATGGACATCCCCATCCCGGTTCCTTTGCCAATTGGTTTGGTGGTAAAGAAGGGATCAAATATGCGTTGCTGAATATTTTGGGGAATACCGATTCCGTTGTCTGCGATCGCAATTTCTAACCAAGTTGCATCAACCACATTTGTGCGAATCGTAATTTGATGCGGATCATCGTGAATTTTGCGTTCTTCTAAGGCATCAATTGCATTTACCAGAATATTCATAAATACCTGGTTAAGTTGTCCAGCATAACATTCTACTAAGGGTAGAGTACCGTAGTCTTTAATTACTTCTATTTCTGGTCGTTGTAATGTGGATTTGAGGCGGTGTTGCAAAATCATCAGGGTGCTGTCGATACCTGCGTGAATATCAACGTCTTTAAATTCAGCTTCGTCCATGCGCGAGAAGTTGCGTAGGGATAACACAATCTGCCGAATGCGATCAGTACCCAATTTCATGGAAGACAACATCTTCGGTAAGTCTTCTTGCAAAAACTCTAAATCCAGATCCTCGGCGGCGGAGAGAATTTCTGGGGGAGGATCGGAATTATACTGCTGATGTAACTCCACAAACGCTAATAAATTTTTAGTATACTCCTGCACATGGGCAAGGTTACCGTGAATAAAATTGACTGGATTATTAATTTCGTGGGCTACACCTGCTACCAATTGCCCCAAACTTGACATTTTTTCTTTCTGAACAAGCTGCGCCTGGGTAGTCTGAAGCTCTTGTAGAGTCTGCATAAGTTCAGCAGTTCGATGCTCGACGCGATGTTCTAGCTCATTGTTGGCTTGCTCTAATTGGGTGGCGGAAGTCCGATTTTCTTGCATCGCTGCCGACAAAATTAATGTGACAATGGTCAATGCGCTCATAAAAGATTGCAGGAGCATCAGGGAAGTACCAACTGAGTCTTTGGCAAAAGACCCAAATCCTTTAGATGTACCCACAATTGCAATGATTGCCATGACGATAATTAAAAGTGTGGTTTGCCATTGTTCCAACCGAAAAGCAGCCCACAGCAATGGCAGCACCATCATATACTCTACTGGGTTGTTGCTCCCAAAGGCTGCACATCCAATTCCTATTAACAGTGCTAAGGCTAGAACAAATTCGGTCTGTGACTTGCGTTGCGATCGCTGACGAGTGCGAAGGTGATGAAACAATGTTACTAATGCAGGAGCAATAATTAACATACTCACATCAGTGCTAATAAACCACCCCAGCCAAACCATCCGAATGTTGTCCCAGTTTGAAATGCCGACAATACACTGCGTTGTAGCTCCAATTAAAGCTGTGAAGGGTGTAAAGGGAAGCAGAAAAGCAATAAATTTTATAGCATCTTGGGCGCGATTAAATGGGTAGCGTAGTGGAATGTAACGAGCAACTAAGGTAGTAATAATTACTGGATCAATCGTGTTAAGGGACGCAACTACAAAAGAAGCAGGTGTATTGAAAAATAACGCCCGGCTAACAATAAAGTCGCAAAGCAATAAGACAATCCAAAAACGCCGTCCAAATAACAGTATTATTGCCAAAAACACGCCAGATGAAGGCCAAATTGCAGTTGAGCCATCGGAAAATGTAACCGCTGTTGCTAACTTGGCTAAGGCAAAATGAACGGGGAGTAGGATACAAAACCCTATGAATAGATTGCGATGCCTGCGGTGGGCTTCGCCTACACACCGAAGACGGATTTTTGGAAAGAGTTGTGTTGGGAACATCTATAATCTCAAAGCTAGCTTTAAGTATTGGTCTTTTTAACATTCCCGCTCTTGGCGCTTTATTAACGAGCTACAATTTTTTGCTATTGTCAGAACCGTATTTTTAGTAATTTTTTTTACAAATTATAACTAATCACGGATTCTGATTATTACGGAGAGCGAAGGCATCTCTTGCATCAGGTGCGTTGCGCTACTTTGAAATCTACCTGTAAAGAGTTAGGGCGATCGCTCATCTGTTTGGAAAAACAGTCAGAATAGATACATTCCCTAACTGTTCTAACAGCAGATTAAAATCGCAGTGGCGGAGGTAATGACGTGCAAATCGAACAGACAGAGGTGATGATTCGTACTCCCGATGGACAAATGCCCGCTTGGTTGTGTACATCTACTGAGAGTGAACGCCAGCCAGCCGTCATCTTGTTGATGGAAGCATTTGGTTTAACATCGCACATTCGAGATGTAGCAGGCCGAATTGCCCAGGAAGGTTACGTGGTTCTGGCACCAGATTTGTACTATCGTGAGTTGCCAAACAACAAGTTTGGATACGATGAAGTTGAACAAGCGCACGCTATGATGTATCGCCTCGACTTCGGCAAGCCCATTGAGGAAGATATTAGGGCAGCGTTAGCTTATGTAAAATCACGTAAAGATGTGTATCCAGATAAAGTAGGCGTCACTGGGTTCTGCTTAGGAGGTGGTTTGACTTTTTTCACAGCCTGCAATTTATCGGCAGAGATTGCGGCGGCGGCTCCCTTCTATGGCATGGTTCTGGATGAGTGGATTGTAGCGGTGAAAAACATTACAGTGCCAGTTTACTTGTTCTTTGGCGGTAAAGATCCATTCATTCCAGGCGATCGCGTTAGACAAATCGAGTCTCGCTTCCAAGAACTTGGCAAAGAATATACCTTGAAAGTTTATCCTGATGCGGATCATGGTTTTTTCTGTAATGAGCGTTCTTCCTACAATCCTTTAGCTGCTGAAGATGCTTGGCGTGAGCTGACACAGTTTTTCCATAAACACCTCCAGGAGAGTTGATGGATAAAAAATTTTGTAGTCAAAACTGAAGTCCTGACTACAAAATCATCAACATGAAAGCGATCGCATTCCTCGCATACGGTGGTTACGCTACGCAATTACTTTAAATCTACCTTTTAAGAGTTTATGCGTGTTCATGAGATTTGGATTCCATAAATAATAAATACTATTAATTAAGTAATATTACGTAGGCACTATTCTTCGTTCTGCTGGTTAAAATTGTGAGATCATTTGTAGTTTGAGATTGGACGGGAGAGATAATTGTTACATGGCTCTTTCTGAAAAGATTGTTGAATTAGTTATTGATAAAATCTTGGTTGGTGGCATTGTTTTGGTAGCAGGCTACTGGCTTAACGAGAGATTTGAGATATTTAAGAATGAAACTAATGAAAAATATCACCAAAGGCAACTAATTGCTGAACTAGAGCATCAACAGCAGCAACAAATCTCTGAATTAGAGAATCAGATTGCTATAGCTCGGTATAATGCAGAGCTTGAGTTTATCGAAAGACAAATATCTGAGTTTTACTGGCCTATATACTTGAGGCTGGAAAAAGATAATGTAATGTGGAAGCGAATAAAATCTTTGAGTTCTGAACAAAATGTTTTACCTGAAGCCGTAAGTGTGGCTATAGAAAAAGAATTTATTCTTAAAAATCATCAAGAAATAGTTGAGATTGTAGAATCTAAAATTCATCTAGCAGAAAATGCAGCTAATAGCAAGGATTTGATAAATGAGTTATTAAGATATATCAAACATGTTGCAGTATACAAAACAATTCGTTCTGTAAAAGAGCTACAAAGATTTAATCCTATTGATATGAATGAGCCATTTCCTGAAAAGCTTTTTCCATTGATTGAAAGTAACTTTCGGGGGTTACAAAACAGGTATGAGTATCTTAAGAATATTAAATTTGGAGAATTCAATAAATAAAATTACTTGCGCTTGGCGATCGCTATAATAAATCAGCCTAAATAGTTAGACTCCTCTTATACCATTTCACAAAAAATATGATGTAGATGTAGGTTGGGTTGAGGAACGAAACCCAACATTCCAAAGTTTTTTAATTGTTGGGTTTCACTCAGTTCAACCCAACCTACTAGCACTACTAGCGCGGCAAGTCTAAAATGTTGGGTTGAATCATCAGAGACTATTTTTATTGTTTGGGATTTTCTAGATTTTTTGAACCCAACGTTTTACGGTTGACGCGCTACTACATTTATTTTCTCTGTCCAAAGTGACGGAAGAGCGTTAGACTCCTCTTAACTCGAGAAACTGATTAATTGCGTTCACAATAGTTTGGCACTGTGATCGTAGGTGACGGGTGATTTTTGTTCCTATTAAGCCGAAAATTGCTCGTTGACAGGTTATTTTGCTCGATTTAGTTCGCTAGCAATCTAAGATGGTGAGGTTGCTTGTCACGACAGCTATCCCAAATCCAATAGCAACAAAAGGGATACTAAACCTCGTCCATTTTGAAACCTGGAGTAGTGCGGGACGGAAAGCCTGCTACTACCATTCGGGAGCAATATGCTCCCACTACTTTTAAAACAATGGTTCTCAAAATAGATGTGGTTTAAATAATACTCCCCAGAGCCATTGCCGATTATGGTTTTCAAACTTTAATGTGGTTGATGTTTGCACAATAATATTCATCTATTCATGTTATGAATTGAGTTAGTACCTGTTCCAATTCATCCAGTTGAAAATTACCCTCAGCAGGTTGGCGATTTTGCTGTGCTGGTTCCAGATAAAGGTATTTACAATAAACATTTGTAAATTGGGTATGGGGTTTAATCACCCATTTAAAAATACAGACTCCTGTCAACACAGCAAGAGAAAAATCTGTATTTTCTACTTCAGAATAACTAAAGTTAGCATTGGTTAAGTTAGCTTTTTTAAAAGATGTTCCGGGATAGCTCTGAATAGATTGGATCAGCCATTTAAAAATTCGGTAGGTCACGATCGCAGAAACGATCGTCATCAGTAAAAAGAAAAATCCTTGAGCACCAGAGCCATCACCAAAGCCAGAGAAACTAACAAAAGCCAGTCCGACTGTGAGCGTTAGCATTACGGTAAATAGTGTAGCAATCGCTCCAATACTAAAGAAATTCGTGGCTTGGGTAAAGTGGAAGGTGATACTATCTCTGAGGAAAATCTCAGCCAAGAAAGCTAATACTGGGAGCGCACCGAATAAGAAATTCATGGCGCGATCGCTCAAAAATACACTTAATATATGCACGAAGATGATACTGGAGCCGAATAAAACAACTGGACTGGCTATAGTGCCAGCAATTAGCATATTTACTTGGCGGCTGCTCTGTCCGGTTTTAACCTGCTGAAACTTTGTCCCAATTAAGGTTGCTCCTGTAAAATTGCACCCCCGCAAATCTGAACCACTAAAATCTGCCCCAGACAAGTCCTGTCCTTTGAAAGAGCAATTGTGCAATATCTGGTTGGTATAGTTCAGGTTGGTCATTTTGTGATGGCTTTATAAGAATAAATGGCTACAGTGCGATCGCGGTTCTTGCAGCTTAGATCGATGTTAAAAAACCCCGGATTTTTTCACCCACAATGTTAACCACTTCTACCTGCCAGTGACTACGGTCTCCTATGAAGTTATTTTGATTACTTAAAAGCACAACATTATCTTTATCGTATGAAAATCTGTTAAAGCGAACGTAATGCAGAAAGTTACTAGCGGTCATTTAAATTTGGCAGACTGAAGATAGATAAATGCGATCGCATCCCAACACCCAACCAATACAAGGAATTTGATAGGATTAACGAAGTGAGCGATCGCTTATGACCAAACTTAGGCGATCACTGTCTTCAGCAGATTTGCAAAAACACTATGGCAAAGCGGAAAAAAAGCAATCTCCAGTGGATTAAAGAAACGCTTGAACTAAAACCTGACCATCGCTGGGAATCGCCATCAGGCTACAAAATTTTTGTAGCAGATCGGGGGGCTGTTCGCTTCAACGTTCCCCAAGATTGGGTTTTTGAGCCACAAGAAAAATCGTTCAAGTTCCTTGATAAAAAACCTCCCAACGATGATTGCTGCTTGGAAGTATCTTTCAATCGACTACCACCCAATGACTGGAGCCAGTTTCCGCTAAAACCCACTTTGAAGAAAGTCATAGAAGAAGACGATCGCAACGTCATTGAGAAGGGAGAAATATTTATCGTCAAGCGTCAAACAGCTAGAATAGTGTGGACAGAGATTAAGTTTATCGATACTCAAGCAGAGCCACGGGAAGCTTATTCGCGGACTTGCATTGGTTTGGGGTCGAATGTTCAATGCTTGATTACATTCGATTATTGGGCAGATCAAGCAGAGCAGCTAATACCGATTTGGGATGAAGTTATGCGTAGTCTCACACTAGGTCTGTATATCCGCGATCCGATGACTGGTGTGGCTTTCCCAGACTAAACCCCAAGAAATTAATATTGTAGGATGCGTTGTCGCCAAGCGCAAAGCATTGTCATTATTTCAAATATCTAACGCTGCGATCGCTGATTAAATTTGAAATCCTCAGTTAGGTAAACAACTCCGCAGTTCATAAAACTCCATGCGGAGCTAATTTTATGTGATTATTCTTGCTTGTAGAGTATTTTTGGATTAAAGTTATTGCTCAAAAGAGCAGCAAATCTGGCATGAAAAGCTATTTCTCACCTTATCAACCACCATACACTTTTTTGGAGAAACTAGTTCGCTATGGCACTATTCTGCGTGCTATGGCTGGAGTTTTAAAGATAACCATTGGCTCAAAGTATTTTAACTTACCCGAAAAAACATTTGGTGCTTCTGTTGAGGTGACAGATCGGTGTAATGCTGGATGTCACTATTGCTACGTTTACAAACCAGAGTGGGATCAGAAAAAACGGATACAAGGTTATCTGGAACTATCTCCTCAAGAGCATCGGCTTAAAGAAGAGAAGATTTTTAAAACCTTAGAGAAATTGCACAATAGAGGAATCGTACAGGTTACGCTTGTTGGTGGAGAAACAGCCTTGGCTCCAAAAGCAGTACAAAGAGCAGCTGAATTATTCCCTATTGTGTGGGTAGTTACGAACGGAGCAGCAAAGCTTCCAACCCTACCTCATTCTGCATCTATAGCTGTAAGTGTCGATGGTCCGCCTGAATACCATAATCGTTCTAGAGATCCTCTAGGTTTTTTCTCTGAGCATCGCTATGGTGAGTTAACAGGTATGAGTGCAGCAATTGTACGCAACATTAACCTCTCAGAAAGAGGTGCTTTTGTCCACATAACTTTAACAAAAGCTGCGATTGCTCTATTTAAAGAAACAGTTGACTGGCTCGTTAGAGATGTCAAAAAATTACGTGGGATTGTTGTCTCTGGCGCAGCAACCAAAGATAAAGCAAATCCAGCCACACTCAGCATTCAAGATCGTAAGTTAATCAATCAAATGATTAATGATCTAACAGATCAGTATGGTTGGGATTTATTTCCCTTGAACCAACCAAAAGTTAACCAATTTTTATTTGAAGAGAAAAACATCATTTACAATGCCTCAAACTGTACTGTAGCCAGAAGAGTTGAAAGTTTAGACTTCAATGGAGAAGTAGTTGGTAAGTGCGTCTTAAGAGATGAAACTCTATGTGAAACTTGCGTTTGCAACATCACAGGTTTAATGCGAGCAGCTTCCCAATTTGATTTAGCTACTTTACAAGGATTGGTGCGCACATCATTTGGTTAGCATATTATACTAATTTATAATTTTTAACTCTTACTTACGAAAGTTCATCTATTCAGATTTCTAAGTTTGTAATTGTTACTGATTTTTAGAAAATTGGTATTATTAATCCGCATGATAATTAAGTTCTGACTATAGGACTCGTACTTGATTTTTGAACAAAACTCACTACAACTTTATTCCTTGTTTTCTGTTCCCCGTTCCCTGTTCCTTGTTCCCTCTCCTACAAGTGATTCAGGAATTAAATCAGATTCCTATAGTACTTAAAAATAATAAATGAAAACACTATTGAGAGCATCCCACTTTCTACCTCTGAGGTTATTGCTGAATCAGTCCCAATTGAAAGGTAAAGAGTAACGAATTATACCTATTATCAGCAAGTGAACTGGGTAGAACAAATAGAACCATCTAGCCCGTGGACCTTGTTGACCATTAAACTGAAAGACAATCAAACCTGCAAAAATTGCCAAACTTTGAACTATAGATCGCACAGATAGGGTTAGTAAAACAAGGTGAAAAATGCACCAGTAGAGTGACCATATTTTGGGCTTCAGTTTGTTGGTTAAGGACATCAAGAAAATCACTCCAATCCCGTATGCTCCATAGTCGCAGCTTAAAACCTCAGCGACGGCTGCACAAACTCCAGCAATAATTAATTGCTGCCATAATTGCGGACAACGCTTTGCTAGGCGCAGCATCACAAGTCCAATCAAAAGCGTGAAGAGAATGTTGAGTGAGAGGTCAAGGAAAACAATACTAAAGATTGGCTGGGATATGATGGCTGTAATCAACAGCCTGATTCCATAGCGGTAGGCATTGCGAGTGTGTTTTTCGCCTTCAGTTAGAAGCCATGCAAACAGGGGAAAACTCAATCGCCCAAAATAGTGCAAAATTAGTAAATCTGGCATTAGTACATAGCACACATGATCCATGAGCATGAACACTGCTGCCAAGATTTTAATGTTGAAAGCTGAAAGTTTAATCACGAAGTATCTTCAACAGATCGCTTACTTTGTTTTAATCTATCTACAATTAAGTTAGCAATTTACTTCTATCTATTAACGTTTCGTCAATACCACAACATCATAATTAGCGATCGCTCTCAGTCGAGAGGTTATTTGCTACAACATTTAGCTATCATCAACCTATATCCCTCATCTAGAGTTGAATTATAGGCATAACGCAGAGGGGAAATGTTATGTTGAGTCAATTACCGAATAGCATCACCAGCCCTTCTTGGTGGCAACTCATCAATTGGATTGCCGATCCAATCGGATTTCAGCACAGATATAGCCAAAAGTATGGAGACATTTTTTCCATGCATCTGAGTGGAATCGGATCTTATGTAATCATTGGCAATCCCCAAGCCATTCAAGAAATTTTTAACCAAGATTCTCAATTTGATATCGGTCGCGGGAACGAACTTGCTAAACCTCTCCTTGGGCAACATTCTTTGATGTTAATGGATGGCGATCGCCATCGACGAGAACGAAAATTATTAATGCCTCCGTTTCATGGAGAAAGATTACAAACTTACGCCAAACAAATCTGTTTAATTACCGAGCAAATCGCCAGCCAATGGCAAATCGGTCAACCATTTATCGTTCGGTCTGCTATGCAGAAAGTTAGCCTAGAAGTGATTTTACAAATTGTTTTTGGTTTAAGCGAAGGGGAACGTTATCAACAACTTAAACCCTTACTCACTGCTTGGCTAGATATGACCGATTCTCCTCTACGCTCCAGTATGCTATTTTTCCAATTCTTACAACAAGATTGGGGCAATTGGACTCCTTGGGGGCGAATGAAACAAAGACAACGCCAAATTTACGATTTACTGCAAGCAGAAATTACCGAGAAAAGAACAAAACAAGATGAGCAGCGTGGCGGCGATGTTTTAAGTTTGATGATGGCAGCGCGGGATGAAAATGGGCAAGCAATGAGTGATGAAGAATTAAGAGATGAACTGCTAACAATTTTATTTGCTGGACATGAAACCACTGCAACTACACTTGCTTGGGCTTTTTATCAAATTCATCAACATCCAGATATTTTAGAAAAATTGCAGCACGAATTAGACAGCTTGGGCGATAGTCCCAACCCAATGGAATTTGCTCAACTTCCCTACTTAACAGCAGTCACTCAAGAAACACTGCGGATGTATCCAGTCATTCCAGGTCTATTCCCACGCATCACCAAATCACCCATGAAGATTGGCGGATATGAATTTGATACTGAAACCACCTTAATGCCCAGTATCTACCTTGTGCATTACCGAGAAGATTTGTATCCCAATGCTGAACAGTTTAAACCAGAACGTTTTCTGGGGCAGCACTATTCCGCTTCGGAATACCTACCTTTTGGTGGCGGAAGTCGGCGGTGTTTAGGATTTGCCTTAGCTCAGTTAGAAATGAAATTAGTCCTGGCAACTGTTTTATCCAAATATCAACTTTCCTTAGCGGAGAATAAACCTGTGAAAGTGCAACGTCGTGGGTTTACCCTTTCTCCAACGGGTGGTGTACGAATGGTGATGACTAGAAAACGTTGAAACTTTTTTAGTTCAAAGTTAAGTTAACTTGGGGTTATCGGTGAAGCGATGTCTTCGACGGTAAAGTACGCAGTTTAATTAAGCAAGTGTCAATACCAAAACGAGGTACAAGAAAA
Source organism: Nostoc sp. 106C (assembly GCF_002154725.1). Lineage (GTDB taxonomy): Bacteria > Cyanobacteriota > Cyanobacteriia > Cyanobacteriales > Nostocaceae > Aulosira. Next base: position 12,450 of record NZ_MTAW01000047.1, on the reverse strand, counting down.
ATTGTAGTTGATGGAGAGCCTTTTATTTGGCTGATCCGAAGACAAGCCACCAACTCTCAAGCAGATTATTGTTGTGGGTATATTCATGTTGCAGTAGAACATGCTCAAGAACCTGGTTCAGTGTTAGCGATCCGCACTGATAAACCACACTCCGAAAATTGGATAACTGAAGTCAAACCTGTGAAACCAAAAGATGTAGCTAGATGGATATTGCAAGCAATGGAATCTGGCTGGCAACCAAAAACTTTAGGCGCGCCATTTATTGTTCAAGTAGTAGGAGAGTGTATAGCAAAAGTGTGAAGTTATATCATGTCCGGCAAATTACTTATGATATGTCATTGCGAGTGCAACGCAGTGGAACAAAGCAATCACAAGGTCTCTGCGATTGCTTAACTCCGTTCGCAATGACAAGTATTTAACCAGACTTGATATTAGAAGTTTGAGGCAAATTATGATTGATGAGAAAGTCTTCTCTGCTAAGTTTCTGCTATGCCACAATTTGATAATCAACTAAAAACCATTTATGCCAAAGACCGTCAAGAATGGCGGGAATGGTTGGATAAAAATCATCATAGTTATGTCGGTGTATGGCTAATCTACTACAAAGTCAAAAGTGGAAAACCAAGCGTCAAATATAGCGAAGCCGTAAAAGAAGCCTTATGCTTTGGTTGGATTGACAGTAAAGTTAAATCTTTGGACGAAGAACGATATATGCAAATATTTAAACCCCGAAAACCAAAAAGTGTCTGGTCAAAATTAAACAAGCAATATATTGAAGAACTCATTGCCCAAGATTTAATGACTGAAGCTGGTTTAAAAAAGATTGAAGCTGCAAAACAAGACGGTTCATGGACGAGTTTAGATGCGATTGAAGCATTAACAATCCCAGCAGATTTACAACTAGCATTAACAGCAAATGAAACTGCTAACAGGTATTTTGAGGCGTTGAGTAACTCATCCAAGAAAAATATCCTCTTTTGGATTGATAGCGCTAAACGTCCAGAGACAAGATTGAAGAGAATTGAGCAAACTATAACATCAGCAGCACAGAACAAAAATCCATTGATCCGCTAACAATAGCGATCGCGTTGAATACAATCAGCTAAGTAACTTCCTTAGAATTTTTAAAATATTTAGTATTTTTTGATACTACATACCCAATTATGCTTAACCGTAGAGTATAGTCAATTATTTACCCTCTCCGAAGCGATGCCTAAAACAGTCCTCATCACCGGAACATCTAGCGGTATTGGTAAACTGACTGCAATATACTTTGCTCAACAAGGGTGGAACGTTGCTGCAACCATGCGTAACCCCAGCAAAGACAAAGAATTGTGCAACTTATCTAATGTCAAGTTATATTCCTTAGACGTTACAGACAATCACAGTATTCAGAGTGCGATCGCATGTGCTATCCAAGAATTCGGTAAAATTGATGTCTTAGTTAACAATGCAGGTTTTGGTGTAGATGGCGTATTTGAGGCGATGAACGATGAAATTATTGAGCAGCAATTCAATACTAATGTGTTTGGATTAATGCGAGTCACCCGAGCCATCATTCCCCATATGCGTGACCAAGGTGGCGGTACAATTATTCAAATCGCCAGTATGGGAGGGCGAATTACTTTCCCGTTATATAGCATTTATCACGGTTCAAAATGGGCAGTAGAAGGATTTAGTGAAGCCTTGCACTATGAATTAGAACCCTTCAATATTAAGGTTAAAATCATCGAACCAGGCGCGATTAAAACTGAGTTTTACGGTAACGGTCGCCAGTTTATCATGAGTGATGATTTGCCCATGTATAAATCGTTAGTCGATACAGTAGAAAAGGTTTCCCAGGAAGCTGGTAGAAATGGGGAGCCGCCGGAAGTAGTTGCTAAGGTGATTTTTCAAGCTGCGAGCGATCGCAGCAGCAAGATGCGTTATTCTGTTGGTCAACCTGCGCCACTGTTGCTGATGCTGCGTAAACTACTACCCGATAGCTGGTATTTTTCTATCATTAAACGTAGCTATAAAATATAATGTCAGACTTTGAGAGCCAGGCGATCGCAATTTTAACTATCAAATTAAAATCTTGCTTTGCTTAAGTCAGTCAAGTTTAAGCAATTTAAAATACTAGACTTGATTGGACGCTTTTCATCCCAAAATATTAAAGAAGAATAGAAGTCTTTCGCTAAGGAAGAAGTTAACAGTTGAAAAGTTTTATCTGCAACTTGCTCATCATCAAAGCTGAGGAAGTAAACAGTATCATCGAAAACCGCAGGCTTTGCTTCTATTTGACCTATCAATCTAAAATCTAATTTTTTGTAAAGCCCACAAATTGCAATTTTCCAAGGTGAAAAAGTATATGAACCGACACCAAAAATAGAAAATCGAGGATTTTTTTGATAAATCTTACTTTTTCTTTTATCTAGATATTTTGCATGGCTTTCCAGATAGTTCCATGTTTTAGGAGCCGAATCTTTTATATACTCAGTAGATTCACCAACAAATTTCTGAGTAACTAAAATATATCTGTCAATAGCCTGTATTTGGTTCTGAGCAACATAAGAACCCTTAAGTAAAGGGAAAATATAAGTTTCTTCAATATCAACAGTTTCTCCCAATCCATTGACAAGAGTATTATTAATTTTGCGAAATTCCATCACACTTGCGCAATCATGTTTAATGCCAGAACGCCATTTTGTTTCAGATTTTACATCATAAAAGTCTTTGAGCTTTTCAAAAGTTATTATATTTCTGACAAGGATATTATTCCGATAACCTATTCGATAATAATCTGAGCTTTCAAAGCTACTGAATACATCACAAAAGTAGTTTTGTGAATTTAAATCAAATTTACAGAAAAATAAACAAGCGTCAACAGTTGCATCAAAATATTTTTTAGCATCTATTTTGTAAGTGCCACAGTAAGCAACATTTAATTTTTTATCATGAAGGTAGCCCAATATTTTTCTGGTAACAGAAGTCTTGCAAAGCATAGCAAGGTAAGCATTTCGCTTCTGCAACCATTGAACAACTTGGATTAGCATCCACTCTGATATATCAAAGTTACTCTTACCTGTAATTGCATTTAATCCACTGTGATTTTGAAAGTTTTTCTTTTCAGGTAGATTCTCCCCGCTAATAATGCCCTGCTGTGAATTGGTCACCCAAGGAAAATTACCAAGCACTAATGTTTCTTTTTGGAATTGGCTTGTTAGTGATGACCAATCAAATTGAAAAAAATCACTATGTTTAATTTCAATTCTTTCATCATTCAAAAATTGACTTTTTCTTTTTAGCGCTTCTAGATAATTAGAATTTATTTCAACACCGATAATTTTGCTGGCTGATGGAAATGAAGAGGAAGCAGCTTCAATAAAATTACCCACTCCACAGGTTGGCTCAACTATAACATTCGGATTTACACCAAGTTCTACCAGCTTTTGACATACCTTCTGAGCTAGTTCTATTGGTGTTTGGAAGTCTCCATATTCTATTTGTGATTTATGTGCAATACGAGTCATGGGTTAATTCTGTAAACAGAAATTATACCGTCTTCTTGACCAGCGCGTTCTATTACTCTTCCATACTGGAGCCGCCATTGCAAAGCATTAGAAATAGTCAAAAATCCTTGTACAGGTGGATTTATCAATATTTCATCGGCGATGTTACCTGCCTCAATTTCATCTACGGGTAGATTGCGATCGCTCATAAAGGCAATTAAATCATCTTTATTACCTTCATTCGCCAAAATGTTACGAAGTTCCCTAGTCATCTGAAAATCTGCTGTCCTTTCAGCACTCACGTAAATCGTATGCAAAATCTTTAGTATTCTTGCAAGAAGAACTTATTTGTAAATTTACAAAGAACTAGAGATATTGCGGTAGTTTTATCACAGAAGCTTGAGATAGAAAAGGTTAGTATTTACAAAACTTAAATTCTATGGCTCTAGCTAACGTAGACGATGATAACAACAATCCCATAAAAGCAACTCTTAAATGGATAGCTGATGCTGGAATTAACGGGTTGGGGGTTCTACCACCTGCGGAGAAAGTTGCAGCAGACCACTTGAGCAAAGCCGCTAATGTTGAAGATGCTATTAATTCAGTTATTGCGTGGCGAACTACGTATGCTGCTGGCACGGGTTTTATCACTGGATTAGGCGGTATTGCCGCAATGCCTATTACTATTCCGGCAGGTTTGGCAGCATCCTATGCCCTTGGAGCCAACACAGCAGCAGCAATAGCTCACCTTAGAGGATATGATATCCACTCTGAACAAGTGAGAACAATGGTACTTTTATGCCTAATCGGTGAAGCTGGTGAGGAGATTCTGAAAACCGCAGGTATCACGATTGGCACAAAGGTATGTCAAAATTTAATCAAGCAGATACCTGGTAAAGTTTTGATTGAAATTAATAAAAAAATTGGTTTTCGGCTAATCACTAAGGCTGGTGAGAAAGGTGTAATAAATATTATGAAAATGCTGCCTCTAGTAGGGGGTGTTGTTGGAGGCACGTTCGATGGCATATTTGTGAATAGTTGTGGATCAACCGCAAAAAAAGTATTTGTTCGAGCGTCAGGTAAATAACAACAGTTAGTGCGACTGCTTTCTTTATCATATTGTTGAGTGAAAGCGATCGCATCATTTAATCTAAAAAATGTCATTCAAAATAGTTTTTAATTTAACAGTTTTCCTTTAAAACTCATGCAAGCAAAATCTCAAAACCATACAGAATAAGATTTGTATTGTCTAAAGTATCAAAAAAGATTGTTAGTCGATAACGCTGCAACTTGCATTTAGGCTATAAATAGAAGCTTTTTTCTACCGCCACCAAAAAACCTGCTAGAATCGAGAGTTCTAAGAGCGATCGCTAGGTTCGGAGTAATCCCAAGAGTGCATTTGACGGAAAGGAAGACCCATCTTTTGGAAAACGTACTTCTCTTTCACACCAGAAGCAATCAAATCTGGCTTGAGTGCTTTAACAAACTCTTCAAATTCGTAAGCAGTAACGTCGTCGTAAACGATGGTGCCGTTTTCGATGTAGTGAGTGGTACGTTTGTAGTCGTCATTATGAGCGAACTCATAACCTGTACCAATCATTTTCATACCCAAATCTTGGAAAGCGGGTACAACGTGGCGAGGACGTAAACCACCAACCATCATAGCGACGGTCTTACCTTCCAAACGGGGGCGATACTTCTTAACGATCGCATCCATTGTAGGCTGATACTTGGCAATAACCTTCTCAGCGTTTTCTTGGATCTTTGAGTCAAATTTAGAAGCGATTTCCCGTAATGATTCAGCAATCTTGGTGGGACCGAAGAAATTGTATTCCAACCAGGGTATGCCGTATTTTTCCTCCATGTGACGGCTGATGTAGTTCATCGACCGATAGCAGTGGATGAGGTTCATCTTCACATTGGGTGTCATCAACATTTCGTTGATGGTGCCATCACCAGACCACTGAGCGACTACGCGCAAGCCGATTTCTTCTAAGAGGATGCGGCTAGCCCAAGCATCACCACCGATGTTGTAGTCACCAATGATGGCTACATCATAAGGAGTACCTTCAAACTTGAGTGTGCCATCTTTCTTGGCTTGATCTGCTCTGGGGAATACCCAGTCACGGATCATGTCGTTAGCAATGTGGTGACCCAAAGACTGAGAAACACCACGGAAGCCTTCGCAACGTACAGGTACAACAGGCTTGTTAATTTCTTTAGCTGCTTTCTTAGCAACTGCTTCGATGTCATCCCCAATCAAACCGATGGGACATTCAGATTGAATGGAAACACCACGGCTGAGGGGGAAAAGAACTTCGAGTTCTTGAATCAGCTTAAATAGTTTCTTGTCACCACCGAAAACGATATCACGTTCTTGGAAGTCAGAGGTGAAGTGCATGGTACCAAAGGTATCAACACCAGTTGTACCAATGTAGTAGTTACGACGACCAGACCAAGACCAGTAACCGCAACCAACAGGCCCGTGGCTGATGTGGATCATGTCCTTAATAGGACCCCAAACCACACCTTTGGAACCTGCATAAGCACAACCACGGGCGGTCATTACACCAGGAAGGGACTTAATGTTAGACTTAACGCCGCAGTCGGACTTACCTTCTTCGTATACGTTTAAGTGCTTTTCCCGTTTTTTCGCTGCTTTTTCGGGATAGGCGTTGAGAACTTCTTTAATTAGTTCTTTTCTTTCTTCAATGATGTTTTGATTTTCTGGAGGAGTCATCTTTAGTCTCTCTTGCTCCTAAGGAACCGGGATAGTCAGGGAAGGGGATTTCCCCTATGGGGTTGGGGACGCTGAGTCCCCTTGGGGGATAAAAGTTAGATCAAAGGTAAAAGGGAAGTGATGCAGATGTTCCCTTTTCCTAAAACATGGCTTACTTAGCAGAAACTTCTGCTGGCTTACCAATGATCTCTGCGTGCTTGGTATCGTCGTCGAGAATACCAAATTCAACCAACAATGCTTCTAGCTCGTCCATTTCGATGGGGGTGGGGATGGTGAGCTTCTCGTTGTTGATGATCTTCTTAGCTAGAGCGCGGTATTCATTACCCTGATCGCTGTCAGGTGCGTACTCGTTAACAGTCATCCGACGCAATTCTGCGTGTTGAACGATGTTGTCGCGAGGTACGAAGTGAATCATTTGGGTGTTCAAACGTTCTGCCAGGGTTTCGATCAATTCGATTTCCCGGTCAACTTTACGGCTGTTACAAATCAAACCACCCAAGCGCACACCACCAGAGTGAGCATATTTGAGAATACCACGAGCAATGTTGTTAGCAGCATACATCGCCATCATTTCACCAGAGGTAACGATGTAGATTTCTTGTGCCTTACCTTCACGGATAGGCATAGCAAAGCCACCGCACACAACGTCACCCAATACGTCGTAGGATACGAAGTCTAGGTCTTGGTAAGCACCGTTTTCTTCTAAGAAGTTGATGGCGGTGATAATACCACGACCAGCACAACCTACACCGGGTTCAGGACCACCAGACTCCACGCACTTAACACCACGGAAGCCGGTTAATAATACTTCGTCAAGTTCTAAATCTTCTACAGCACCGCGTTCAGCGGCTAAGTGTAGCACTGTGGTTTGAGCTTTACTGTGGAGCATCAAACGGGTGGTGTATGATTAACAAAGTGGTCAGTAAATCAATGGGGAGTTATGCGGGTAGGTTACGTCAGAGTATCCACAAGAGAACAGGCAGATACAGACGCACTAGAACAACAGACAACCCGGATTAAAAAAGCTGGGGCTGTTTTGATTTTTTCAGATGTCGAGTCTGGAAGGTCAGATAAGCGCACAGAATTTAATAAGATGCTTGCGATGTGCAAGCAAGGGAAAATCACTGAAATTGTAATTACTCGCATAGATCGTCTGGCACGGAGTGTAATAACGATCCATCGAACCCTTGTAGCACTGGAAGAGTATGGAGTTAAGTTAGTAGTTCTTGATGCCCCAGTTGACCCATCATCGCCTTTTGGATGGTTCTCTGTGAATCAAATGGCAGGCTTGGCTGAATTTGAATCGAGATTACTTTCAGATCGGATTAGGCATGGATTAAATTACTTCCGAGAACAGAAGAAAGCCAGTCCCCGTCCGCCATTCGGGTATCGGAGGGTGAATGAGAAATATGCACCAGATATGACATTGCATGAATCTGGTAAATCTCATTGGGCGATCGCATCTGAAGTCATTGACTATTTTTTATCTGGCAACGCCACATTAAGAAGTACCGCAGTCTATATACTAGATACTTACGGAATTTCATGGACAGCAGCCGGATTGAGGTATTGGTTAACTAGCCCAGTACTACGTGGGCATACTGCTTACAATATGCGAGGTAATCTCAACAAACCCGAAAAGTGGGAGGTATATCAAGACACTCATGAGCCGCTACTTTTTCAGGAAAAATTTAAACTTATACAGAAAAAATTGTCAGATAACCAACACAAGTACAGTTACGGCAACAACAAAAATAGTACTAAAGAGGCATTACCCTTATTAGGACAAATCATTTGTGGTGACTGTGGTTATCAATGTTTTTGTAAAAAAACAAAGTGGTCAACTTATCGAGTCAGGTGCAAAAAACACGAAAATCTAGGAGATGCTTTCTGTAAGAACAAAACTAGTACGTACCTGCCAGATATTATTTCAGTCGTAGATGCTGCTTTAACTGCTCGATATGAAGAAGTTAAAAACTATACCGTTGAGAGTATTGAAGTTCCGGCAGATAGCCCAGAACTAACTACCAGATACGATCAATTGAAAATGCTGCGGCAGATGCCCCAAAACCCCATTATTCAATCAGCTATTGACCAAACGCTGTTGGAGATTCAAACAATCAAACAAAGGGAAGTTGCTACTATCCAAATCAACGTCGCTTTGGTAAGTACTTTGTCCACATGCTTTGGCAACAAAAAATATTGGGAAAGCTTGACCAGCAAGGATAAGAGAGCAATTTACCAAGAACTGGTAGAAAATGTCACTGTTTTGAATGGGGAAGTACTAGGGGTGAAGTTGCTGCTATAAGTCCTTCCGATTCCATCCTAGAGAATTCCTTCTCAAAATCTTCTTCGCTCAAAGCCATGAGACGTTTAATCTCTGGCATTTCTAGATCGCGAATTTTGGAGAATCTCAAGGCGGTGCGGAGTAGTATCTGTGCTGCTGTTTCTTTCATGGGTACGAGTGAAGCGCTAATTTTAAGTTAATCGACAGCGCAGAAATTTCTGTTAATGGCAAGCATTTGAGGTCAAATACGCTTGAGAATCCAATGTGGGCTACCACCAGGAATGCGATGCCTGCGGCAACCCCTGCGGGGAACACACTTCAATCCCTTAATCCTATCTTTGTACTCAACTGTGCAACCGTTAAAATAACCTTTCTCAGAGTCAATCTCTATAACTTTGGCAGTAACTACCCAGTTGTTGTCAGAGTGCTGCAAGGTAGGGTAACAACGTATACGACAACCCACTTCCAACGGAACCAGGACTTACGCAACTGGCACAGGCGAACGCTAAATTTTAGTACATGTGTATTAGCATAACTGACGCAACTGGTACAGGGCGATCGCTATTTAGTAGTACATTAGTATTCTAAGAGGCATTTGCCATTGATAGAACACAGTGGCGTTCACAAAATGTATTTGTAATTAGTTTAATAGAACAAAAAAGAGCCATACCAGTGTATTGGCTATTGTTACCCAAAAGAGGATATAGCAATTTGGGAGAACAGAAAAAATTAATTCGCCCACTGTTGCAGTTATTTAAGGGATAGCAAATGCTAGTTCTGGGAGATAGAGAATTCCACAGTATCAAACTAGCCAATTGGTTACATAGCAAAGGAATTGACTTTGTATTACGTCAAAAACAAGGTACTGAATTAATTAATGATACATCATGAATCATAGTACCTGGTTAAAATATTTAAATTGCTATAACAATACTTAATTTATCAATATCTATTAACTTAACTAAACTAATTTGAGTTTTTAGAGAATTTTAGCAGTAAGTAACTATTCTTAGAATAGTACGTATTTACTAAATTTCTTATCCACGTTGCTACTTTTGCTATTTTGTAGCATTTAACTGAAAAATCACATCAAATTATTCAGAATATAGTCTTATTTTAAATTTTCTCTTAAAAGTCATTTTTCTAATAGAAAGTAAAACGGATATTGGCACAAGTTTTACTATTAATAGTGAAAATTGCTCGCTTTTTTAGCAGTGGTTTTTCAGAGCAAATGCATCACTAGGGGCGATTTTATCATCTTTCCTTAGTTACCTGTAAAATTTAAGATTAATCTCGTCAGTTATGCTTTTTAGCCGATGAAGATACTCAATAAATGTGAAAATATGGTAAACATTCGAGCCAAAATAGTCAGGCTAGACCGTCAAGTTATTGCATTAATTGGTCAGCGTTTATGAATAACCCTATGTCATATGAACATGAGCCAGACTTTCATTTATCTATTCAAGAGAGCCTAAAACAGCTTTCCGTTCAATTGGGATCGCCTTTGGACGAAACATCAGTCATGCAAATATACCAGAATGCATCCGATCTACTCAGCCACCTTTCCCCATCACCCCTGACTTTTGCCCGTGTTGCAGGAACATTATTGGTTTACCAAGTCCAGGACACAGAACCAGAAGAGATAAAGTGGTTCAATACCCAAGTGAAACAATGCTTGGACGAAGAAGAAGTTGAGGAGTTGATTGAATCCATCTATCGCACTGATACCTTGTAATTGCTCCGCGCCATCGCAGCGGTTAAGCTACAAAAAATCTGGAAATAGTTCTGCTATCTTTGCTTTGGGGGTAGCGATGCCTTCTCCTAATGCATTGTATGATTCAGATACTGCGCGAGCGCGGCGATCAAGTTGTGGCTTTGCCGCGATCGCAGCAAACAGCAACACAAGTAACTAAATTAGGTGCTAAAGCTATCCGAGGCGATCTGCTCAACAAGCAAGCAATGATTTAATGTGATGTTGTCTTCCATATCAGCCAACCAAAAGTGCGCTCGACTACCCAACGTTTTTTAAGCAAAACAAAGCCTTTGGCTTCTTGTGCTCGCAGAACTACCTGCACAATCTAGGGCGCAAAAGTTCATCACCCACTGCATAAACGGCTCACCGTCAAAGCCACCATCTACCCAGATTGTAATAAACAGGCTAAATATAAATATTTTAGCTAAGTATTTGAAGTAAGTCAGTCGAAATACTTTCATTTTGTTAATTTTCAATCAGCAACTTCATGACAATTGATAACAACTTTGAATCATTAGTTCCGCTTGTAATATTTTTGTAATTTGCCAAACAAGAGATATACCCCAATTAACAACAGGAAACCTAAAATGAAAATTTTTGTTCCAGGTCGTCTTTGTTTGTTCGGAGAACACAGCGATTGGGCAGGAGAATATCGCAAAATCAATCCAGAAATCGAAAAGGGTTACACCTTAATTGTGGGTACTAATCAAGGAATTTACGCTTCAGTTAAAGTTAATTATACTGAGTTGATTATTCGTGCTTCTCTATGTGATGGCGGACATTATGAACCGTTCAGATTACCTATGGAATCTAATACCCTTAAGTCAGTAGCTCAAGAGGGTGGTTTTTTTAGTTATGCGGCTGGTACAGCTTATCAATTTCTGATTCACTATGGTGTTGGCGGACTTGAGGTTAATAATTATCTAACTGACTTACCTATCCAAAAGGGATTATCTTCTAGTGCTGCCTTTTGCGTTCTGATTGCTCGAGCTTTTAATCGTCTTTATGACTTAAAGATGACAATTCGTCAAGAAATGGAGCTGGCCTACCTAGGAGAAAGAACCACTCCTAGTCTGTGTGGCCGTATGGATCAGGCTTGTGCTTATGGAAATCGCCCAATATTGATGATATTTGATGGGGAGCACATCGATCTAAGGGAACTTACAGTTAGCAAAGATTTGTTTTTTGTGATTGTCGATCTTGGTGTTAGCAAAAACACACAAGAAATTCTTAGAAGATTGAATGATTGTTATCCTTTCGCTATTAATACTCAACAGCAAAATGTCCAAAAATATTTAGGTTCTATTAGTTCAATAATTACCCAGCAAGCAGTTGAAGCACTACAACTTGGAGATGCCAAACTCCTGGGAGCTTTAATGACAAAAGCTCAAGCTGAATTTGATCGGCATGTAATTCCAGCTTGTCCTTCTGAACTAACTGCAAATAAACTGCATCTCCTTCTCGATCATGAGCCTTTAAAACCTTATATTTTCGGAGGAAAAGGTGTAGGCTCTCAAGGTGATGGAACTGCACAACTGATTGTTAAAAATAAAGATTGTCAAAGAAAAGTTGTCGAAATTATTCAGCAAGATTTTCCGCAAATGCAAGCATTAAAGTTAACTATTCCCAAAACATAAATTACTTATCCTGTACTAAATTAATAGTACAATATATTCACCTTTTTGTGCTTTTAAAGGGTGATGTGAAAGATTTACAACCTGGTACTTCAATCACTTTTAACCTGCTGGATTCGGTTTTTTTAGTTAAAACCCACTGAAGGAGTAGATTTTAAGCTTGAAAAGTAGATGTTTTATTAATGACATCAAGTGTATAGTTGTCATCCTTCAGTAGGAGGACGTACTTCCCTAATCGTTTTTCTAGGATGGTGAAAGCCGATTGTTGGCTAAGACAGTCTGGTAACAAAAGAGAAGTCACGCATTCAAACTTATAAACCCTGAATAAATTTGGCTTCCTTTATTTTGAATTGCTATTAGTTTGACAATTAGCTCAAAGCAGGAACAAGCAGACTTTCGTTAAGACGGGATTTCTATAAATCAGGATAGTCAACCTAAAACCGAATATTGATCAAAACTTTGCTGATAAAAACTGTTCCAGGATTATTGACTGGAGTTTAGACTAAATAGCCGACCTAAAAAGAAAAATAGGGGGTGTGATTGAA
>NZ_MTAW01000195.1 GCF_002154725.1 Nostoc sp. 106C | reverse complement strand
ACCGTCCCCCAAGCCCCCTCCAAAATAATTGTTCGGTTTTTTGTTTAGTAATTATACCAATTTGAAAAAAGAATGCGACAGATTGTAGGGGCACGGCACTGCCGTGACCTCTAGAATATTTATTGATGTGTCGCAAACATTATTTGATTTGGTATTATTTGTGAGCTTTGTTGTCAATGAATTTTCTTAACTGAACTGTATTGGTTTTTAGGCAAGTTTACTTTTTGTTACATACTTCGGTTTATTTGCACCGTTATACTTAGAAGTTGCATTAATTGTTGGGTTTCGCTCCGCTTAATCGAATCTACAATTATTTGGCTGGGCGTACCACACGAATTAGTTTTCCTTGTAACGTTTCCTCTGCTGTCACAGCCTCATCTATTCGTGCTGCAAACTGTTCCCACTTACGATTGTTGGTGCAAACAATAATGCCGGAGTGGTTGGAGTTACGACGATGCAGGCGGATGAAATCATCTCGGTTAATAGTTAATATCGAGCGTTTTTGGCTGATAGCAAACGCCAATACTTCCTCATCAGATATCCTTTGATCTGCATTTCCTGCTTCCTGAACTGTCAAAACATCATGCCCGAAAGTGCGTAATAATTCCACAACCGGAAACGGGAACTGCTCATCCGCATAAAAGCGTGCCATCGACTAAGCTACCTCATTGCGCTCAATCGCCAGTTCGATTTCATCAGGGTGAGCTTCTGCGTATGCCCAAGCATGAGCTAAGTCAATGGCTGTAATGGTTGGATAGCTCTTCAACAGGTCTGCATCGCTATATCCCAGACGACGAGCTTCTACAAGTACCCAGATGGGAATACGAGTCTTAGCAATGCGAGCTTCTCCACCACATACTCTAGGGGTTTTCTCAATTCCTTGCCAGTTGCTACCAAGACTTTGAGCAAGTAACTGAATAGCCTGCACTTTTTCACTAGGACTGAGGGCAAGAAGTTGTTGCTCTAAATCTTTGAGTGTCACAGATGGAAATCCTTTGATGTTGCGTAAGTTCTGTTCCAATTTTATCAAAGGCGTTAAGTTAGGACGGTCAGAGATTAGTGCGATGTCTTCTCTACCCTTCGGGAACGACTTCGTCGAACGAGACGCTGCGCGAATGACAAGCCCTTCGGGTTTGGCAGTTGCTCCAAGTCGGGGAACCCGCCCAACGCACTGCCTCACTGCTACGCGTCTACGCAATTGCTTCTCAAAATTGGATAATTTAATTTCTGGAAATCTCTAAGTCATCTGTAGGGAACTCAGGGCACTGCACACATGGTTTTTAGTTCGTCAGAAACAGCATTTATAAGTTTGGCTGGAATTTTGAGCTAAAAACAGCAACCTTTATAAGTTTGAGTCGATGATTCATAAGTTTGAGTCGATTATTTATAAGTTTGACTCGATTTTTTAGCTAAAAGTAGCAGCCTTTATAAGTTTGAGCGGATTTTTTAGTTAAAAGTAGCAGCCTTTATAAGTTTTGCAGAAAATTGTAGTTACCGAAAAGCGATCGCAATTTATCATCAGCCAAATTGTAGTTGAGTAGCCTAATTTAGTAGAAATACGTAAGCGTTTCACTTTATTCCAGACTATAAAGAAATAGTGAAAACGCTCAAATATAGTCAATATTTACGCAAAATATCTATGAAGCTCTTCTTTCTTAATGCCCTTTTCCGTTTGTTTTTCCTTATTACTGCGTAAGCCAGAAATGTTGAATGCTGATACAAAACTTTACATATTTAGGTACACTAAGTTTAA
>NZ_MTAW01000064.1 GCF_002154725.1 Nostoc sp. 106C | reverse complement strand
CTCCAGCCGTGTTGCTTCGCGAGTCATATCGTGAAGGAGATAAAGTGCGTAAACGTACCCTAGCTAACCTCTCAAAATTACCAGATCATGCGATAGATGGTTTACAGCTACTGTTAAAGGGTGGGACAGCAATTGAGAGTTTACCTGAAGCGTTTAAAATAATTAGGAGCCGTCCTCATGGCCATGTAGCAGCAGTGTTAGGAAGCTTGAAGAATACTGGTTTACATAAGCTAATTAATCAAGAAAATACCAGGGAACGAAGACTGGTATTAGCGATGATTGTGGCACGTATTATTGAGCGACGTTCTAAATTAGCTACATCAAGAGGAATGAGTGATGAAACCTGTTCCTCAAGTCTGGGAGAAATGTTAGGTCTAGAAGGTGTGGATGAAGATGAATTATATTTAACAATGGATTGGCTATTACAGAAGCAAGGAACAATTGAAAATAATTTAGCAGCATTACATTTAGAAGAAGGAACATTAGTTCTCTATGATGTTTCCAGCAGCTATTTCGAGGGTAAAGCTTGCCCAATAGCCAAATACGGTTATAATCGCGATGGAAAAAAAGGGAAATTACAAATAGTATTTGGATTGCTTTGTAACAAAGAAGGTTGCCCAATATCAGTTGAAGTATTTGAAGGAAATACTAGCGACCCAACAACCTTTACACAACAGATAGAGAAAGTTAGAGCTAGATTTGGTATTCAACAAGTAATTTGGGTTGGAGACAGAGGAATTATTTCTTCAACTCGGATTAAATCATCTTTTAAAAAAGAGCATCAAGTTGACTGGATTAGTGCATTGCGTTCAAGCCAAATCCGGTCACTGATAGAACAAGATTGTATTCAGCTATCGTTATTTGACGAAAAGAATATTGCAGAAATATCGTCCCCTGACTATCTAGGGGAAAGGTTGATTGCTTGTCGTAATCCGATGCTGGCGGCAGATAGAGCGAAAACTAGAGAAGAATTATTACAAGCAACTGAAAAAGAATTGTCCAAAATCTCTGCCAGTACAACTAGACAGAAACGTCCTTTACGGGGAGAATCTAATATCGCTTTAAAGGTCGGACAAGTTCTGAACCGCTACCAAGTTGGAAAACATTTTAAAATTGATATTAAAGCTGATAGCTTTTCATTTGAAAGAGATATACAGAAAATCGCATCAGCAGCGGCTTTAGATGGCTTATACATCATTCGTACATTTGTAGAAGCTAAAATTTTATCTGCCGAAGATACTGTTAAAGCTTATAAAAGTCTTTCCCAAGTCGAACAGGCTTTCCGTAGTTTTAAAACTGTTGATTTAAAAGTTCGACCAATCTATCATTACACAGCACAACGAGTTAAAGCTCATGTATTTTTGTGTATGTTAGCCTACTATGTCGAGTGGCATATGCGTTCTCGTTTAGCTCCGATTTTATTTGATGAGGATGATTGGGAACAAGCTCAAATTACACAAGAATCTATTGTCAAGGCTAATAACAGTGATAGTGCTAAGGCCAAGGCTAGAAAAAAGCGTACCCTAGACGATTTACCAGTTCATAGTTTTCAAACTTTATTAGCTGACTTAGGGACTATTGCTAAAAATAAAATTCAATCTACTTTTAAAGGAGCTAATTTGATTTTTGACAAAATTACCGAACCTACAAAAGTGCAACAAAGGGCTTTAGATTTACTTGGTGTTTCATTAATTTGTACCCAGTAAACCCTGAATCAAAATCCTTGCAACCCTTGCTATGCATTGCACACGAATTTTGTCAAAGGGGGAAGTTCAG
>NZ_MTAW01000238.1 GCF_002154725.1 Nostoc sp. 106C | reverse complement strand
CACAGTTAATAGAGTCACAATTACAAGATTTATGAGCAAATTGAAACAACTAGGTGTAATTAGTTTTGATGCTCAAAAACACATGATTTTGAAAGATTTGAACAACACACAATTTGGTCTATCGGAAAATAAAGTCGAATAAGTGTAAGTAATACCATTTTGAAAAAAGCGACAGATGAGTAGGGGCACGGCACTCACAATCTTTTGGTATATCAAATTATCTTACTGATGCCCATTGGTGTCAACTTAAGCTCAAACGCTTATACCACATACGTTTTACCCCACCCCTTAATCCCCTCCCCGCAGGCGGGGAGGGGAAGTTTTGGCTTTAGACAAAACTGGGGTGGGGTGACGAGGCTCGTAATGGTAGGTGAGTGAATACAAAATCACCTTATAACAAGGGTTTCACGTTAAGTTGACACGTATGGGCACTGCCGTGACCTCTAGAATATTATTGATGTGTCGCAAACATTATTTGATTTGGTATTATTTTTCTGATACACGTAGTGCGAGAAAAAATACGACCTTATATAGCTATTCTCAATTGCATAGAATACAGACTATTCGTAGGAAACAATACTGTGCCCTATTGTGTATTGCATCCAAACGAGAACCGCTATAAATCCATGCCAGTAACGTACTAATCAAAAGTTTTTGTGCGTTAGGCTACGCCATAATACAACGCCAGTCGCCTCAATGGGGGAACCTCGCACAGCGCTAGCTCCTCTACACATACTGGATATACTTAGATTTTTGCAAGAATCAAATCGGATTGCTATGGGAGCGTTATATTTTGCAATCCTCACAAGTTCCTCAAATTTTTGCTCTATAACGTAACTGTATACAAAACTAGATGAACAAAGAGCGCTTACTAAAGCACTCAGGGTGAAGATTAAAAGAACTGTCTCTATAAGTTACCAAAAATACTTGTGAACTAGAAGCTAGAAACCTCAATAACCATTGATTCACAAAAAGTAGAGGTATATATGTTTACTAAAATTTTAGTTGCGATAGATCGCTCGCCAATGGGGAAACAGGTTTTTGAGCAAGCCTTGGCTTTAGCAAAGGTAACAGGCGCTAATTTAATGCTACTGCATGTCTTATCTGCGGAAGAAGATGGTAGTCCTTACGCACCCCTACTATCCAATTTTGACTATTATCCAGGTGTGGGTAGTCAAAGCTTCGAGCACTACCAAAAGCAATGGGATAACTTTAAAAATGAAGGTATCCAGCTATTGCAATCTTTGTGTGCCCAAGCAAACACATCCGGAATTAATGCAGAATTTACCCAACAAGTTGGCAGTCCTGGTAGGCTGATCTCTCAATTAGCGGCTAATTGGGGCGCTGATCTAATTGTAATGGGGCGTCGGGGTCGCTCAGGGCTAAAGGAATTATTTCTTGGTAGCGTGAGTAACTACGTCCTTCACCATGCTCCTTGCTCAGTTCATGTTGTTTATCTTTCAAGTAGGGTTCCCCAAGCTGAAGAAGTTGTTCAAGAACCTGCTAGTGTTAACCAATGAAAAATTTATACCTGCATAGCAAAGTGTAGCTTGAAAATAGGGCATGGGGTGATGATTTTGATGACGAGCCTTATGGCGCGATCGCCCTAGGAAATCTATGTTGAAAATAGAGAACAGGGATCGAGAAGACAAGCAGAATCAGGGGGAATGGCGAAAAAATAACTAATCACTCTTGATTCTTGAATCTTGATTCTAAAGCAGAGGAGGAACACCTGATGTTGCGTCGCTTCCTACAAACATTTTGGTGGCTGCTATTGCTAGGAATATTGACAATGTTCATATTCCTGGGTTTAGAAATCAGCGCCTCTAAAACCGCGATCGCGGCTATTAATCGATTAGAAGCAGTACCAGTAGAACCATTACTAGTTAGTATCCCTTTGCCTGGGCAGCATTTTATTAAAATCTCAGTTCCTCAATCTGTAGTGCAGGAATGGCAAAGAGTAGTTAGCAATTAGCCTGTTCTCTATTAACTGTAAAGCAATCCCAGTCATAACCCGCGTCTACTTTGAAACTCATAGTTTTCTGGCGATCGGGTTTTGCTCCTAAATCCTATGCTCTTCCTTGATACCTTTTGAAAAACTCCAGTTCTCAATTTGGACAAGGTTTAGATGACATTCTCAACTTATAAATAGTCTTTTACAAACACAGATGTGCAATCGAGTTTGCAGCATCATTAAAGATTTTTTGGAGATTAATTATGTTGAAAGCAGCAGATATTATGACTAAAGATGTGGCCACAATTCGTAGTTCAGCAACAGTGGCTGAAGCTGTTAGGCTCTTGAGGTCAAGAGACTGGCGAGCGCTAATTGTGGAGCGTCGCCATGAACAAGATGCTTACGGCATTATTAGCGAGAGTGACATTGCTTATAAGGTAATTGCTTATGGAAAAGATCCCCAAACGATGCGTGTCTACGAAGTAATGACCAAGCCTTGTATCACTATCAATCCCGATCTCGGTTTGGAATACGTAGCACGGTTATTTGCCGATCATCATCTCCATAGAGCGCCAGTGATCCAGGGCGAACTGCTGGGTATTATCTCACTTACCGATCTTCTGGCTCACAGTCACTTTCTCGAACAACCGCGAACAATTCTACTAGAACAAGAATTACAGGATGAAATTAAGAAGGCTCGGTTCATCTGTGCTCAGACAGGCGTTCGTTCACAAGAATGTGCTGCTGCGTGGGATGTTGTTGAAGAACTACAAGCAGACATAGCACACCAACGAGCTGAAAAAATTGTTAAAACCGCTTTTGATGATTATTGCAATGAATATCCAGAAGCCTTAGAAGCCAGAATGTATGATTTTTAGAACTGCTGAATTAGCGGTGAAAAGCTGACGGGTAAAAGTTTAATATATACAATTTTTTAGTTAGACTTGATGTTTGTTGAATACCATTCAGCTTCTGATTAGCTTCTGAGATTCCTGAATCTTGATTGAAGCGATCGCTTGAGGGTGGGTCGTCGCACCCACCACTAATTTTACTTTTTAGGAATTCAAAAATTTCTTTACAGTTCGGAAGCTGTATCAGGCGCAACGACTTCACCAGTTCCTATTTCTAGGATCAAATCCTGGTCGGTAATTAGTTCAGTGAGTTCTTTAACTTGTAAATTCATTCCTTCACAAGCGTGCCTTAATTCTTTGGCAAATCTATTGAGATCGCTACCATAACCGCATTGGTAAGCAGCAGTTTCAATTCCTTGTTTGGCATTTGCTCTAGCACAATCTACTAACTCTGTGCCTTGCAATGGTGTTGTGGATGCCATATATCTACTTACTATTTATTACGTGTTTTTGTATGAGTAGATTATCAATATCTTGAGGATAAATCATCCCTCTAATGGCGGACGTAGAGGAAGCAAATTAAAAATTTTTAATTCCCCTTCTTTTCGGCTTTGATAAAATCTGAACTTATCGATGTAATACTGAGCTAATGCAAATTTAATTTGCATATTTTTAATTCTTAACAAGAAACATGAATCCTTCCCATCTGCTAATAAAAGTAACCCTTGGAGCGAAAAAATCAATCCAAGGGTTATTTTTTGCTTTGTCCTTTACTTGGCATTTGTAAGTTTAGGCTATTCTACCTTATATATTCGCCAAGCTTACTCATGGCTGGTAAATGCACTAAGCTGATAGTATTCTCCCCACACTCGACACACGCTCTTAATTAGACCACGGGCAACAAGTAAACAACTCTCTTGTGATGAAGGATTTATCCTGCTCATCTGTTTTTAAATTAGCTGTTCTCAACTTAAGATTTATCATTCTTTAGATGTAAAAAAATTATAATTCGCTCAATCTTAAGATGTAAATTCAAAATATAGTTTTCTATAGTGCTGATTTGTAGTTAGGTAGGCGAAGTCTTAAACATAGCTACTAAAAGAGGACTTACGCACTCGTGACGAAAAACTAAGCCTTTGCGATTACTTCGCTACCCTGCGGGAACGCTTTCAGCGAACGCTCTTAATGACGTAAAATCGTAGTCCTTGCGTAAGTCCTGTAAAAGAGGAACTGCTATTTGTGGATCGCAACCAGAGAGCATAAAACACGACCGAATTAGAGATTTGGTCGTGTTTTATTAGGAGTGGGTCGAAATCAACTTCTGATATTTAACCGTACTACCGTCTTTCCTTGTTTCTGTGTGTATTTTTAAGCCAGAAAGCAGAAGATAAAGGATGTACCATAGTAATAATACAGTCTTGCAATCAAGACAGGGCAGAAATTATGGGTAAAGTGAATATCTCAGAGTTAGATCGTCGGGTTGATAATTTTCGCAGTCTGCAATTAACTTTACGCGATCGCTGGAAAACTATCGAGCTGTTTGACAACAGTGAGGCGGATATTTTAATTATTCCTTCTTTGAGTATTGACCAGCGCGAACTCCAAAAAATAGAAGGCTGTGAACATTATGAAGAACGATTATTATTTTCTTTGATGCGCTTACGGAACCCTCGTACTAGGCTAATTTATGTAACATCAATGCCTATGCATCCTAGTATTATTGATTACTATCTCCAACTCTTACCAGGAATTCCTTTTTCCCACGCCCGCAATCGTTTACTATTACTTTCTACTTACGATTCTTCTCTTAAACCACTCAGTCAAAAGATTTTAGAACGTCCGCGTTTGCTAGAACGAATTCGCCAGGCCTTGAGACAAGAAAAAGCATTCATGGTGTGTTATAATTCCACCGATTTGGAAGCAGAATTGTCTTTAAAATTGGATGTACCGCTATACGCAGCCGCACCAGATTTGCAGATTTGGGGATCAAAAAGTGGTAGTCGGCAGATATTTGCAGAAAGCGGTGTACCGCATCCAGATGGTAGCGAGAGGGTTTGGAATCAGCAGGATTTGGCACAAGCTGCTAGTGATTTATGGGAACGCCAGCCGACATTGCAACGGATAGTAGTAAAACTTAACGAAGGCATTTCGGGAGAGGGAAATGCACTGCTAGATTTAAGATCAATTATGAATGTAGCACCAGGGCAAGCTTCTATTGCTGAACGGGTAGCAGCAATTAGCGATCGCTTTGCAACTATGCGCTTTCAATCTTCCCAAGAAAAGTGGGAAAATTTTTCTGGACGCATCTCAGAATTAGGAGCGATTGTTGAGGCTTTTGTAGAGGGAGAAATAAAGCGATCGCCTAGCGTCCAAGGACGGATTACACCTACTGGCGAAATCGAAATTCTTTCCACTCATGACCAAATCTTAGGAGGGCCAGATGGTCAGATTTACCTGGGTTGTCGTTTTCCCGCAGACGAAAAATATAGGTTGGAATTACAGCAATTAGGCTTGCAGGTTGGCAGAAAACTAGCCGAAAAAGGAGCTTTAGAGCGATTTGGCGTTGATTTTATCGCCGTTGAACAGGAAAATGGACCGTGGGATATTCAGGCGATCGAAATTAATCTGCGCAAAGGTGGCACTACTCATCCTTTCATGACCCTGAAATTATTAACGAACGGTCGCTATGACCTATCTACGGGGTTATTTTACAGTCAACAAGGGCGTCCTAAATACTACATCGCCACCGACAACTTACAAAAAGACCGTTATCAGGGATTATTACCCAACGATTTAATGGATATTATTGCCCACCACAGATTGCACTTTGATAGCTGCACTGAAACAGGTACGGTGTTTCATCTCATGGGTTGTCTTTCTCAATTTGGCAAGTTGGGATTAACTAGCATTGGTGATTCTCTACAACAGGCGGAAGATATGTATAACAAGGTTGTCAAAGTGCTGGATGAAGAAAGCCGCAGTAATTCTCAAGATTTTCCTGCATTTTCAGATTATGATTTCCCGATGATTTGGGATGGGCATAACCAGTAGTACTATAGCAATTCTAATATTTCAATCCCTGATAGGGATTTTAATTAATTGGAACATAGCAGTTCTTACCCATTGTGAGTTTAGTCGGCGTTTCAATCCCTGATAGGGATTTTAATTAATTGGAACCTGCGAAAATCTCCTTCATTTTTATATGAACAAGGTTTCAATCCCTGATAGGGATTTTAATTAATTGGAACCACCATCATTTGTTGGGACGATGGGTGGTATTACGTTTCAATCCCTGATAGGGATTTTAATTAATTGGAACTGCGGTGTTTACGAAGTTTCATCCCCGCTGCTAATAAGTTTCAATCCCTGATAGGGATTTTAATTAATTGGAACTTTCCCGGTGACTTGGAATATCCCCCAAAGTAAAAGCGGATGTTTCAATCCCTGATAGGGATTTTAATTAATTGGAACATGAAGCGCTTGCGGGTAATCCCGTTGCCGCTGAGTTTCAATCCCTGATAGGGATTTTAATTAATTGGAACTCATTGGTTGCGCCTTAAGAAGTGTTTGAGTGCTACTGATTGTTTCAATCCCTGATAGGGATTTTAATTAATTGGAACCGCCCGCAGCTGAAAGCATTGATATATTAGGTTTTCAAGGTACAGTTTCGTCAACCTCCAATTAAAGTAGCTTTTGCGGCATTGAGTTGTCAAGAGTGTCATGCGTAGAACAAGCTCAAAAGCTTGTGTAGAAAGGGTTATGGAGTTTGCGTCAACCTCAAACTTTGCAAAAAGGGTTCAAAACCAGCAAGAGTAAGCTTTTGGGACGCAAAATTTTTTGTTTGTTTTCAAACACCTACAGGTTGACGCCAGACTCAAGGGAAAAACACTGTGGTAACGATTGGCAGTTTATCACCGATGAAATCAATAAATTCCAGAAATCTCAAGAAACGCTAAAATCAAGTCAGCCTTTGTATTTTAGCGGTTGTGTCCCACATCACTCAGAGTGCGGTTCACTGCATAAATCCTGATTGTCAACGTCCCTATCCTCAACCTTGGGGAAACAAATTTTGTAATAGCTGTGGCGCACCGTTACAGTTATTAGACCGCTATGTGCCAATCCAGCCCTTAGGATCGGGAGGATTTGCTCAAATTTACACAGTTTGGGATGAAAAAACTCAAACAGAAAAAGTGTTGAAGATTTTGGTAGAGAATTCGCTCAAGGCACTGGATTTATTTAAACAAGAGGCTTCCGTTTTAAGTAGTTTGCGCCATCCTGGGGTTCCGAGAGTAGATGCCGATGGCTATTTTTTACTAAATTTATCTAATCCCAAACCACTCCAACTGCCTTGTTTGGTGATGGAAAAAATTAACGGGCAGACTTTAGAGGAAATACTCAAAAACTATCCTCAAGGCTGTCCAGAGGAGATGGTGTTCAACTGGTTTACCCAGGCTGTACAGATTTTACAGGAATTGCACAAACGCCAGATTCTTCACAGGGATATCAAACCTTCTAATTTAATGTTACGTAACTCCTCGTCAAGTCTACCGCTGATTTGGCAAGTATCGGCTGGAAATCAGCTAGTATTGATTGATTTTGGGGGAGCAAAACAATTTAGCGACGCCAAAGTGCGATCGCAATCGAGTTCCACGCGGTTATTTTCTTCTGGTTACAGTCCACCAGAACAAGTTAGTGGTGGTCATGTGGGTCCAAGCGCAGATTTTTATGCCCTTGGTAGAACGATGATTGAATTACTCACAGGTAAATATCCGCCAGACTTGGAAGATCCGCAAACTGGAATGTTGCAATGGCGCAATCGAGTAAATGTGAATCCCAGGTTTGCAGATTTATTAGATGAAATGGTGCAGGAGGATGTGCGATCGCGTCCGGTAAATGCCAATATCATCCAAAGGCGGTTGGCGAAAATCTCTCAAGTCAACTCATCCAACGGATTATCTTTTTTAATTCAAAATACTTTGCGCCAAGCATCAGCCAGATTAACACTGCTAATGCAAGCTGTAGAACAAGCCCTAGGGAATTTTACTAAGGCTATAGGTAAAACTACGCTGTGGATCTTAAAGGCGATCGCCAAATTCTTACTTGCCTGTCTGATCACAATTTGGGCAATGATACTGACTGGGACTGGTGCTGTCCTTGGTACAGTTATTGGTTTCTTTTTAGCGTATCGGACAATTTTAGGCGATCGCGTTGCTCAACTGATCTTTCGTCAGCTACCTGGCTTATTTCCCGATAACCAAACTGTATTGATAGCAGAAGTTCTAATATTTGCCGCCGCAGGCTTAGGAACAGCATGGGGACTGACGGTAGCGGGAGGTTTTGCCCAACGCAGACGATTTTTAGTAGCATCGCTGATGGGTACTATTAGCTATGGCTTAGGTTGGTTAGTTTTGCAATTAACTATACCTAGAAACAGCAATGAAGGGTTAGTCATCTCGGTTGTGTTTACAGTTTTCCTGCTCACCTTGAGTTTGGGACTGCGCAGCCATCGCATAGTCTATGCTGTGATTGCTTCTTTGGGCACTGCATTTTTGTTTGCTGGTGCAATTCGCTTAGACATTCTCCCAACTGTCTTCCAATTTTCTAGCCCTCCCCAATGGTATGAATTATTAATACCCATTGTTTTTTTTGCTTTAGAAGGCATCTTAATGAGCTTTTGGTTAGGCGTGAGTTATTACTTAATCGTGCCTGGGTTGCGCTTACTAGGATGGCGTTAATCAAATGCCCAAAATTTAAGATCCCCCTAGCTACGCTTTATCATTGAGCTAGGGGGATCAAATATATGGTAGTCTATAAAAGGTTCAGTATAGTTCGTTACGACACGATTCTAATCCCTAAATTTGATATTGGGTAGTATTATCACCATAATTTATAAGAATTTTATAACTTCTTCATTGTCACTTCATTACCTGCCATTTGCTGAAAAATTCGGATATGTTAAGTATGACAATAAGTATAGTTGTTATACCTTGTCCATAAACGTTGAATTGGCTGTAATCCAAGCACTGCGCCTTGCTTGTGGTGTTAGCCACAGGTTAACCTTTGGTTAGATACCGAGAGACTAGGCTTGGTGTAGGTATTATAGGTGTTCAACGGGGGCTGCTATTACATGTCATCTTTGTGAATATCCTTAAAAAATATGAAACTCAAGATTGCCGCTACCCTTACCTTGTTAGCTTGTTTTGGGCTTGCAGGACAAGCCTTAGCTGTGAATCAGCAAGACTTAGAGCAATTAAAAACAACATCTAGCTGTCCTCGATGCGATATAAGTGGTGCTGACCTGACGCAAGTGAATCTCACTGGCGCAAACTTACGCGGAGCTAACTTAAAGGGAACCAATTTCTCTCAAGCTAATCTCACAAATGCCGATCTCACTGGAGCAGATCTGGAAACTGCGGTTCTAAGTTCTGCAAATCTTACTGGTGCGTCCTTAACTGGTGCAAATTTGAAATCAGCATCTTTAGACAATGCTAATCTTTCGTACGCTGGTTTTATTAGCGCCAATCTAGAAGCGGCTAACCTCAAAGGTGCTACAATGCTGTTCACTAATTTCCGGGCAGCAAATTTCCGACTAACAACACTGGCTAATGGTGTCGTCACTTCTGACAAACCCTATGGCTGGTCTTTACAAGAAGGCACAGACGCACAAGCTAGTAAAAAGAAATAGTAACAAATGTTCACAGGGGGAGCAGCAAGTTCACGGGAATTTACTTAGCTCCCTTCTTCATCAAAAGCTTTCTGGAAGAGTGCAGCAGTTAGCGATTTCTTAACGCTTCTTTATCATGGGAACAAAGCTGTAAACTGCAATCGATTCATGCTGAACCAGATTAAAGACTTAGCCACAAAGCTAGCACCTCGTCTCATAGAAATTCGCCGCCACATCCACGCACACCCAGAACTCAGTGGTCAGGAATACCAAACAGCTGCCTTTGTTGCAGGTGTGTTGTCTTCTAGCGGTATACATGTACAGGAAGGTGTTGGCAAAACCGGCGTCATTGGTGAATTGCAAGGTACTGGTAATGATGAGCGTTTATTGGCAATTCGCACCGATATGGATGCTTTGCCAATTCAAGAACGCACTAGCTTGGAATACGCTTCTCGCGCCGCAAGTGTGATGCACGCTTGCGGTCATGATGTCCACACCACAGTAGGGTTAGGAACAGCAATGGTACTATCCCAAATGGCAGAAGAGTTAGGCGGTAAAGTCCGGTTTTTATTTCAGCCAGCAGAGGAAATTGCTCAAGGAGCCAGCTGGATGGTGAAAGACGGGGCGATGAAAAATGTCTCGGCTATATTAGGTATACATGTTTTTCCTTCCATACCCGCAGGTTCTATTGGCGTGCGTTATGGCGCATTGACAGCAGCGGCTGATGATTTAGAGATTTTGATTATTGGCGAATCTGGACATGGAGCACGTCCTCATGAGGCAATCGATGCAATTTGGATTGCTTCGCAAGTAATTACTGCTTTACAACAAGCAATAAGCCGGACACAAAATCCTCTACGTCCAGTAGTATTAACCATTGGGCAAATTAATGGTGGGCGAGCACCAAATGTCATTGCCGATAAAGTGCGGTTATTAGGAACAGTGCGATCGCTTCATCCCGAAACCCGTGCTAGTCTTCCCAACTGGATTGAAAAAATTGTCGCTAGTGTCTGCCATTGCTATGGTGCGCATTATCAAGTCAATTATCACCAGGGTGTACCCAGCGTGCAAAATGATTATGCTTTGACACAATTATTGCAATCAGCAGCAGAAGAAGCTTGGAATAGCGATCGCGTCCAAGTATTACTAGAACCCTCCCTTGGTGCTGAAGATTTTTCTGTTTATTTAGAACACGCTCCTGGTTCTATGTTTCGCTTGGGCGTAGGCTACAAAGATAGAATTATTAATCACCCATTACACCACCCCGAATTTGAAGTTGATGAAACTGCCATTATCACTGGGGTTGTAACTATGGCCTATGCTGCGTATAAGTATTGGCTGTCTCCTCAAATCTAATAAAATTGCGGGTTCATGTTTTGCTTCAACTTGATTACCGCAGTTGAAGCAACTTTTGACTTGTGCAACTAGGAATTGAGGCTATGGTGTAGGTATCATTAATCACCAATGATGGATTCAAATCAGAGATTTGAGATATGGATTGAGCTTGATGAATATGGGTTGGGAAGGGTAATGATGATGAAGTTTACAAAAATTTGTAAATAAAAACTCCCAACACCTAAGTGTTGGGAGTTTCCAATTCTAACTAACCTTTACTAGCCTTTAGAGAAAGCCTGAAGACATTCTAGGCATTAGCTTCGCTGACAACACCCAGTCTTTCTTGAATTTTCTTCTTAGCAGCTTTAAATTCAGTAGCCCATTGTTCTGTTTGTTCGCTGCTTAAGTTGTTGCGAATAGCCGCAAACATTGTGCTTTCTTCTTGACGGATATGGTCGCCAACTGCTTCCATCAACTGTCTGACTCTATCTTTGAATTCATTTGAAGAGGGGCTAATAGCCTTAATTTGCTCTAACACCTGCTTCATTTCGGCTTGTTCGTCGTAGAGTTCTTGGGTATCGCCCTCACCGTAGAAAGCCCGTACTCTTGGGTAAACAACTTCTTCTTCTGCTTCAGCGTGGGCTGTTAAATCCTTGTAAATTTGACCGAAGTACTCTTGAATCTTTTGGGGATCGTTGCTTTGCAACAGTTCGGTGAATAGAGTATTTACCTTGTTGTGATCTAAACGAATGACATCTTGGATATTCAGATCCTTTTTGTCACTGCTTTGGGTGACTGCACTACCTACAACACCACTGACTGCGGCCATAGCATCTTGAACTCGTGCCCATATACCCTGATCGGCTTCTTGTCCAGTCAGTTCGCGAACACCCAAAATTTCTAGAATACCTTTGAGTTGCTCTTGGTGAGCGCGGTTTTCAAAGTTAATGGTATTCAAAGGTCCGATCGCCAGCAAAACGTCAGCACCAACTTTTTGAGCAGCCTTGTGAACGATCAAGCCACTCATGACTATTTGATGCTTTAGCAATTCATGCTGAGACACTTTCTCATACAAGCTAAGTTCGGAACCTTGAAACAATTTCCGAGCTTTGTCAATAAATTCTTGAACTGTTTGTTTGGGTTCAGCTTGGATACCATACTGACCGATTACAGTTTCCAAAACACCTAGGTTTTTTTGATCGTCTTTGATGAAATCCCGGATGCGGTCAGAAATTTCGGAATCAAGACCTTGCTGCAAAAGTTGTTGTTCATTTTCCAGAACCAACTGTTGTAAGGCTTTTAGAGATGCCAATTTAACGGCAATTGCATTACGTTTAGTATCATCTAAACTAGCTACCATTATTCAGTTCTCCTCAAAAAAGAATTCGTATTTGTCACTAATATCAAGTTTGCCGATTGCTGAGAATCCTTCCCTCTTTCTTTTGAGTGATTACCTTGGTTACTCTAGGTAGAAAAACAAAAAAAATTACTCATAAATTAATACTTCTACTTTTAGATAGACAACTACTTAATCTTTACTCCATCGTCAGATAGATAAATTTCTGTTGCAGATTTTCTAGATTGACTCAAAGATAGTCAAATAGGAGATTAACTCAGCATGGCGGAAAGTCCTGGACTAGGAGAGCAAGCACTAAATAAAGCCGCAGAAGTAGGGTTATCTAGCCAATTAGATGAAGTAGAAAATTTAGATGTCGATATTAAAACCGATCCGCTCAAATTGGTTCAGGGACAGATAGATACAGTTTCAATTGAGGGCGAAGGTTTAGTGATGCAAAAAGACCTCCGTGTCGAGGAAATGGACATGCAAATCCAAAGCGTCGCCATTAATCCTCTCAGTGTTGCTTTTGGCAAAATTGAACTTACAAAACCTACTGTAGGAAGTGCGCGAGTCGTTTTAACTGAAGCAGATATTAACCGCGCCTTTAACTCTGATTATGTTCGTTCTCAACTCCAAAATCAGAAAATACAGGTCAATGGACAAACGACAACAATTAATCCCCAAAATGTGGATTTTCACCTACCTGGTGAAGGAAAGGTTGCAGTAAATGCCAACATACTTTTAGTAGAAACTGGCGAAACTCACCAAGTTGCTTTTGAGGCAGTACCCCGCGCCAGCGCGAATGGAAAAACTGTTTCTTTGGAAAATGTCGAGTATGGAAAAGGGGAGGAAATATCGCCAGAAATCACAAAAGCTTTGGTAGATCAAACCAGTGAACTTTTGAACTTGAGCAACTTTGACTTGGAGGGAATGGCCTTACAAGTTAACAGTTTAAAGGTAGAACCAGGCAAACTCATACTCCAAGCCCAAGCTCACGTTGAGCAAATTCCTTCCGCTGAAAATTAGGGTAATAAAATAATGGAAACTACAGAAACTACAGAAAAAACTTCAACACCTTTCCCAAATATTCCACCAATTATTGAAAGTGATGATAGAGAATATCATGATAGCGGTGTACCCAGTACAGTAGCGATCGCTGGGCATCCCTTACACCCCTTAACTGTGATTTTTCCTATAGCCTTTTTAGCAGCCGCTTTGGGAAGCGACTTTGGCTATTGGTTAACAAAAGATTTCTTCTGGGCTAGGGCTTCGTTATGGTTGATCGGACTGGGCTTAGCGGGAGGTAGCATCGCAGCTTTAACCGGTATCAGCGACTTTTTGAAAATTGAACGAGTCCGCAAGCGCCAAGCAGGCTGGGCACATTTGATTCTTAACGTTTCCATCCTCGTCTTAACACTCGTCAACTTCCTCCTTCGTTTAGGTAATGTCGAGTCGCGCATCTTACCTTGGGGACTGTTAATCTCCTTGATTGTAGGTACATTAACTAGCGTTTCTGGGTGGTTCGGTGCTGAACTCTCTTATCGCCACAAAATCGGCGTAGTAGGTGCTGGTAGTAAAAGATATCCTTAACTATAAGTAGTAACTACTTTAGGACTTGATAAAGAGCTTGAGCATTGGCTCTAAACCTTCAAAATTGCTGTGACGACTGCTAGACTTTTGAGATCTCGCATTTGAGGATGGCCTCGAAAGGGACTGAGAAATCAGCTATGTAAAGGCTAAAATCTTTCTTAGTTTCTAGCCCTGAGAAAATGCGTCAAAATCGTCAGCAGTCAAAATTTATTGTATTGTCTATGCTCATCGTAGTAGCGATGGGCTTTTTCTTTAAGTACTATACTGGACCTGCTCATCAGTGGTTTAACAACTACGTAGCAGCTGTATTTTACGAAGTATTTTGGTGCCTGTTTGCATTTTGGTTTACCCGAAGTCGGACAGCAGTCAAACAAATACCTATTTGGGTTTTTATCATTACCTGCATACTCGAATTTTTGCAGCTTTGGCATCCAACACTCTTGGAAGAGATTCGCGCTACATTGATAGGTAAATGGTTACTTGGTACTACCTTTGCTTGGTGGGATTTTCCACATTATCTATTGGGTTGTGCTTTAGGTTGGTTATGGCTCAGGCAATTACAAGGAATAGGCAATGCAAAAAAAAGTCAAAGTGAAACCTAATTCAAAACAGCAAAAGATTGAAGAACAAAGCGACGGTAGTTTGAATGTGCATTTAAAATCTCCGCCAGTAGATGGAAAAGGAAATGAAGAGTTAATTAAACTACTAGCTGAAAAATTTAATGTACCCAAATCTCATATCAAAATTAAATTAGGTGCGACTTCTCGACAAAAATTAGTAGAAATTGAAACTGATATTTAGTATTAAATCAGTAGACAGTGGTCAGTTAACAGCTATTAGGGTAAGGCTAATAACTATTAACTGATAACTGTTAATAAAATCATACTTTGAGATCTTGTTGAAGGCTTATATATCCCGACTGAGATTTAACCCGTTTTATCCAAGTTTGAATAGCCGGAAATTGGGTCAAATCAAATCCACCTTCATCAGCTACATGAGTGTAAGCAAACAAAGCGATATCAGCAATAGTATAGCGTTCTCCTACAAAAAAGGTATGAGAACTTAAGTGCTTTTCCATCACTCTTAATGCAGCATAACCTGGTTCACGTCTTTGTTTTATGGCTTCTCGATATTCTTCAGGCTTACCTAAAATAGAAAGCAAAAACCTTGATGTGGCGATAAAAGGTTGATGGCTGTATTGTTCAAAAAATAGCCATTGCAACACCTGTGCTCGCAGAAATCTGTCATAAGGTAGAAATTCTGTGCCTTCACTTAAATATACCAATATGGCATTTGATTCTGCTAAGTATCTCCCCGGTTCAATCTCCAAAAGGGGAATCTTACCGTTAGGATTTTTACTTAAAAATTCCGGTGTTCGAGTCTCGCCTTTGATGATATTGACTTCTATTCTCTCAAATGGCATACCAATTTGTGTCAATAGAAGACGTATCTTATAGCCATTACCTGAGGGTAAAAAATCGTACAGCCGTAATATTTCCATACCAAAAATATAATAGGGAATATGTTCCGAATGTAGGGTTCAAAATACAATATCTTACCAAATGATTTTCAAAAAACCGGATATTTTCTGATTTATATTCAGTATGTCAGTTGGAATTAGAATTATCTGAAGAAATAAAAAAAGTATTAATTAATTATCATAATTTTAGATGTTTCATTTTAATCTGTGGTTGAAAATAAAAATATGTGTGGAAGATTCACTTTAAACCAGACAGCAGCAGCGTTAGCTCAAGCTTTTGATGTAGAAGCAGTTCCCGACTTGGCAGGGCAATATAACATTGCACCTACGCAAATGGTAGCGACAGTGTTACACACATCAGAAAGCCACAAGCGTGAATTTCGGCAATTACGTTGGGGGTTAATCCCCTCATGGGCGAAAGACCCAGGAATAGGAGCAAAACTCATCAATGCTAGGGCCGAAACCGTTGAGGAAAAACCATCTTTCCGTTCGGCTTTTAAGCACCGACGCTGTTTAGTATTGGCTGATGGCTTTTATGAATGGCAACGACAACAGCACAAAAAACAACCCTTTTACTTTCGTTTTCAAAATGGGCAACCATTCGCTTTTGCTGGTTTGTGGGAGAAATGGCAATCTCCTTCAGGAGAGGAAATTACCTCTTGTACAATTTTGACAACAGCAGCCAACGATTTACTGCAACCAATCCACGATCGTATGCCAGTAATTCTGGCTCCCAATGATTACAATCTGTGGTTAGACCCCCAAGAGCAAAAATCTGAAGCACTACACCAGCTATTACGTCCCTATCCAGCCGAAGCAATGACTAGCTACCCAGTTAGCACTTTGGTAAATAAACCTCAGCATAATACTCCAGAGTGCATCATGCCAATCAGCGAAAATAATCCCTGATAAATCAGTAAAATTAGGTATTAAGTATAGCGATCGCAAAATTACTAGGTACATAGAATTTGCCGCTCTCCCCTTTCATCCGTTTTACTAAAAGAGGGAAAATAGGGAAGTTCCGCCTATGCCCACACGACGTAGAGACAATATTAATCGCGTCTCAACAACGGCTAAACAAACTCCCTTTGGGCATCTTTTGAGCCAATAGCTGCAATCTCACAGAGGCAAATATGCCAAGAACACAGAAAAACGATAACTTTATTGACAAATCCTTTACAGTGATGGCGGATATCATCCTGAAGATATTGCCAACCAATAAAAAAGCTAAAGAAGCGTTTGTTTATTACCGAGATGGCATGTCGGCCCAAGCAGACGGCGAATATGCTGAAGCTTTAGAATACTATGAAGAAGCCCTCACATTAGAGGAAGATGCTAACGATCGCGGCTATATCCTCTACAATATGGGGCTAATCTATGCCAGCAATGGCGACCATGAGAAGGCCTTAGAACTGTACCACCAGGCAATTGAGTTAAACCCGCGTTTACCCCAAGCCTTAAACAACATCGCCGTGATTTATCACTACCAAGGCGAAAAGCTCAAAGAAACTGGCGATCATGATGGTGGTGAAGCACTGTTTGATCAAGCAGCCGATTATTGGGTTAGAGCGATTCGTATGGCTCCCAATAACTATATTGAAGCCCAAAACTGGTTGAAAACAACTGGAAGAGTGCAAATTGACGTATTCTTTTAGTCAATAGTCCTTGGTCATTTGTCTTTTGTTCAAAAACAATGACCAATGACCAATGACCAATGAACAATGACGACCAAATATAATAAACAATGATTGATCGTGAGCTAGTCCATAAAGTAGCCCTTCTCGCTCGTTTAGAGTTAACACCAGAAGAAGAAGCGCAATTCACTACCCAACTAGGAAGTATTCTTGATTATATCGAGCAGTTAAATGAACTGGATGTCAGTGATGTTCTGCCAACAGCAAGAGCAATAGATGTCAGCAATGTAACGCGAGAAGATGAACTACATCCCTATCCTGACAGAGAAGCCATCCTCAAGGGTGCGCCTGAACAGGAAGGAGAATTTTTCAAAGTACCAAAAATTCTCAATGCTGAATAGTTAATAGTCAATAGTCAATAGTCAATAGTCAATAGTCCAGAGTAATGAACCTTAACCAATGACAAATGACCACTGATCCTCGACTCTTGACCAATGA
This sequence comes from Nostoc sp. 106C, assembly GCF_002154725.1. Lineage (GTDB taxonomy): Bacteria > Cyanobacteriota > Cyanobacteriia > Cyanobacteriales > Nostocaceae > Aulosira. The sequence goes on along the minus strand of NZ_MTAW01000238.1, from coordinate 64,804 downwards.
CAAATGACCAATGACCAAGGAGGTAATTATGGGTTTGGGAATCCTCAAGGATGGGAAGTGGATATCGGAACGGGAACAAGAAGATTCCCAAGGAAAATTTATCCGTCCCTCAACCACTTTTCGCAATAAAATTACTGCCGATGGCTCTAGTGGATTTAAAGCTGAACCAGGGCGTTATCACTTATATATTTCTTGGGCTTGTCCTTGGGCTTGTCGTACTGCAATTCTTCACCAGTTAAAAGGGCTTACAGATGTAATTGGTTTATCGGTTGTTGGTGCGGTAATAGATCAAAATAGTTGGGAATTTACCGATGAACCGGGAGCTATTCCTGATACAGTTAACGGTACTCAATATCTTTGGCAACTTTATCTCAAAGCTGACCCTAACTACAGCGGGCGGGTGACAGTGCCAGTTTTATGGGATATTCAGGAAAAGACAATTGTTAATAATGAATCTCGCGAAATCATTCGGATGTTTGATACAGAATTCGATGCTTTCGCGAAAACAAATGTTAACTTCTATCCGCAAGAGTTACAAAAAGTAATTGACGAGACAATTGATAAGATTTACCAACCAATTAATAATGGCGTATATCGGGCGGGGTTTGCTACTAGTCAGTCAGCTTATGATGAGGCAGTAACAGAATTATTTGATAATCTCGATTATTGGGAACAAGTATTAGACAAACAACGCTATCTCTGCGGTAATAAAATAACAGAGGCAGACTGGTGTATGTTTACTACCTTGTTTCGCTTCGATCCAGTTTATTATGTGCATTTCAAATGCAACATTCGCCGCATTGTTGAGTATCCTAATCTGTGGAATTATCTCAAAGAACTCTACCAAGTGCCGGGAGTGAAGGAAACTTGTAATTTAGACCATATCAAACGGCATTATTACCGGAGTCATAACAAGGTTAACCCCACAAGGATTGTACCGAAAGGGCCGTTAATTGATTTTGATGCGCCTCATAATCGCGATCGCCTACCTATCTAATCGGCAATCCCTATCTACCAAACTCAGCAATCACCACTATTTCCGAATTTAGCGCCACTGATAAGGCAGCTACAATAGTACCCTAAATAAGGATTATGCCTGATTTTTGATTTTATGACTTCTGCTACAACCGTAAAAACTGAGTACGAAGCGATTATTGGTCTAGAAACCCATTGTCAGCTGAGTACTAATACCAAGATTTTTTCTACCAGCTCGACGGCATTTGGTGGAGACCCCAATACTAACATCGACCCAGTTTGTATGGGTTTACCTGGAGTCTTACCAGTTCTCAACCAAAAAGTACTAGAATATGCTGTCAAAGCTGGTTTAGCACTAAATTGTCAAATCGCTAAATACAGCAAATTTGACCGTAAACAGTATTTCTATCCCGATTTACCGAAAAATTACCAAATTTCGCAATATGACCTGCCAATAGCGGAACATGGTTGGTTAGAAATTGAGTTAGTAGATGCTGACGGTAATCCGATTCGCAAACGCATTGGGATCACCCGTTTGCACATGGAAGAAGATGCAGGCAAATTAGTACACGCGGGTAGCGAGCGTCTTTCCGGTTCTACCTATTCTCTGGTAGATTACAATCGCGCAGGTGTGCCATTAGTAGAAATTGTTTCGGAACCAGATCTGCGTTCTGGACAAGAAGCTGCTGAATACGCTCAAGAACTACGCCGAATTTTACGGTATCTTGGCGTCAGCGACGGCAACATGCAAGAGGGATCTTTACGTTGCGATGTCAACATCTCGATTCGTCCAGTGGGACAAAAAGAGTTTGGCACGAAAGTAGAAATTAAAAATATGAACTCATTCAACGCCATCCAACGGGCGATTGAATACGAGATTGAACGGCAAATTGCAGCAACAGTTGCAGGCGATCGCATTATTCAAGAAACTCGCCTGTGGGAAGAAGGTTCGCAACGTACAATTAGTATGCGGACAAAAGAAGGTTCTAGCGATTACCGCTATTTCCCCGAACCAGATTTAGCACCAATTGAAGTTTCAAGAGAACAATTAGAGGCTTGGCGCAGCGAACTTCCAGAATTACCCGCGCAAAAACGCCATCGTTACGAAACTGAATTGGGGCTTTCTGCTTACGATACGCGAGTTTTAACAGAAGATCGGCCATCTGCTGACTATTTTGAAAATGCGATCGCGGCGGGTGCAAATCCTAAAGCAGCCGCTAACTGGATTACTCAAGATATTGCAGCTTATCTCAATAAGCAAAAACTCAGCATTAGCGAAATCGGTTTGACTCCCAAAAATTTAGCCGATGTGATCGTTCGGATTGAACAAGGCAAAATCAGCAACGCCCAAGCCAAGCAAAAGTTACCAGACTTGCTTGCAGGTGTGTCTCCTGAGAAAGCTTTTGCAGGACAAGAACTCATTAGCGATCCTGCGGTGTTAGAACCAATCGTAGATGAAGTGATCGCCGCCAATCCCAAAGAACTAGAAAAGTATCGTAATGGTAACACTAATCTTAAAGGCTTCTTTGTTGGGCAGGTTTTGAAAAAGACTGAAAAACGTGCCGATCCTAAGCTGACTAATGAATTGGTGGAGAAGAAACTGAATTCTTAACTTTTCACTAAGCGATACAACAGGCTTTATGCGCGGTTTTGAGACCTAGGATCTGTAATTCACCCAAATGAAATCGCCTGTATTAATAGGTTTAGCCTGAGATGGGGACGCGGGGAAAATTTTATTCTCCGCGTCTTTGCGTTTCTGTATCCCTGCGTCTTTTGTTGATTGAAAAACCACCAATATATTTCTGGCAGCTGCTTCACAAAATTGTTACAAAAAGAAATTGTGAAGATGGGTTATACCCCTCAATCCAAAAATGCGATACTCTGCTATTTAGATGCACCATAATGCTCTGGAGAGCGCTCTAAGAGCCTCTTCTTTTTCTTTGCCAAATCAAGATGAAAAATTTGTGAAAAATTTACCTAAAAAAATCCATTAGGGGGTATTGACCATCATGGCAAAAGTGTTATAGTTATGTTATATAGATGCACCCTGATGACCTGGAGAGCTGCCCAAGTAGCTCTCTCTTTTTTTTGTGATAAGTAGAATGGTGTGGAAAAAAACTATGTTAAGAAAAACAAAATAGGCTTAAACCCTCTTCCCTTCTGCCCTTCGGGTTCGCCAGTCGCTCATGGGGGAAACCCCCAAGACCGCGCTGGCTCACCTTTTGCCTTCTGCCTCATTCCAACGATAAATATTCAAGCCGACCTACTTACTTCGATAAGTCTTCATCATAACTTTGCAAAAAGAAAGTTTAATAATGGGTATTGAGCCTCATGCAGAAAATGTTAATATCTGCTAGATAGATGCACACTGATGATCTGGAGAGTTTCCTAAGTGGCTCTCTATTTTATTTTCGTTTAAACTTAAAAACCAACTTAATCATTTTTTTATAAATTTATAACTAAGGGGTATTGCCCCTCACATAAGAGATGCTATAATATGCTATATAGATGCACCCTGATGATCTGGAGAGCTGCCCAAGTGGCTCTCCTTTTTCACGTTTTATCTGCGCTTTGAGTGAAAGATAAAGCAGAAGGGAAAATATTTTTATGCTCTGATTGAGGGTCTGAGCTTCCTTGCAGAGGAGCTATGCTAACGCCCGCTAGAGTGTATTTTGAATCTTGAAGTTTGAATTTTGAATTACCTAAGACTTGATATAATCGCCAGTCGAGCCACTGTATAGTTACGGGGGAATAATTATGGCGGATTGGCAGGAAATTACAGGTGGGATCACAGCACCAAGAGGATATCGGGCCGCAGGAATTACCGCAGGTTTAAAACCTTCAGGATTGCCCGATTTAGCTTTGATATTGTCAGATGTAGAAGCGATCGCAGCGGGTGTATTCACCACTAGTCAAGTTAAAGCCGCCTGCGTAGATTATTGTCGTCAACGCTTACAAGCCAAGCATAATACTCGGGCCATTCTTTGCAATGCTGGGCAAGCAAATGCTGCCACAGGTAGTCAAGGCTGGTTCGATGCCCTAGAATCAGCTATGGCAGTAGCCCAAGCTCTGAATATCTCCAGTGACTCTGTGTTATTGGCTTCGACTGGGGTAATTGGGCAGCGAATCCGAATCGATAAACTGAAAGCAGAAATTCCCCAACTAGTAGCAGCACTCTCAGACACAGGCTCAGATGCAGCAGCAAGAGCAATTATTACTACAGACTTAGTGACTAAATCGATTGCGCTAGAGACAACTATAGGCGATCGCCCCGTGCGCATTGGTGGTATTGCCAAAGGTTCTGGGATGATACATCCCAACATGGCAACTATGCTGGCATTTGTTACCTGTGATGCTGCTGTGTCACCAGGACTTTGGCAACAAATGTTGAGTCGCGCCGCTGACAGAAGTTTCAACTCAATTACTGTGGATGGTGATACCAGTACCAATGACAGCTTAATCGCCTTAGCAAATGGCCAATCCCGCACCCCAGCAATTGTAGAAATGGGGCCAGAAGCCGAAAAATTAGAGGCGATGTTAACAGCAGTGTGTCAACATTTAGCAAAAGCGATCGCTCGCGATGGTGAAGGTGCAACTTGCTTGATTGAAGTGCAAGTTACCGGCACCCATGATGAACTATCAGCACGTCAAATAGCTAAAACTATTGCAGGTTCATCTCTAGTGAAATCTGCAATTTTTGGTCGCGATCCTAATTGGGGGCGCATTGCCGCTGCCGCCGGACGTGCAGGTATACCATTTGAGCAAGAAAATCTGCAAATCAAGCTAGGAAATTTTTTACTACTAGAAAATGGACAACCTCTAGCATTTGACCGTGCAGCAGCGAGTGCTTATTTGAAAGGAGCATCTAAAGGTGCGTATCTTAAAGAAGATACAGTATTAATTTCTGTTAGCGTTGGTAATGGTCATGGTACAGGTAAAGCTTGGGGTTGTGACTTAAGTTATGACTATGTAAAGATTAACGCCGAATATACAACTTAAAAATTCGTAGTTTTTAATTCGTAATTCGTAATTCAAGAGACTTTTAAAAAGGGAACAAAATGGGCGCTAACGCATACAGATGAGTGTAGACTAAAATTACGAATTACGAATTACAAATTAGTAATTAATTATCTAGTTATGGCTGTAGCTCATTTCCATTTTTATGCTGAATTAAATGATTTTTTACGACGAAGTAAAAGGCAAGTAAAAATAGTTCATTCTTTTGCAGAAAGAGCTTCAATTAAAGATATGATCGAGTCTTTAGGCATTCCTCATCCAGAAGTTGATTTTATAAAAGTAAATGACAAATATGTAGATTTTTCTTATATTGTCCAGGATGGAGATATCATCAATGTCTACCCGATTTCTGCTAATTTTCCTACTAAACCAACAGTTTCAGTTCGCCCCCAAAGCCTCAGTATTATCCGTTTCGTTGTTGATATTCATTTAGGAAAACTAGCGACATCTTTAAGACTGCTAGGTTTTGATACTTTATATCGTAATGACTATGCAGATGAAGAATTAGCAGAGATATCCCATACACAAGTACGGATTCTTTTGACTCGTGACAAGGGTTTATTGATGCGGAGTTTAGTAACTTATGGCTATTACGTCAGAAGTACTAATCCTCAGCAGCAAATATTGGAAGTACTCCGACGCTTCGAGTTATTTAATTTAGTATCGCCCTTTCAACGATGTTTGCGCTGCAATGGATTATTAGAAACTGTAGAGAAGGAAACAATAATTAACCAATTGCCAGCAACTGTGCAATTACAAAATCATGAATTTCATCATTGCCAAGAATGCAAGCAAATTTATTGGAAAGGAACACATTATGAACGCTTGCAACAGTTTATTGATGGTGTACTTGACTCACAAAAAAATGAGTGATTCAGTCATGAGTCTCATTGAGATGAAAAGGCGAGCCACCAGGAATATTAGCAGCAATTATTTGGCGTTCTCCAACATTATCTGCACTTTTTTCTTGCTCATTTAAATCATCAGAAAGTGGGTCTTGCTCAAAGTTCTCTTCTTCTGTTTGCAGACTAGCTTTTTCCTGCTGAATATCGAGAGATTGAGCAGGCTCCTTTGCATGGGAAAAATCGATGAGTGGTTGCGACTGATCGGAATTCATGAGTAACTATATTCTGGAGTTTTCTCTAGTGTTGAATTTATTTTGCTAGCAAACATCTTTCCCAAGAAATAAACCAGGAGTAGCAAGTGACATTGATATTAGCTCTCGATGGCGGAACTAAATTAGCAGCAGCCACGGTAAATCTCGGTTCTAGACAATGGCTGCGTTATGAACGTCTCTTTTCTTCAGTGAATGCAGATGCGAACACTGATTTAGAAAATATGCGATCGCTCATTCACTCTTTGCTGCAAGATACAAAACCGACTGTTATTGGTGCCAGCTTTGGCGGACCAGTAGACGCTACCGTGGGAACAGTAAGACTTTCCCATCATGTTGCTGGCTGGGAAAATATTCCTCTCTAACATTTGCTAGAGCAGCGGTAAAAGGGGATGTGTGGAACGTTTAGCTTCGAGACCATATATAACCCACAATGCGCAGGAAGTATTAACAAACGAACGCAAAGTAGGAAAAATCTTGCAGGATTTGATAGGCATAATTTAGAGTTACTAACAGGGCAATTGGTAAGTGAAGCTGCGGTGGCTGGGGATGATCTAGCTCAGGAAATTTTACGAAAATCTGCTTGGGCGCTAGGTGTAGGTATTGGTAATGTAGCGAATTTGGTAAACCCACAATTTTTATCTCAGGTGGAAGCGTGACAAAGGCTGGGACTCGGTGGTAGGAAGTTTTACGTCAGGTGGCACGGGAGACAGCACTACCAGAAGTTGATTTTGAAATTGTCCCAGCATATTTAGGTGATGATGCGCCATTGTGGGGTGCTGTTGCAATTGCTCAATCTAGCTTCAAGTAAGTTAATCAGTAATACCAATTATTTATTACGAGATTCTAAGTATTTTAAAATTCTCTGATTTTCCAGTGTTAACTCTCTAATATCTGCTGTGTTGTCATCAATCCTTCTTTGATTATCAATCATTTGACGTTGCATATTCACCATTTGCCGTTGCATATCATCGAGCCTAGGTAAAATACTATTGGCTAAATCCGTTAAAGCTTGAATTGAATTAGCGTTAGATTCTATCAATTTCTCAATACGTTCAATATCGCTCATATTTTTCTGAAACTCATATAATAATTATGTCTATATATGACATTATAGACAATCACTATCAAAAATCATCAGACTAAATTAAGCGTATTCTCGGCTCATAATAAGCAGATAATTTTGCGGTAGATTTTTATTTTTTCTGGCTTAAACTCCATTGCATAATGCTCACCAATATTCAAGGATTGCATTGATTAATTGGCAATGTATCAATCCTAAATCATTCGTCAAATAAATATATTGCTTATTACTAGTCGCCAAGAGAAGGTTCACCAGGTTTATAGCAAGGCTTTGCCGGACTGACTCAACAGTTTAGGAGTAGCCGCATCTTTTAGCTGAGACCTGCCTTCCGCCATCTGCTTTGCGCTGTCTGCCTTTCTATAAGAATTATTAGTAAAAAACGACCAAGCTCAGAGAACAAATGAATTTAAGCTATATTTTAATTGTTAATAAAATGACAGCGACAATTATATGATCTGCTGCCTAAATCCCGATTGTCCAAATCCCTTAAATCCTGACGGTTCAAATTTTTGCCTCAGTTGTGGAACAGGGTTAGTATCGCTACTAAGAAATCGTTATCGCATTATCCAACCGCTGGGTAGAGGGGGATTTGCGCGTACTTATCTGGCAGATGATGTAGACAAGCTAAATGAACAATGCGTTGTTAAACAGCTAGTTCGCGGTCAATTTTATGGTGGTGGCGGTAGTGAAGCCCAGAAAAAAGCCACTGAGTTGTTTGAACGAGAAGCAAAACGTCTGCAAGAACTCGGAAAGCATGACCAAATTCCTACACTATTTGCTTATTTTAAAGAATACGACTACTTATATTTAGTACAAGAATTAATAGAAGGGCAAAATTTATTGCAGGAGCTAAAACAGCAGGGTTTATTTGATGAAATTAAAATTCGACAATTATTAAGTGATTTGTTACCTGTGCTGGAATTAATACATCAGCAACAAGTAATTCACCGAGATATTAAGCCAGAAAATATTATTCGTCGTCAACGTGATTGTAAGTTAGTGCTGATTGATTTTGGTGTATCTAAACAAAAGACAGAAACAATCAACACTGCACCAGGGACAATTATTGGTTCTTTAGGATATGCAGCAATTGAACAAATTCAGTTTGGCGAAGCTTATCCTGCTAGCGATCTCTACAGTTTGGGAATAGCTTGTTTTCATCTACTGACTAATATTTCGCCATCTCAACTGTGGATGAAACAAGGTTTTAGCTGGACTAATAATTGGCGCAGCCAAATACCGCAGCCGATCAGTCAAGAATTAGAGCTAGTTCTTGATAAGTTATTAAAAGAAAACCATGAACAGCGTTATCAGTCAGCTAGAGAAGTTTTACAAGACTTGAATTCTCAGATGGCTCCACATTGGACTGTGCCTCATACTATCATCTCACCGCAGCAAGTAATATCACCACAGCTGCCAATCCCACAACCTACTCCCTCTCCCTCTGCTTCCCCCTCACAATTCTCTATCAGCAAATTATTACCAGGCGGTGTGATTGTAGGTTCAGGTAGTTCGTTTTTAGCTATTACTCTCCTAAGTTTTTTAGGAACTACTTTAATTAGTTCTGGAATATGGGTGATAATTTTAGCAGCTTTAATCTTTACTCAATCTCGCTCTTTATTTGAAAAGACGTATTTATTTATTATTGCTGTGATTACAAATTTATTCATTTTCTATATATTCCAGAGTTGGCAAATCAATAATCCTTTACAATCTGGAACTAATGGATTGATAGTTGTAGTCTTATTAATCATACTTGGTGGTTTATTGGCATTTATTCTCATGGGAATATCCCAGATTATGGACAGATTAATTACTAAACATTTTTGATTTTGTAATTAATTTTACCTTTTGTTAGACCGTATTTAGATAAATTTATCTAATTAATAGGGGTAGTTATTTATGACAGTTAAGGACGAGAATATACGGTTACTGGTCTCTCTGGGAATTGCGGGTGTGATGGTAGCAGGTATTTTATGGTTAGTCAGCAAAGTTGCTTCTAAACCAATCGCAACACCCTCAACACCCTCAATGGTAAATTCGCCTACATTACCGATCGCCTCTTCTCCAGAGTGGATGAGTATAGGTGATAAAATTTTGGTAACAGCAGATAATACAGATGAGAAAGCGGCTGGCGTAAATGCTTTTAAAGCAGGAGATTTTGGCACTGCTATTATCAAATTTCAAGCATCCCTGCAAAGCAAGCGCAATGACCCAGAGACATTAATTTATTTGAATAATGCTAAAATTGGTAGATCAAAAGCCTTAAAGGTAGCCGTAATTGCCCCAATTGGTAGTAGCTTGAATGAGGCAAAAGAGACTTTACGTGGAGTAGCACAAGCTCAAGAAGAAGTTAATAGCAGTGGAGGTATTAATGGAGTGCCATTGCAGCTGCAAATTGCCAATTTAAATAGCTTTGGTCAGCTTGAAACGATAGATAATGAGTTGGCGAGAGACTCTAATCTTCTGGCAGTAGTAGGCTTTGGGCGCAACGAAAAGCTTTATAAACAGAGTGGTTTGGTGAGAGTCTCTCCAGGTAGTGGTAGAAATCAGCCTGGACAAAATCAGGCACAGTTTTTTGGGGATACCAGATATGTCTTCAATGTCAGCCCCAATCGTAATATTTTCAATCAAGCTCTTGCTGAATATATTGTTAAAAAAGAACGCCGTACTAATATATCTATTTGCCGAGATTCATCATTTAGAACAACTCAAGACACATCTAGTCAAGAAAAAGCAAATCAAGAACTTGTCAAAGAATATAGTGATTTAATCAGTAAAGCAGGGGGAAAAGTTACTGGTACAGATTGCGATTTAGGGGCAGCAAATTTTAGAGCTAGCGATTTTATTGCTAAGGCCACCAGCGATGGGGCAGAAGCTATACTTCTTATCCCCAGACCAGATAATATCAATCCTGCTCTTGATGTCGCAAAAGAGAATAAAGGCAGATTAGCACTTTTTGGTTCTCAACAGCTTTATGGTGAAAAGGTTTTAAAGTTTGGGCAAGGGGATATTAAAGGGATGGTGGTATCTGTACCTTGGCATCGGGATGCTAACCGTAATATGAGTAAAGGTAATTCCTTTGCTGATAAAGCTGCTAAACTTTGGGGTGGAGATGTAAGTCCGCGAACGGCGACAGCTTACGATGCACTTCAGGTAATTATCGCTGGTTTAAAAGAAGATAGTACTCGCCAAGGCTTGCAAAAGGTGCTAGCAAATTCTAATTTTTCAGCGATGGGAGCAACTGGTAAAATTCAGTTTTCATCATCAGGCGATCGCCAAGGTGGAGTCTTTTTAGTCAAAATTGAGCCTTGTCAGTCAGGTAAGCCTTGCGCTTCTAGTACTGGCTACGATTTTGTACTATTGCAATAAAATATTGTTTCTATTTATACTAAAAATTCTTGAATTTTTCGCAGGTGTTCAATTCGATTGGCACCTATTTTTTTTATACATTAATAGTTGCTAAGTATATATCTTTTAGGGGATGAAAAATCTTTGATTTTCTAATATACACATCTAGCTAGTTGCTGTATATATAATAATTCAAAAACTTAAGGAATATACTTCTGCTCAATTAAGCACTAATATACTAAATACACAAAAGTATAAATTCGGTGCATCAGATCTCTAAAAACAGGCAAAAAGTCTCAAGAGTGAAAATAACGCGATCTAAGGTTTTGAGAGCAATTTGTAACAGTCTGACAAAACTCTAGTAGACCTCAATTTGTAGTAAATACTCTCCTAAGCCGAAGTCTCATATATAACCCTAGCAAATTTGGGCTTTCTGGCTCGACTTTAGACAAAGCCGCGATCGCAACAAGTGCACTACCCTAGCAGCTAAGTTGATGAAATGAATCTGGCGATTTTCTTGAATAATTTCTGTAGAATTATCTGACTTTATTTATGACTAAGTCTTCTCCTCAAAAGCAAGCTGGGCAAAAAAAAATTGATCGGTTAAAGGGTAGTCAGCAAGACATAGGAAACGTTAGTTCAAAACGGCCAACAATAATTCAGTTTGCTTCTGGTCAACGACTGGAACGGCGAGATTGGAGTTTAAAGGTCAAGGCAACAGTTTGGTCTTGTATCATCAGTATGCTTCCCGTACTGACAGTCGGAGCTACAACCTATTGCATTGGGAACCAGCTAATTAGCGAGCAGATTCCTAATGCGAAACAACTAAGTACTAAAGATTTAACAGAAACTAAACTGGCACTCCAAAAACAGCTATCACTTTTGTTAATTGGGACAGGGGGAACGACTTTGTTGGTAGGTGCGATCGCGGCAAGTTTGGCGAATCGCGCTATTCGTCCACTCGTGAATGCAGCTGCACTCTCTAATAATATTGTACATAGGCTACTTCCAGAAAATGTGAGTACTCGTGCTGCGATCGCTAGCAAAGATGAACTGGTTGTTTTAGAAAAAAACATTAGCTTAATCAAAAAACAGCTTCCAGATTTGCTTTGGAAACAAGAATTTGAAGCTGAACATGTCCAAGTTTTGATGAACATTACTCGCCGCATTCACGAATTCCTCAATGAAGAAGATGTTCTCAAAACCACCGTTGAAGAAGTCCGTACAGCCTTAAGTACTGATCGCGTCACCATCTTTCGCTTCAACCCCAATGGAGAAGGAACCTTTGTCGCCGAATCAGTGGCATTCGGTTTACCAAAAACTTTGTGGGCTACAGTCTCAGACCCCTGTTTTGAGGAAGGATATGTTGAAAAATACCAGAACGGTCGCATCGTTGCTATTGATGATATCTATCAAACCGATCTCACTGATTGTCATATTGCCTTATTAGAAAGATTTGCTGTCAAAGCAAATTTAGTTGCACCCATTCTCAAAAAAGATCAACTATTTGGCTTATTAATTGCCCATGAGTGCTCTAAACCTCGCTTTTGGCAGCAGTCTGAGATTGATTTGTTCGCTCAGATAGCTACACAAGTGGGCTTTGTTCTCAACTACACTAGCCTAATTGACCAGATAGATACGAAAAACGATCAAACTCAGACATTTGTAGATATTATCCGCCGCATTCGAGAGTCACTCAATGAAGAGGATGTGCTCAAAACTACTGTTGAAGAAGTCCGTAAAGCAATTAGCGCTGACCGAGTGCTAGTTTATGACTTTGATGCCGACTGGTATGGCACTGTGATTGCAGAATCAGTGCTTCCAGGTTTTCCCAAAGCGTTGCGAGCCAAAATCAAAGACCCCTGTTTTGTAGAAGGCTATGTAGAAAGGTATCAAGCTGGTAGAGTCCAAGCTACTAACAATATTTATGAAGCGGGTTTGACCGAGTGTCACATTAACCAACTCGAACCTTTTGCAGTCAAAGCAAATTTGGTCGCACCAATTCTCAAAGACGACCAACTATTTGGCTTATTAATTGCGCATCAATGTTCCGCTCCTCGTAATTGGCGACAATCCGAGATTGATTTGTTCGCTCAGATCGCCATGCAAGCCGGATTTGCTCTTGACCATGCAAGGTTGCTTCAGCGAATTGATGCTGAAAGTGTGCGAACTCATTTGCAGGCAGACTTGACGCGCCGTATTCGAGAATCCCTCAATGAAGAGGATGTGCTCAAAACTACTGTTGAAGAAGTCCGCAAAGCGATTAGTACTGACCGAGTGCTAGTTTATGGTTTTGATGCCGACTGGTATGGCACTGTGATTGCAGAATCAGTGCTTCCAGGTTTTCCCAAAGCGTTGTGGGCCAAAATCAAAGATCCCTGTTTTGTAGAAGGCTATGTAGAAAAGTACCAAGCTGGCAGAGTCGAAGCTACTAACAATATTTATGAAGCAGGTTTGACCAGGTGTCATATTAACCAACTCGAACCTTTTGCAGTCAAAGCAAATTTGGTCGCACCAATTCTTAAAGACGACCAACTATTTGGCTTATTAATTGCACATCAATGTTCTGCTCCCCGTGATTGGCAGCAGTCTGAGATTGATTTGTTCGCTCAGATCGCCATGCAAGTCGGATTTGCTCTCGACCATGCGAGACTCCTCAACCAAGTAGATCAAGCATACCAAGCTGCGGAAGCATCATCTGTTCAACAGTCTCAAAAACAAGAACAGATCCGGATTCAAGTCTCAGAACTGCTCAAAAGTAGCAATACAGTTGTGCAAACCTTTTCTACAGGAGTTGCTCTTGAGCAGATGCAATGCATTAATTCCATCTACAATCAAATTCAACTGTTGGGTGATTCAGCTCAGGAAATGATTATCTCTGCCCAACGAATAGAACTCCAAGAACAGCAGCTTAGTCAAAGAGTACAAGATGAAAATGTGTCGATAAATCGGATTTTAAATAGCATCTGTACTATCCAACAAACAGTTGTAGAAGCTGCCGCCAAAGTTAACTGTATAGAAAAACCTTCTCAAAAGCTCTCTGAAATAGTAAGTCTCATGAGTAATGTTGTCTCGCAGATGAAGCTGCAAGCCATGCACACGGCACTTGAAGCATCTCGTGCTGGAGAAGCGAGTCAACCATTTGCTGAGATCGCACAAAAAATGCTTTCTTTAGTACAACAGTTAGATTCTGATATTGCAGAAGTTCAACCACTCGTTGCACAAATTCAGACAGAAAGCCACGAAATCATTGCTGCTATTGAGTCCAAAGCCGAATATGCAAAAAGCAGTACTGAATTGATAGAAGAAACTCAGCAGCAATTAAATGAGATGATTGCTATTAGTAACCAAATGAAAACGCTAGTGGCAGAGATTGCCCAAGCTGCGGCTGTTCAAGCCCAAACTTCTACCTCTGCAAATGAATCTATTTTGGGAGTTGCTACTATTGCCAATCAGACTTCAGAGCAAGCCCTAGCAATGGCAGAGTCATTAGCCCAGTTAGCAATATTTGCACAAGACTTTTAGGAAAAGTGTGAATTATACAATTTTAGATTGCATTTAAATTTCCAATTGTTGCAATCATTTTTCAAATTGGTATAAGCTCAACACCCCAATGTTAGAGAATTTTGTCTTACTTATTTCAACATTTGTTTCCTCTTACATAAATATAGGAACATAGCTATGGTCCTTGACTTTGGTATCCAAGAAAATATTGACCAGTACTTTGTTCAAGAAGCCTCAGGACTTCTACAGCAAATTCACAATGGACTACTAGAGCTTCCATATAACTATACTTCTTCCAAGATTCGTAACCTGGTGCGAGCTGCTCATACTATTAAAAGTGCAGCAACCCAGGTTAATTTAACTGACACCCAAATCCTAGCTCATCGTTTGGAGAAGATCTTTCGGTTTGTGTCGCTGGAAAAGACTCAAATTGACTCTGAGCTAGCGGCTTTGCTCCTACAAGCTAATGAGTGTCTACGGTTACTTTTAATAGCTCAAATTCAAGCAAAACCTGATGATACAGCTAGTATCTTAGCTAAAGCAGAACCAGTTTTTGCGCATTTAGAGGCTAGACTACTCAGCCATAAACTACCAGCAGTAGCCACTCCTGCTCACACCTCAAATCTAGAAACAGATGTATCCCAGTTGATTCGGATTACAGAGGTGTCCCAGGCTTTAGAAAAGCTAGAAATGATTCTGGCTGAATCGGCAGCTGATAAGTTAGCAAAGCAACTGATAAGACAGGCAGAGGAGTTTTTAGGCTTTGGTGAATTATTAAAACTCTCTGAGTTTGTCGCGATCGCTCAAATGACGATCGCTACCCTAAAAGTAAGCCCGCACGCTGCTCAAACTATTGGACACATCGCCTTGGTAGGCTGGCGTGCAGCTTACGAGGTCATCTTGAAAAAAGATTTTTCTCAACAGAGAAAGCAAGTCCATAGTTCGGTTGTCGCTGTCACCCAAGACACCCATAATACTGCATTGCCACGGCGAGTAAAAACTTCTCAGTTATTTGTCTGGGTGGCGAATGGTAATATTTTTACCATCAATTCCAACAGCGTTGAAGAAATTTTAGTTGCCAAAGCCGACCAAATTATCTATTCCCAACAACAATGGTTTTTGCATTGGCAAGGAAAAATCATCCCAACTTATCAACTGTCACAACTACTAAGCTACGGCAATCTACTGCCAGAGAAAACTGCTGAACAAACTTTAATCGCAGTTCAGTATCGGAATCATCAGCCTGAGCCAATATTAGTACTTAGCCTAGGTCAGCAAATTTTTGCCTTACAGCCAGAGATTGAGTCTCTAATTGCAGAGCCAGAGCTAGTTATCCAACCTTTGGAAGCACAAAGTAAACTGCCTAGTTATGTTTATGGTTGTACCAGTTGGAAAGATAGCTTGCTGCCAGTAATTGATGTTGCGGCGCTGTTGCAGCAGAAGATTGACCAAAGTCAAGAGGTTAGCGTCACTGCTAAATTGCTTGATTCTCCAAACGCAGCAATCGTGAGCCAAGAACCTACTGTTCTGGTCGTAGATGATTCTAATAGTGTGCGACATATTGTATCTCTGGCTTTGCAAAAAGTAGGTTACAAAGTTTTACAGGCAGAAGATGGACAGAAGGCAATCGCACAGTTGCAGCAAAATTCTCACATCCAACTGATAATCTGTGATGTTGAAATGCCTAATATGAATGGCTTTGAGTTTCTCAGCTATCGTCTTAAAAATCCACAATTAACAAAAATACCAGTGGTAATGCTCAGTTCTTGCAGTACTAATAAGCACCGCCTGTTAGCAATGCAATTAGGAGCCACTACCTATTTCACAAAACCTTACGTTGAGCAAGAATTTTTGGCGGCGCTGAAGTTAATCGTTGAACAGAAAAGCTATTGCTAAAGGGATAGAAATAAAAGGAACCACAGATGCACACAGCGAAAAGTCGGAGCGCCGGCTTCCGGCGCTCAGAACTTTTCAAGACAGATAAACATCGGTGTGCATCGGTGTTTATTTGTGGTTCGATATCCAAAACATCAACTTCCACAGGTGCATCTGCAATTTAGGTCAAAACTAAATTATCTCGGTGGACTACAGTTTCCGCACCCCCATAGCCCAAAATTGCGGGAATTTCTCGTGAATGACACCCGCGAATTTTTTGCAAATCTTCGCTGTTATAGTTCACCAGTCCTCTAGCAATTTCGTTACCAGTGCTATCACACAATTGCACGGCTTCTTGAGTATCAAACTCTCCTTCTACTGCTTTAATACCAGCTGCCAATAACGATTTTCCCGCTTGGGAAATTGCCGCGATCGCACCAGCATCTAAATACAATTTCCCAGCAGGTATAAGGCCATAAGCTATCCAGCGTTTGCGCGCTGAGGTTGGTTCTGGTTGCGGCTCAAAGTGTGTACCAATGGGTTCGCCTGCGATGATTTTTTCGATATTGCGGGGAAATCGCCCTTGGGTAATAACAGTACGCACGCCAGCCGCGATCGCGATTCTCGCCGCCGAAATTTTAGTCACCATCCCACCAGTACCCCATTGAGAACCTTGCGAGCCTGTTTGTACCTGTAATTCAGCTAATTCTTTAATGCTACTCACCAAAGCGATCGGTTGCGCATCCGGAACGGAACGGGGATCGGCTGAGTACAATCTATCAACATCAGTCAGCAAAAATAGCCAATCTGCTTCTATGAGACTGGCAACTAATGCGGAAAGGGTGTCATTATCGCCAAATTTTAGCTCATCAACCGCTACCGTATCGTTTTCATTAACTACCGGAATCACTCCCAATCCCAGCAGTTCCCGAAAGGTGTTGTAGATGTTGAGATAGCGGCTGCGCTGTACTAAATCGCTACGAGTTAACAAAACTTGCGCGATCGGCTGTTGCAGGGTAGTAAATAAATCGTCGTAAACCCGCATTAACCGCCCTTGCCCAATGGCTGCTACCGCCTGTTTGAGAGCGATCGCTTTGGGACGTTCCGTTAAGCCCAAGCGCGCACAACCTACTCCCACAGCACCAGAGGAAACCAAAATCACTCGATGACCTTGGCGTCTTAAATCAGAAAGTGTTTCAGCTAAGGTAGCAATAGTGGAAAGTGCCAGTTGTCCGGTTTCTGGTTGAGTCAGGCTAGAAGTGCCGATTTTGACGACGATTGTTTTAGTCATTAGTCATTGGTCAAGAGTCATTAGTCAAGAGTCATTGGTCATTAGCTATCAGACAAAGAACAACTCACAAAGGACTAAAAAAATTGTAAAGCGCCAGGTCTTCTATAAGTGAAGGCTGACGCTCTACGGTTTTATATTTATTTGTTATAGGCTAGGGTCTTTTTTGGCTGACCCCATCTTATTAATACCTATGATCCCAGATTTTTTTCATTGCGAAAGATTCCTTAATGATTTTTTTAGATTTATTTTCCTGACTTATTATCAATCTTTGTGAATTTTTGTGTACTTTGGAGCGATCGAAGCTCCCAAGGCTTCTGATATCCAGACTTCAAAGTTTCTGATGGGGTGAGAGCGTAGAGCTACTTCTGGGTGAATTATAGGTTCAACCAAGATGGTAAACATTCCCAAACGATTACCAGCTAAGACATCAGTAAACAAGCGATCGCCTACCATCCCCACTTGGTGAACTGGTAAATTCATCGCTCTCAGCGCTGCTCTAATTTTGCGTCGTGAAGGTTTGGCTGCACCTAGGTAATAAGGTAGGTTAAGAGAGCGGGCAATTCCACCAATCCGCATTTCACTCAAGTTATTGCTCACCAAGCAAAGTACAGTACAGGCGCGGATTTGCTCTACCCACTGTTGTAATTCTAATGAAGCCGCCCCTACTTTCATCGGTACCAATGTTTCATCCACATCTAATACCAATCCCTTTAATCCATATTGCTGGATAATTTCTGGTGTCAGGTTTAGAATTGAACCTTCTAAAATCAAGTCAGGCTGCAAGAGGTTGTTCCAGGTCATATTTAAAAGTCAATGGATGAGGCAATTTACTGAGAATTAGTGAATATTGTTTTGCTTTGTGAATTTTGACAACAAATTTTTAGTATTTTGTTAAATTTAAAAAAGCACATATATGCTATGATTTACGTCCACAAAATACAAATACTTTAGTTTTTTTAGGATAAAGCTTGGCTTGTGAACTTGCCAACCTAGTAGGTTACTGAGAAAAGCCGTTTTGAGTTTATAAAACAAATTTTTTTGACTTCCGAAGTAGCGGTACTAAGAGCAACAAACAGTTTAGATATATAAAATAAAGTTTGTGAATAAAGGTTAAATTATTGGGTAAGCAGTTGTTCGACAGCTACCCTATCAAGCAAATAACTCAGACCCGATATTAATTCCTTATGCAAAGCAAAGCTAGCTGAACGTTAGATATTGCTAACCAGCTAAAACGTCTTCCTTTCCTTTTGCAAAAAATTGAGCTTTTTTGCAATTATAGTTAAAGAATCCGAATTAAAAGTCTAAAAGCGTACATTTTAACTAACTTTTGATGTTATTCAACTTCGTTAAAAAGATGCTCTTCTAACAATGGTTGGACTTTGCGAAACTCTTCTGGAGACAATAGTTCTGGCTGACCTGTTTTTGATATCCGAGCAAAAAACAGCAGTGGATCAAGAGGTGTATAAATTGCATATTCCTGCTCTTCATCGTAGAAGCTAGCAAGTAGCTGTAATTGCTCTGGCTCTAAATCTGTTTCATCATCTTCGATTTCTAAGGTGAAGAGTTCAGATTCTTCTACAGGAGGTAATTCACCCGCAACTGTGAGAGCATAGGCAGTATTCTTTAATATCAGATTCTGCTCAGATAAGACAGCTTGGGCAGTGCCAAAAATTTTTTCAATAGTCGAATCATCTTCTACTAGAACAGCTTCTTCTTCCTCGTCTTCACCTTGCCAAGCAAAAATTTCTACAGGTGAATCAACAGGTAGAAGTAAAACATATTCCTGCCCATCTACTGAGAGAGAATGCTCAATATAACAGTCGAGGGTGCGCCCTTTGTCATCAGTCAAACTGATGGAGCCAGCGTGAGCGTTATCATTTTCGTCGGGAAATTGAGAAGAAAACATAGCCGAGGTGTGGAACTTTATAAATACCAGCAAATTTGAAATTTGAAAATCTTACAACTATTTAATGACAAGATGTCTCCTAAATAGCTTGAGTCATATATACAAATGCCGGGTAACAGTTTTCAGAATATCATGTTAAAAGGTATCAATACTCAATAGCTAATGCCGAACTATGAGATTTAGCTCGCCGCGCATCTAGCCATTGTTGCAAAATTAAGGCTGCTGCTTTCCGGTCAATCAAAGCTTTGTGGCGTGATGGAGAGCGATTCTCCGCTTTTAGCAGTTGTTCTGCTTGAAATGAAGTTAGCCGCTCATCCACATATTCCATTGGCAGTTTTAGAGCTTTAGATAGCCTTGTAGCCAACTTTTGCACGTGACGTGCCTGAAATCCTAAGGAGCCATCCATTGAATAAGGTAAGCCAATGACTAGCAATTGTACCTGGCGCTCCTGAACTATTTGTCTTAATAGCTCAACATCTTGCGCAAAAGATGTGCGCTCAATCGTAGTGATACCTGTAGCTATTAAGCCCGTACCATCACAACCTGCTACCCCAATACGCTTGCTTCCTAAATCTAATCCTAATGCTGAAATCAATGGCTGTGGTTGCTCCTAGAGTGTCACACTACTTCTCTGGCTGTGCATCTGCTGACTCAGACTGGCAAGATACATCTAAACTAGAGGGTTTACTGCCGAAAGCCGCAGGTTCTGATTTCGTGGGTATCGATCTATCTTGCGATCGCTTTTGAACTTGTTGGGTCCATGACATACCCCCTGGTATTGGTTTACGAGCAGGTTGCAGCCCTTGTAAAACTTCAGGCCACTGAATTCCTTCTAAAGAGACAAATTTAGACTCCCGTAACTTATGCCAAACTGAGCGAGACATAATCAGGGTATGTTCTGTCCGTTTGGCTCCAATTCTTTCTAAATACTCTTCTCGCTCTGGCTGATAATCTGAGGAAGCTAGTCGCAACCCTTGCTGGGGAAAATCTTGGACAATGCGAGCTAGTTGGGACAGCAACTCTGGATAAAGCCAAGTATAGGCGGGGTGAACTGTCAGCGTTGCTACGTGAGGGGTCATACCCTTGCGATCTAGTTGTACCTGAAAATGTCCAATGGCTGCTTTGCGTTGGGGTTCAAACACGTAGCCACTCACTACTTCTGTTTTAGTGACCCATTGTTTGACAGCATCGCTTAAGGCCCCAAATAAACTAGTTTTGAAGTCACGGGTGTTGCGATCGAAGACCTGACGCACCAAAGGCGGCATTGATGCCGTATCTAATTGATATAACAATTGGGCATCAGCATTACTTATAGGCAAAAGGTTAGGCAAGTCTGGCTCTGCTTGTGCCAACTCAGTCAACAATTCGGGTTCGATTTCCCAGTAGGTCATCTCAGCCAAACGTTGGAATCCATTTTGCCGATATAGTGCTAGGGCCTCTAAATCGTTGACATTTACTTCCAGTATCCAAGTACGCGCTTCTACTACCGACTCAAAGCAATGGCGTAAAAGTTGAGAACCAGTTACTTGCTTATCGGTAGCACGGTCTAGCATAACCCGATCAACTCGCCAAGTACTGCGCGTGCGGTTGAACGGAGACACTTGAATCATTCCTAGAAGCATCCGCCCCTGCTCTGCTACATAGGAACAGAAGAGGTACTGTAACGGGTTAGGAAACCAACTCAAAAATTTCAAAAAGCCATACCAGCTTCGCAGCCATTGCATCTGGCGTGTGGCAAAACCAACTCCTTTTGGGGTTTGGGCTGCGAATGACTCTTGAGTTAGGCGTTCAATTCCGTCCAGATCCCGGTATTGGACTGGTCGGATAACAACGCTGAGATTTCGAGGAAGTAATGAAGTCATTTTAATTCGAGCCGCCATTAAGCCTTAATTAACTGCTCTTGCTGAGTAAGTGCTGCAATAATAATATTAGCGGCTTTGTGCCACTTGCTATTGATCCAAAAGAGTGATCTTGATAATTAAAATACGCTAATAAATAAAAAAAGCAGATTTGATGATAACACCGTTAGCATTAATCAACCATATCTGCTTCTATTTTATGTGAATTTAGATAAAAATATTGTGTAATTTACAACCCTTGACGAGATGCAAGTTTTTCAAAGTGAGCTTGGGTTTGATGAAGTAATTGCTCTCGACTATCTTCCAAGTTTGGCTTCAGGGGTGGAACCAGGTTGCGAGCTTGTAAAGTCATGTGTAGCTGTAGGTGGGCAACATACTCGCTAAAATCTTCATTTACTACACTTGTGCCCGTTAAGAGATTTGATTCCATTGCCACTGGTATTCTCCTTTAATTAGTCTTGTGCAGTTTTTTCACATGACCAAAACCTATCATGTTGTTTTGCTTAACTTTTTATTTTGCAATGAAGTTTAACGGTTCTTAGTTTGGGCATTGGTCATTTGTTATTTGTGATTCACTCCTCCTCATCTCCTTCATCCCCGCGTCTTGTCATTTCCCTGCTTCCACCGCTCCCAAACTTAACAAATTAGACTTTTGGGGTGCTGTCAAACCTGTAATTCCGTAAATATTCATTTCGTGATAAATTTGTTCTGCCTTAAGGATGTTGACACACTGTTTAGTCTGGAAATCCCAGAATTTAATGGCCGCATCAGCGTCTCCAGCAATCAGGGTGTTACCTGCTGGATTAAAGGCAAGACACATTACCCAGGTATGATGATCTTCCAAAGTAGCAAGACAAGCGCCACTGCTTACATCCCAAAGTTTGATTGTGCCGTCACTGCTGCAACTAGCCAACATCCTACCATCGGGACTAAAAGCGATCGCCCAGAGTAAATCTTGATGTCCTGGGAGAACATGAAGACATTCGCCTGTTTCTATATCCCACAGCCGCGTTATGCCTTCAAAACTGCTACCTGTGGCGAAAGTTCGATTGTCTGGACTAAAGGCGACACTCCAAACCCAATTATGATTACCTGTTAGAGTTTGATAACATTGCCGAGTTTCTAAATCCCAAATTCTCACTGTTTGGTCAAAACTACCTGCTGCTAGCTTTTTGCCATCGGGACTAAAGGCAATTGACATTCCCAGATGTACTGGCAAAGTATCGAGGAGTTGCCCTGTGGCAGCATCCCACAGTCTAATCTGGTTATCGTAGCAGCTACTAGCTAAAAGACGACCATCAGGACTAAAGGCGACTCCTGTTACCATACCTGTATGCCCATGCAAGATTTTAGTACACTGACCAGTTGCGACATCCCACAACCTAATTGTGCGGTCAGCACTGGCACTGGCTATGGTGCGTCCATCAGGAGTAAAGTCAACAGAGAAGATTAAATCTGTGTGTCCATACAGAATCCGACATTGACCATCACTTGTCCATAAACGCACAGTTCGGTCTTCACTGCCAGTGGCAATCATGTCAGGGAAAATGGGATGATAAGCGATCGCTTTAATCCAGTTGTTTCTACCCTTGATAACTCGGAAGCACTCCCCACTCGCCACACCCCACAAGCGCAAGCAAAAGTCATCTGCACCGCTAGCTATTTGGTTTCCTTGAGGGTTAACCGCGATCGCATTTACAGAGTTATTATGCCCTTGCAAAGTCTTGAGGCATTGTTGGGTACTAATATCCCACAGCCGAATTGTACAATCTATGCTACAGCTAGCCAGGATGTTGCTGTCAGCCACAAAGGCGATCGCTAGTATCCCATTCAAATGTCCTTCTAGAACTCCAATACAAACACTGCGCTCAACATCCCAAAGCCGAATTGTTTTGTCTAAGCTACCACTGGCAAGCAGTCCTGAGGAACTAAACTGTAGGGATTTGATCCAATCAGTATGACCATGTAAGGTTTTGATGCACGAGCCAGTAGCTAGATTCCAAAGCTTGATAGTCTGATCCTCGCTACCGCTAGCAAGAATGCCACTTTTTGGACTCAACGCTACAGACCAAACTCGGTTGCTATGTCCTAGTAATGTTCTGGTACATTCCCCACTGCTGTGCTCCCAAAATTTAATGCTAAAGTCGGCGCTGCTGCTAACTAATGTCTTAGCATCACCAGTAAATCTTATACAAAGTACGCCGCGATCATGACCTTGAATAGTTCTAATACACTGGCCAGTTACAACATCCCAAAGCTTGATATTGGCGTCCTCTCCCGCAGTTGCTAAGATTCTACCATCTGGACTGAAAGCTACACTCCAGATAAAACCAATATGCCCCTGATAAGTAATTAATTGTTGACCGCTGTTAACATCCCACAGACGAAAATAGCCGTCAAAGTGTGCTGTAGCTAAAGTCTTGCCATCTGGACTAAATGTAGTGGATATGATTGTGGAAAGGGTTTTGGCAAATACAGAATTTGATAAATCTGCGTAAGCGAAGTTAACTTTTTTTAGCGGCGTGTCTTGAAGATAAGCCTGCCAAATCGTTAGGTGAGAGAAATCATATCCAGTTAAGTCAGTTTCTAGGTGACAGAGTAAATTCAGGATATTACCACCTGTATATGTTGGTTCGAGTTCTGGCGGGAATCTCCCTGTGTTTTGCTTGAGTGATTGGTGTTGTAGCGATCGCAAAATCTCTTGCAGCCGAGTTTCAATAGCTTGTTTAGTTCGTAGCTTTTGCAGCAAGCGATCAATTACAGGTTGCAGAATTAGTTTAGTTTGCGCAACCCGGATGTAATCTTTGGATGTGGCTTTAATTAAAGCATGGCTGTAAAGCAGGGAGTTTGGCGACGATTCCCCCAGAATTTCTGCACATACCTGCTGAATTAATTGCTCTGTCACATATTCCATCACCACAGGTTGCAAGATGAAGCGAACGGGGTTTTGCGGAACTGATTTTTTTTCAATCAGACTGCGCCTGTTGAGAGATTCTAACGCCTCCAACAACTTCATCGAAGCTACAGGTAAAACTAAATCAGCACGTAACTCTGCCAAATTTACTGGTTCGCGATTGATTGCTAGCCAGAAAATCAATTCTTTTTCGAGGTCAGAAAGGCGGTGAAACTGCTGGTTAATTAAGTCGTAAATACTACCAAAAACTGTAGAGCCGTGAGCGAAAAACTCTGCAATATTACCATCAAATAACTCTTGAATCGTGGTGGCAATAATCTTGAGCGCTAGAGGATTACCTGTATAGTGTTGAATTAGATTTTGCCAATCTGCATCTGAGCCACAAAAGAAACTTTTGGTTCTGACTAATTCTAAAGCAGCGATCGCACTTAAACCTGTGAGTTGCCATGAACGAACTGGTAAATTATCGCCTTCTAAAGCAGCTACTTCCTGGGGTTTTTCCCGACTGGTGAGCAAGATACAACTTTGATGAGCTGTTTCTCCCAGTTGTTTGAAGAGTTGTCCGTAGTTTTCATATCCAGATTGATAGCGTCCCGATTGATCTCCACTAGCGAAAATAGATTCTGCATTATCCAGGATTACTAGGCAACGATGCGATCGCAAATGCGTCATGAATCGTGAGCATAAATCCCCCACATTTTCAGATAAATTAACTGGCTGTCCGCAAGCAAAGAACTGAAGCAAGTTTACTAGCAATTCTTCTAGAGGTGGACTGTTGCGTAGACTCCGCCACACTACAAACTCAAACTGTTCTTGAATCTGCTGTGCCAGTTTTACTCCTAGGGAAGTCTTACCAATTCCACCCATTCCTAGGAGTGCTACTAAGCGACAGCGATCGTTTACAATCCAATACTCTAACTTGCTAATTTCATCGGCGCGTCCAAAAAAAATTGAGACATCAACAGCCTCACCCCAATCAACTTTGAGTGCTGAGTTGTGAGTTTTGAGTCCTGAGTACGCAGATGAGGAAGTAATTTCTTCCCCAACCTCCTCTGCTTCCTCTGCTCCTCTGCTCCTCTGCTCCTCAGTTCTCCCTACCCGCTGATAATCGCTTGGTGTTAAATCTAATCCAAAAGCTCTAAAGAAGCATTCTAGGGTTTGCTTATCAACACCTTCGGCTCGCGCCAAGACTTTGGAAACTGTAAAGGGCGCTAATTGGGTGCGGTAACTCAATTCTTCTAGAGTAAATCTAGCGCCATCATTTTCTAGAATTTCTGCCTGATATCTAGCCTCCTGAAGCTTTTGAAATCCTGGGAGACTGAGAATAATTCCACGCCTGCGTCTTTGCTTATGCGATTCCATTGGATTACACCGCTAACGCCAAGTCGAGATTAACTTTATAAGTTTTCAGGCAATATTATGAGTTTTATCAAATTTAATCGAAAGTTAGCGATCGCTTTTTCTGAGTCTAATTTTTCACAATACTAAGTAAGGAAAAGAGACAGAGTATCAACCTTCTGTCTCCTGCCTTTGCGTTATAAATTTCTTAAGGCACAATCAACACCGGACATGGTGAAAGATTTATCACGCGGGTGGTGACGCTATCAGTTGCGCCTTCTTCAGTCAAGCCTAAACCGCGACAACCCATAATGATTAAATCTGCCCCAATTTCATCAGCCACATCACAAATAGTAAAAGCTGGCTTACCTTGCCTTTCCAAGATTTCGGCTTTAATTCCTTGTTGAGAAAATAAAGTTTGGGCACTTTCGAGTAGTTTAGCAACTACCTCTGGTGACACCATTGGATCGGCAACAGGTGCGTCTGCGGGCGGTTCTTCAACTACGGATAGCAGTACCAAACGACTACCATACTTTTGTACAACGTTGCTAACCACGTCAGCGGCTTCTCGCGCTTCCCGACTTTGATCGATGGGAAATAGAACTGTCTTAAACATCTCTCTCACCTCCGTACCCCTGACTCC
Source organism: Nostoc sp. 106C (assembly GCF_002154725.1). Classification (GTDB taxonomy): domain Bacteria; phylum Cyanobacteriota; class Cyanobacteriia; order Cyanobacteriales; family Nostocaceae; genus Aulosira. Next base: position 38,933 of record NZ_MTAW01000238.1, on the reverse strand, counting down.
GGTAAAATCTGGATGGTTCTACTTTCAAAACAATAACAAAAAGGCGATCAGGAGGGTCTGGCTGTGTCCAAAAAAACTTTAGCAAATTTATCTGCAACAGATGTATCTGGTAAACGTGCCTTAGTGCGGGTGGATTTTAATGTGCCTGTAGATGACCAAGGCAACATCACAGACGATACCCGTATTCGTGCAGCTTTGCCAACTATCCAAGATTTAACGCAGAAGGGAGCTAAGGTAATTCTAGCAAGCCATTTTGGTCGTCCCAAGGGCGTGGATGACAAATTGCGTTTGACTCCGGTTGCTAAGAGGCTGTCAGAATTACTGGGGCAAGAAGTCATTAAAACTGATGACTCTATCGGTGATGAAGTTACTGCCAAAGTTGGGGCTTTACAAAACGGCCAAGTGCTTTTGCTCGAAAATGTCCGCTTCTATAAAGAAGAAGAGAAAAATGACCCAGAATTTGCCAAAAAATTGGCAGCCAATGCTGATTTTTATGTAAATGATGCTTTTGGTACTGCACACCGCGCCCATGCTTCTACTGAAGGTGTAACTAAATTCCTCAGTCCTTCTGTGGCTGGATATTTGGTTGAGAAGGAATTGCAGTATCTGCAAAACGCAATTGAAAATCCCCAACGTCCTTTGGCAGCAATTATTGGCGGTTCCAAAGTTTCTAGCAAGATTGGTGTAATTGAAACACTGCTAGAGAAGTGCGACAAGCTAATCATCGGCGGTGGGATGATTTTCACCTTCTACAAAGCCCGTGGTTTGAATGTTGGTAAGTCTCTAGTTGAAGAAGACAAGCTAGAACTAGCGAAATCTTTAGAAGCCAAGGCTAAAGAACGCGGTGTAACCTTACTGTTCCCCACAGATGTGGTAGTGGCAGATAAGTTTGCCCCTGATGCCAATGCTACAACTGTCAGCATTGACAACATTCCCGATGATGGCATGGGTTTGGATATTGGCCCAGACTCAGTAAAAGTATTCCAAGAAGCTCTTGCAGATTGCAAATCAGTAATTTGGAACGGGCCAATGGGTGTGTTCGAGTTTGATAAATTTGCAGTAGGTACAGAAGCGATCGCTCATACCCTCGCTGAAATTGGCAAAACTGGCGCTACCACCATCATTGGCGGTGGCGACTCTGTAGCGGCTGTGGAAAAAGTCGGTTTAGCCGATCAAATGAGCCACATCTCCACCGGCGGCGGCGCTAGCTTGGAGTTACTCGAAGGTAAGGTATTACCTGGTATTGCTGCTTTAGATGATGCTTAAATAATTAGCGTGTCAGCTAATTTTTGACAAATTTTGTAAGGGTGCGATCGTGCCCTTACTCTCTTATTAAGAATAAACTTTAAATCTAAAATCCAAATTAGTATTACCTCTGCCGTAAATTTTCTAATTTTGTTCTTTCTAACGGTACAAGACAAGCAATTCAAACTGGTGCAATCTAAATGTAGTATAAATATCGTAAATTATGGACGCTGCCAAACGCCTTGCTACGCTTAACCGCATCCGCAAACTCAGCCGCCTTATGGATACATCTATACGCATTCCTGGCATCGGTTTTCGTATTGGAATAGACCCAATTATTGGCCTAGTTCCAGGTGCTGGTGATTTAATTAGTACAGCGTTTTCAGCTTACATCATATATTTAGCTACTCGCTTCGGTATACCACGCCAAGACTTAACCAAAATGATATTTAATGTTGGTTTAGAAGCAGTCGTTGGTACTGTGCCTTTAATAGGTGATTTGTTTGATGCTTTCTATAAATCTAATATTCGCAATTTAGAAATTTTAGAGCAACATCTAACGGTAATTGAACCGGAAATAGAGGAAGTTTCTGTTGAATTTTACGCAAGTAAAAAACGGTAATTTTGGAGCAGATGAGCAGAAACAGTCTTTATAAATAAGCTATTTATTTCAAGGCTTTCAAACTCCAGGAGTCTCTACTAATAATGTGGAGGCGAATCAATGGAAACCCTGATATTGGAATGCAGATATCTAAGAATAGGGCGCACCTCAAACGAGACGAGCTTTTTTCACAAATTTTTGATGATGAGTATGAACTTGCGCTTGCTGTGATTCATGCTATTCAAAATAGTGCACACAAAAGTAATTACTCTGTAAAGCGTTTTATATTTAATCATGTCTAGCTACTTAGCTCAGTTGGGATAATTTTAAGATCGGCTGATACAGAGATCGATATCAAAATTTCGTCCGAAGTAAAGCCAAAATGCAAAAACCCAAGGCTGATTAAATTTCATTGTGAGCACTGGAAAACGTAATATTTATAGCTTAAAAAACAACAAAGAGCATTCCATAATTGGGAACGCTCTATTTTAAGATAAATTATTAAGATAATGAGAAGTTTAGTTGAAGATTTGACATGAGCAAGATACCTAATTTATCACAAAATTAGGCATGAAGATTCACTTGTTCTAGTAACCAGGGGTCTACAGGCTGTCCATCTTTACGACGTAATTCAATTTCTACTACCATGACTTCTTTAGAGCCAGGAGGAGCAGGTTTTTTATGGAAAATAATGTTATAGTCCAGTGGCTCGTGATTGCGTTCTTTCAACCAATCCTGCACTTTGGTTGTGGCGAAGAATGATTGCCCTTGCTCAAACATACGAGTAATCTGCATCTGTAGCGTGTAGGGATTTATACGACCCATTTTCTACCACCTTTCTAAAATAATTCGTAGGTTTAGCGTTGCCTACCCTACTGGATACATTTATGTTAGTTGTATCACAAGCAAGATTCCTACTCTACAAGATATTAACTCAAACTTCATAATTTAAAGGCAAGCTACTGTGCATCATACAGTATGGGGAAAAGAAACTTCTTTCCCATCAAATGCCCCAACTACCCTAGAAGAACGACTTTGGCAAATGAGTTCTCCTTTGGAAGGAAAGCTGCACGAACATAAAACTTGCTACTCAGTACATAATCGACCACGAAGCGATCGCTTTCAACTTTACTTTAGTATGGGGTACGGTAAACCTCATAATCTATAGTTGATGCGTACGAGTCAAAGTCAACTTATCTTAAGGGTAAGCGGTACAATACCTTGAGTACGGTAAACTCCAATACTATATCTATTAAGCAACCGTTACAATTAAAGCTATAAAGCAAGTGGAGGAACCAGCAGGATGCAAGTTACATACGATTCTGATAAGCGTAAATTGCTATCCTCTCTATCTCATGGGGCGATTTTCTTTAGTACAACATTGTTATCGATTGGGGTTCCAATTGTAATTAACTTAATTTCTGATGACCCAGTTGTGAAAAGCAATGCCAAAGAATCGATTAATTTTCACTTCAATGTTTGGTTCTGGGCAACTGTAATTGGAGTACCAATTGCGATTTTATCTTGGCTGACCTTTGGTCTTGGTGGAATTTTGTTTTTCCCTGTTGTTGCTTTGGGCTTTGCCCTGCATTGGGGGTTGACAATTTGGGCGCTGTTTCACTGTCTTACTAACCCAGATGAACCATTCCGTTATCCATTTATTTTTAGAGTTTTTTAATCACATTGACTAGAGATATAATTTATGTTTGCAAAAGGGATTGAGAGTATCATCCCTTTTTTTATGAATTATGCGATCGCTCTGTGCACAAAACTCATACAACCATATCATTAAATTTTGATGCTAAATGTGGTAAGGGCAATTGCAAATAATTGATCTCAATTCAATTCGGTTCAATCAACCGGACGTATAATAAGGTACAAATTATCAATAGACAGCCCCATCGTCAGCATCAAGGCAAAATCTCCATCGACACGACTGCCAGATTTTTGGTCTTAGTATGTTCAAATTTGGCTGACAGTTATCTTGGCGGTATATAAATTAAAGAAAGACTTAAAGTAGCTAAAATGTAGAGACATGATCATGATATATTACGTCTCTACGTTACCCTGAGTTTATGGGACTGCCAATTGTTGCTATTATCGGACGCCCAAATGTGGGCAAATCCACCCTGGTTAATCGTCTCGCCGGGGCACAAACGGCGATTGTGCACGATGAACCGGGAGTGACACGCGATCGCACTTATCTGCCATCTTACTGGAGCGATCGTGAGTTTTTGGTTGTGGATACAGGTGGCTTAGTCTTTAATGATGACACCGAATTTTTACCTCTGATTCGTCAACAGGCGATGACAGCACTTACTGAAGCTAGTGCTGCTATTTTTGTTGTGGATGGTCAAACTGGTCCTACACATGCTGATGAAGAAATTGCGGAGTGGTTACGTCAACAACCTGTACCTGTCCTGTTGGCTGTAAATAAATGTGAATCCCCCGACCAAGGCTTGATCCAAGCGGCGGAATTTTGGCAATTAGGATTGGGTGAACCTTACCCTATTTCTGCGATTCATGGCGGCGGTACGGGAGAACTACTTGATGAGTTAATTAAGCACATTCCCCATGTAACTGAAGTACCGGAAACTAACGAAATTAAAGTAGCAATAATCGGACGCCCCAATGTTGGTAAGTCTAGTTTATTAAATGCTTTTGTTGGGGAAGAAAGGGCGATCGTTAGTCCGATCTCAGGCACAACACGCGATGCGATTGATACAGTGGTCGAACGAGATGGACAAACCTATCGCTTGATTGATACCGCTGGCATTCGTAAAAAGAAAAGCATAGATTACGGCACAGAATTCTTTAGTATTAACCGTGCTTTTAAAGCTATTCGCCGCGCCGATGTAGTGTTAATGGTAATAGACGCCTTAGATGGAGTCACCGAACAAGACCAAAAATTAGCAGGGCGGATTCTTGAGGAAGGTCGCGCTTGTATAGTTGTAGTCAATAAGTGGGATGCAGTCGAAAAAGACTCTTACACAATCTACGACTACGAAAAAAATATGCAAGCACGGCTGCATTTTACCGAATGGGCAGACACTATTTTTGTTAGTGCTTTAACAGGACAGCGGGTAGAGAAAATTTTAGAATTGGTAAATCAAGCTGCTGAGTCACACAAACGTCGTGTCAGCACAGCAGTAATTAACGAAGTTCTAGAAGATGCGGTGAGTTGGCATTCCCCACCAACATCACGTGGCGGGCGTCAAGGTAAAATTTATTATGGTACACAAGTCAGTACCCAACCGCCAACGATCGCTCTGTTTGTCAACGATGCCAAACGCTTTAATGAAAACTACCGCCGCTATGTTGAACGGCAATTTCGGCAACAATTAGGATTTAAAGGCTCCCCAATTCGTTTGTTGTGGCGCAGTAAGAAAGTCCGTGATGTCGAAAGTGGTAATCTCAATCGTGCCACTCGTGTTTAATAGTTCTGAGTCCTGAGTAAGAAAAAGTAGAGTGTGCTAAGTCTCTTATGTCAAGGCACAATAGTCAAGAATCAGTAGGTAGAACAAAATCTTGATTTTAGGCTTGCTCTACCCAAACTTTCCATCACTTAGCACTCGAACCTCAGAACTTAGCACTTAGAAATGGATTTACTGCGATCTCTACCACTGGGACTTTACCTAGAAGAACCTCAAACTTGGCTACATAAAATTGATCCCAGGGTCAAGTTTGCTTGGTTGATGAGCTTTCTCACAAGCTACACTTTTGCTAGGAACGAATGGCGTTTACTATTGGTAACGCTATTAATTATTGTGACGTTAATTGCGAGAATTCCCAGGAGAGTATGGCAGCAGCAAATGGGTTGGTTGTTGATCTTAGCCTTTTTTGTCTTTGCAATTGCAGCCATTAGTCCGGATGGATTGGGGATCAATTATCAGCCGCGCTTACCAGCTAACGAACAGGTTTTCAGTCCCCAAGCAACTAAGAATACTGCCAATGTTGATGAACAAGCAGTATTTGGTAATAAAGAATATAGATACGTACTATTTCACAAAGGGCCTGTTAAAGTCAGTCGTCGTTCTTTAGATTTGGCAGTGCGGCTGAGTACGATTTTGTTTACTGTCATTTACAGCACTAACCTTTATCTGCTGACCACAGCACCAGAAGAAATTACAGCCGGGATGGAAAGCTTGATGCAACCATTGCGGCGGCTGAAGTTACCTGTTACAGAAATTGCTCTAACTTTAACTTTATCTTTGCGGTTTATACCTCTAGTCTTAGAAGAAGTACAGAATTTAGTACGATCTGTAATGACTAGGGCAATTAATTGGAAAAAGCTGGGACTTAAAGGAGCAGTTAAAGTTTGGATGATTGTAGCAGAACGACTGTTAGAAAATCTGCTACTAAGAGCAGAACAGATGGCGAGTGCAATGATGGTGCGGGGTTTTACCAGTCCAAATGAGCATCGAGTACCTTGGCATGACTTACGGTTAAAAAGGTGGGACTGGCTGGCTATTGCCACATTAACTCTATTTTGGGGCGTGCGGCTAGCGATCGGCACTGATGTGTGAAGATTTTGGAATTAAGATTTTGAATGAATTATGACCCAAGGTTGGTACTGGCGATCGCTTCCTTTAGAACATCGTACTGGTTCTGAAATTTTCGCTGCTCTATTTCGCCCCACTACCGCATCTGGAATCGCTAGCTTACTGGAAAGCACCTACCCAACGCCAAAAGAACATCCACAACTCAATCGTTATTCTATCTGTGCCGGCGCTCCCCGCATAGTTGATGGTGTTCCTCAGATGTGGACACCAGCATTAGGAACAGTTTTTCCGTTTTTGGAGGAGTTGCTGCGAAGTCGAGGACAGGGGGGAGACACAGACACGGAGACGCGGGGACGCAAAGAGATAGTTGTCCCTGCGTCCCCGTGTCACTCACTCTCCGTGTCATATCCTTCCCACCTTCCTTTCACTGGCGGTTGGTTGGGATGGTTGGGTTATGACGTAGCTTGGGAAATTGAACAACTACCCCAAAATAAATGCGATCGCTTACCGTTTCCTGTAGCTTTTTGGTATGAGCCAGATTGTTTTGCCATTTTAGATCACGTCGAACAAACTCTTTGGCTAGCTGCTGGCGATGAAAGTGGAATTGATGAGTTACAGAAAAAGTTAGAGCCAGGAAAAACAAACAACTCTCTCCCCTTACCCCCCCCTCTCCTTGTCCCCCCCTCCCGCCTCTCTCCTCATTTCTGTACATCCCAAGCAGATTATGAAACAGCCGTTAACCAAGCGAAAAAATACATTCAGGCGGGAGACATTTTTCAGGCGAATCTTTCATTACGATTTGAAGCAACAACAGCAGCTTCCGGCTGGTCAATTTACCAAGCATTGCAAAGTATCAATCCTTCACCTTTTGCTAGCTATTGGCAAACACCTTGGGGAGAAGTGATGAGTTGTTCTCCAGAACGGTTGGTGCTGTTGCAAAATGGTGAAGCTGAAACTAGACCAATCGCTGGGACGCGATCGCGTGGGATCACGCCAGAACAAGACATTCAGCTAGCACAAGATTTACTCAGCAATAGCAAAGAACGCGCCGAACACATCATGCTGGTGGATCTAGAACGCAATGATTTAGGGCGAGTTTGTGAATGGGGTACGGTTCGTGTTGATGAATTATTGACAATTGAGCGATATAGTCACGTTATGCACCTTGTCAGCAACGTTAAAGGTCGCTTAAGATGCGACCGCACTGCCATTGATTTAATTCGTGCTCTCTTCCCTGGTGGCACAATTACAGGGTGTCCCAAAGTTCGCTGCATGGAAATTATTGAAAAGCTAGAACCTGTGCGACGCAGTTTATTCTATGGTTCCTGTGGGTATTTGGATTGGCGAGGTAACTTAGATTTAAATATCTTAATTCGTACCTTGTTACTCGCTCCCCTTGAAGAAAAACAGGAAAAAAAGGGAAACTACTCACTCCTGACTTCTGACTCAGCACTCCGAACCGTTTGGGGACAAGTTGGCGCGGGTATTGTCGCAGACAGCGATCCTGAGAGAGAATGGTATGAATCTCTGCATAAAGCTCAAGCCCAACTTATCGCACTCAACACGCTAAATTATGAATAGTCTACCTTTGACTATTGTGTGCCGACCGACGAAAATTATGGCAGCATAGAGAGAGGTTTATGCCAACAAAAGTCTAAGGGCTGACCTTTACCTTGAGAAACATCGCACGGCGCATCTCCTAGACCTTCTCAACGGCAGATAGATGGCAGAAACTTTTCTGAACTTAGTTCTGCATAGCAGATGAGTGTACCTTCCCTACGACAAATCGCCATTATCGTTCTCTGTCTACTATTAGCTTCATCTGTCCATGAGGAACTAGATCAAGGTCTTCACAACCGCCACTACACAGCAAACATTATTGAATTTCGCATAAGTTTGCACAAATATTCTGACGAAAGGGAGTTATCATCGTCTGAATGTTGGTACTAAAACTGCGAAAAAATATATTACAGACGCCAACCTTGACTCCTAAATGAATCCAGAAAACGCAGAAACTTACATTAATCATCCAACTTGGGGCTTACTTTACAGGATCTGTATGGTTGATGAGACCCAGGATATGTTCACTACACTTTATGCCCAACGCTTATTTTTTTTAGTAACAAATGACATTAAAGGTATAAAATTTCAGCCCATAGGTCGTACTGAAGCAAGAATGATGTTGGAAAATCGCTTGCGTACTCTGCGTCGTACAGGGCAGTCACAGGAGTACGATCAGCTTCAGAGTGTTTTCCAACGCACCTTCCAATGAGTAGTTCGATTAGCGAACGTATTGATCAAATTCGCTCCTCCATACCATCTTCAGTCCGGCTGATTGCAGTCAGCAAAACGGTTCCTGCGGAAATCATCCGTTCTGCGTATGCCGCAGGAATACGTGATTTTGGCGAAAGCCGGATTCAAGAAGCTGCCAGTAAACAAGCAGAGTTAAAAGATTTATCAGATATTACCTGGCACTTTATTGGACATTTACAAAGCAATAAAGCCAAAAAAGCCTTAGAACAATTTCAATGGATTCACTCCGTAGACAATTTACAGTTGGCACAGCGCTTAGATAACTTAGCGTCACAGTTGGGAGTGAGTCCCCACATTTGCCTACAGGTCAAGATTCTCCCCGATCCCAGCAAGTCAGGGTGGACTGTACCCGAACTTTTAGCTGATTTACCTGCAATCAATCAATATAAAAATTTACAAATTCAGGGTTTGATGACAATTCCGCCTTTAGGATTAAATGAAGCGGAAAATTTGGATGTATTTAATGCTACTGCTAAATTAGCAAAAACCATTAGAGATCAAAACTGGTCGCATATCAAAATGGATCACCTATCGATGGGGATGTCAAGTGACTATAAACTAGCAGTACAAGCAGGTACAACTATGGTCAGGTTGGGAACCATCTTGTTCGGGGATCGCCCTTAAAAAATTGGTCAATGCTTTTGTAAGTTCATCCCCTAGGGCTTCATCTGGGGGATTTTTTGTATAGCTTTCATTGGGCATCAGTTTTCTTGCTGATGCCCTATACCCATTTGTAAGCTAGGTATCATAAGCTTTCACGTGCTTTTGAGAAGAATTCTCAAAGTAATTATTGCGATAAGTAACAAAAAATCTGGTGTTTCTAAATGCAATACTTAATAAAATTAGTGTTACAAAACTTTCATTCGCAGAAACATTAGTATATAATCTTGACTCATTATCGCTGCTAGGTAATGTTCAGATAGCTTTAAAAGCGTCTGTTCCTCACTTAAACAAGTAATAGAAGCTACAGCTAGTAATAAAATTGCTGAATAAACCCCTTGTGTAGCGATAAAAGTCGGCTACACTGATTTATCGCCAGGTAAACATAGAAGTAATTTGCACCAGGAGCGAACAAAATGAACAATATATTTTCTAAACTCAGAGACTTTGTAGGACTCAATGAGCAAGTAGAATACGAATACTACGAAGAAGAACCAGAAGCCGAAAGCTACCAAAATCTATATCAAGAAGAGAACATCCAACCAGCGCCACCAGAACCTGCAACTCAGAATCGACGTTGGCGGGAACCCATGCCTACAATGGGTAATGATGTAGCAACAGGGTCAAAGTCAATGGGGAATGTGATAGGTATGCCAGGAGCAATTAACGGAATTTCTGAAGTATTAGTACTTGAACCACGCACCTTTGAAGAAATGCCCCAGGCAATTCAAGCTTTGCGTGAGCGCAAGTCTGTAGTATTAAATTTAACTATTATGGACCCGGATCAAGCTCAACGGGCAGTAGATTTTGTAGCAGGTGGTACTTACGCATTAGATGGACATCAAGAGCGCATTGGAGAAAGCATCTTTTTGTTTACACCAAGCTGTGTGCAAGTTAGCACCCACGGTGGAGTCATTCATGAAGTACCCCAACCACCAGCACGTCCATCACGTACACCAGGTGCAACTCCAACATGGGGCACCGAAGTTAACCGGATGGCAGCACAATAAAGTTAAATTAGTCATTAGTCTATAGTTAATAGTCCTGATTACCTTAACGAATGACTATTGACCATTGACAAATGACCCTTATGGGTTCGCCAGTCACTCATGGGGGAAACCCCGAAGACCGCGCTGGCTCACCTAGACTAATGGCTAATGACTAATTAATGACTAATAAATTTGGCTTAATCGGTGGTGGGGTAATGGGAGAAGCGCTGTTATCCCGCCTTATTGCGCGTGGAATTTATCACCCATCAGAAGTCATAGTCAGCGAACCGCAACCTTCGCGGCAAAATTTTTTAAAGCAGCAATACGACGTGAGCGTGACTACAGATAACCGCCTGATTTTGGCGGAAAGTCAGGAAGTTGTATTGTTAGCAGTAAAACCCCAGGTGTTCAGTGCGATCGCCCAAGAATTGGCAGAGATCATCGAGATTACAGTGAAAGGACATTCACCCGTAGTAATCTCTATTTTGGCAGGTGTGACTTTAAGCCAGCTAGAAGCTGCGTTTCCGCAATTACCAGTAATTAGAGCCATGCCTAATACACCCGCCACAGTAGGAGCAGGAATTACGGCAATTTGCTTGGGTGCTTACACTAATGCCAAACACCACCAAATAGCACAGCAAGTTTTTTCGGCTGTTGGGGAAGTTGTAGAAGTTGCCGAAACCCTGATGGATGCAGTTACAGGACTATCTGGGAGTGGGCCTGCTTACGTGGCACTGATGGTAGAAGCACTCGCCGATGGGGGAGTAGCAGCAGGTTTACCTAGAGTGATCGCCAACCAACTCGCCCTGCAAACTGTCCTAGGAACAGCCACGCTGTTGCATGAAAGCAAAATGCACCCAGCAGAACTTAAAGACCGTGTAACAAGCCCAGGAGGTACGACAATTGCTGGTATTGCCCAGCTAGAAAAAGCAGCATTTCGCTCAGCTTTAATTCAAGCAGTTAAAGCAGCTACAGAGCGATCGCAAGAACTTGGTAAATAGTCCAAAGTCCAAAGTCCAAAGTTCAAAGTCAAATAACCCTTGACTCTTGACCCTTTGACCCTTGACTATTGACTAAATGACGAAGTTGACAATATAGCCGTTAATATAGTAAACAGTCTGGTTGCAAATGTGATTGAGTGAATTATCCCGCATCGTCCCCAGAACTTGACCTAGGGTCAATATTTCCGTTTCATTTGGATCAATTCCAAAAAGACGCGATCGCCTCCCTCAATGCTGGGCGATCTGTAGTCGTCTGTGCGCCCACAGGTTCGGGCAAAACATTAGTAGGCGAATACGCTATTTATCGTGCTCTGGCGCGAGGGAAACGTGTTTTTTACACTACTCCTTTAAAAGCGCTGTCGAATCAAAAATTACGTGACTTTCGCGAGAAATTCGGGTTTGATCTCGTCGGACTGTTAACTGGAGATGCCTCCATTAACAGAGAAGCACCAATTCTTGTGATGACGACAGAAATTTTCCGCAATATGCTTTATGGCACACCCATAGGGCAAATCGGCATTTCTCTGGTAGATGTAGAAGCTGTGGTACTAGATGAGTGCCACTATATGAATGATCGCCAACGGGGAACTGTTTGGGAAGAATCAATCATTTATTGCCCCCGTGAAGTTCAATTAGTAGCGCTTTCGGCAACAGTTGCTAACAGCGATCAACTTACCGATTGGCTAAATCGTGTTCACGGGCCAACTGACCTAATTTACTCCGATTTTCGCCCTGTACCTCTAGAATTTCACTTTTGCAATCCTAAAGGGCTGTTTCCCCTACTCAACGACAACAAAACTAAAATTAATCCTCGCCTTGCTAATCGGGGAAAAAGAAGACCAGGAGACAAAGGCAGAGGTGGTAGACCAGAAGCTCCTGGTATCATTTATACTTTGAGCCAGCTACAGCAAAGGGATATGCTACCAGCGATTTACTTTATCTTTAGCCGCCGCGGATGTGATAAAGCGGTAGCAGAGGTGGGTGATTTGTGGCTGGTAAATAATGATGAATCCCAGGTGTTGCGCCGCCAAATTGATGACTTTTTAACCCGCAATCCAGAGGCCGGACGTTCTGGACAAATTGCCCCCCTTTATCGAGGAATTGCTGCTCACCATGCCGGGATTTTACCTGCATGGAAAGTGTTAGTAGAAGAACTATTTCAGCAGGGGCTAATTAAGGTAGTCTTTGCCACCGAAACACTGGCAGCAGGAATTAATATGCCTGCCCGTACAACTGTCATATCTACCCTTTCCAAGCGCACCGACACCGGACACCGCCTGTTGAACGCTTCCGAATTCCTGCAAATGGCAGGACGGGCTGGCCGTCGAGGCATGGATCTACAAGGTCATGTGGTCACAGTACAAACTCCCTTTGAAGGCTCCAAAGAAGCTGCATATTTAGCAACATCCAAACCAGATCCTTTAGTTAGCCAGTTTACCCCCAGTTACGGAATGGTACTGAACCTGCTGCAAACTCACACCTTGGAGCAAACTAGAGAGCTAATAGAACGTAGTTTTGGGCAGTATATGGCGACCTTGCATTTACGACCAAATTACGATGAGATTGCCGAACTGCAAGCCCAACTAGAGCAACTTCAGGAGCAAATCGCCGCAGTTGATGAAAATGAAATTGCTATTTATGAGAAACTGCGACAACGCCTGAAAGTAGAACGCCAAATATTGAAGACTCTGCAACAACAAGCACAGGAAGACCGAAAAGAGCAATTGGGAATGATGTTGGGCTTTGCTGTATCTGGGACACTGTTGAGTCTCAAGGGCAAAAACATCACAGTTCCTTCACCAGTACCAGCCGTGTTAATCGGAAAAAGTTCTGATTCTGAGCAAACACCTTACTTAGTATGCTTGGGACGGGATAACCGCTGGTATGTAGCAACAATTGAAGATATAGTCGATTTGTATGCAGAACTACCACGTATTGATGTACCGCCTGAGATCGTACCGCCACCCGATTTGATTTTTAAACCAGGACAAATCCGTCGTGGTGACGAACAAACAGCAACCGTTGCCCAACAGATTCCCGAATCAGGGGAGTCTCTATACATGGCTCCGGAAGTAGCAGAACAGCTCAGTCGGATGACTGCTGTCCAAGAGCAATTAGAAGCTCATCCGATTCATAAATCGGGCAATGCCGCAGCTATTTTCAAACGTAAGGCACGTTACGTTGAATTAGAAGCCGAACTCCAACTGTTGCAAGAACACGTAGAGCAACAATCCCAACATCATTGGGAAGAGTTTCTCAATTTAATTGAAATTTTACAGCACTTTGGCTGCTTAGATAATTTAGTACCAACAGCATTAGGACAAGTTGCCGCAGCCATCCGCGGAGAAAATGAATTGTGGTTAGGTTTGGTACTCGCCAGTGGTGAATTGAATAATTTAGATCCGCACCACTTAGCAGCAGCAATTGCAGCTTTAGTGACAGAAACTCCGCGTCCAGATAGCAAGGTGCGCTTCGATTTGAGCAATCAAGTTGTAGATGCTTTGGCAAAATTGCGGGGAATTCGCCGCCAGATGTTCCAAATGCAACGGCGGTATAATGTGGCGCTGCCTATATGGTTAGAATTTGAGTTAATTGCTCTAGTTGAAAAATGGGCGCTAGGAATAGAGTGGACAGAACTATGTGAAAATACCACCCTAGATGAAGGCGATGTAGTGAGAATATTACGTCGGACTTTAGATTTATTATCCCAAATCCCCCACGTGCCTAATTTACCGGACTCACTGCAACGCAATGCTTATCGTGCTATGCAGCTAATTGATAGATTCCCCGTGAATGAGGTAGTTGAATAAACTGGCTAAACTTTCGTTTTTATCTGCTGTTGCGGAATCATAATCGCAAATTCTGTATGGCCGGGAGTGGAGTAACATTCTAGTTGCCCTTGATGTCTTTCAACAATAATTTGGTAACTAATAGACAGGCCTAATCCTGTGCCTTTACCAATACTTTTGGTAGTAAAAAATGGATCAAATAAACGATTGCAGACTGCTTCGGTAATACCAGGGCCATTGTCTATAATCCGAATCACAATAGAAGATGCAGAGTTAGGTGTGTAGGATTCCTCTCCACTCTGAATTTCTTTCTCTCCCTCTCTAAATTCAGTACAGATGGTGATCTGGCTAGGATTTTCTATTATTTCCTGTGGCGATCGCTTTTGATCATGTTCTTCTAAAGCGTCTATAGCATTGACAAGAATGTTCATAAACACTTGGTTAAGTTGTCCTGCATAGCACTCTACTAAGGGTAGCTGTCCGTATTTTTGAATGACTTGAATCTGCGCATACCCAGTTTTAGGTTTGAGGCGGTTTTGCAGAATCATCAAAGTACTGTCTATACCATCGTGAATATTCACCTCTTTGACTTCAGCTTCATCTAGGCGAGAGAAAGTGCGAAGAGATAGAACAATTTCCCGAATGCGGTTAGCTCCAACCTTCATAGAAGATAGCAGCCGAGGTAGATCATCAATGATGAAATCGAGATCTATCTCTTCAATTTCTGCTTGTAGTGTCGAGGTGGGGTTGGGGTAATGTTGCTGATAGCATTGCAACAAATAAAGTAAATCTTCAACATATTCAGTTGCAGGGTTGAGATTGCCATAGATGAAGTTAACCGGATTATTAATTTCATGGGCAACACCAGCCACAAGTTGTCCTAAGCTGGACATTTTTTCGCTCTGAATTAGTTGGCTTTGGGCTTGCTGCAATTGCTGTAAAGTTTTTTCTAGTTTTTCTTTTTCTTTACTTAAAGCAATAGTACGTTGATGTACCCGCGTTTCCAAATCCTGATTTGCTTGTTCTAATTTACTTAAAGCTTCTTGCAAAGAGAGTTCTATTTGTTTGCGTTGCGCAGCTTGCCGATAGGCATCGCTAATATCAATAATAAAACCAAGTAATTGTGTTATCTCTTTTTGAGTACGCACAACATTCACAATATCTTTTACCCAAACCCACTTGCCATCAGCAGTCAATAACCGATACTCGACTATGTAATCATCTTGTTCTGTTGATGTGACTTGGTGATACTTAAGAACTTGAAGCAAATCTTCTGGATGAATGTGTGAATACCAGAATTCAGGTTCATACCATTCTTCTAACTCATAACCAAATAAATCTATTGCCTGTGGTCCTACATAAGTAAACTGGTGAGTAATAGCATCCGCTTCCCAAGGCACTAACTTGACACTCTCTACCAGGCGCTTCAACCGCTGCCGAGTTTGCTCTAAATCTTTTTCTGCAAGCTTACGTAAAGTAATATCATTAGCCATAATAGCGTATTGGCTAGTTATGCCTTCTGCATTATGGATAGGCTGCCCATCTACTAATAAGCAATGCTCTTTCTGCTGCTGTGATAAATAAAAAAGCTCAAATTTAAAGCTTTCTCCTTTCAATAGTTGTTCACGGATATAAGCTTGTTGAATATTGATTTGAGCATTAGAAGTAAGTACATAAAAAAACTTTTTTCCAATTAACAGTTCGGCGGTGATACCTGCACGTTTAGCTAATGCTCCATTTACCCATTGAATACGTCCAGATCTATCCGTCAATGCCATCAATAAATCCGCGCGATTTGCCAAGGCAGTAAACATAGTTAAGGGTAAACTAAGTGAATTAACTACCATGCTCATAACTCCTGTGACAAGAATTAGAGAGCATCACGTCTCCCTGCTACATATGCTAAAAGCAGCTTACTAATATCATCACGAACCTGTCGAAATACTTGCAGCTTTTCTGTTTCAGTTCCTATGGCTTCAGCAGGATCGGGAAAACTAAAGTGATGACGTTTAATCGATGATGGTAATGTCGGGCAACTTTGGTCTGCATGATCGCACACAGTAATTACCGTATCAATTTTCTGGTCAAGAAATTGGTTGATATGCTTACAAGAGTTTGTAGAGATGTCTATTCCTATCTCTTGCATCACCTTAATAGCTAAAGGATGCACTTCTTTGGCTGGGTTCATTCCTGCACTTTGGCTTGTGAATAAATCATCAGCTAATTCCCTCAAAAACCCTTCTGCCATTTGGCTGCGACAGGAATTACCAGTACAAAGAATTAAGAGAATCGGTAGTTCCATTTTATATATTTAATAATAAATATTTACCAAAAGTTTAACTTCGCATTCTTCTTTTGCCGTCAGGGAAAATACACAAACTTATAGGTCAATACGGTTCAGTTAAGGTGATAAGAGTTCTCATCTGTCGGACAAAACCAAGATTTGGGGGAGAATCCCCCAAGCCCCCTCCAAAATAATTGTTCGGTTTTTTGTTTAGTAATTATTTGTGAGCTTTGTTGTCAATGAATTTTCTTAACTGAACTGTATTGACTTATAGGTAGAATCGTCAGCAGCAGAAATTAACCCTATATTAAGTATTTGATAGTTGCGATCGCAATACTTTTACGCCCCTGAATAACGCAAAAAGGAGAGGCTTGTAACCTCCCCTTTGTAAGTTTTAAATGTTACTCAACATTTATTAATAGCGATCGCGATAGTTGCGTCGTTCCTCCAAGCGATTTTGTCGTTGGCGTTGACGCTCAATTTCTAGCCTACGTTGGCGATCGCGTTCCAGTTCCAATCTACGTTGGCGTTGGCGTTCCAGTTCCAAGCGATGTTGGCGATCGCGCTCAAGTTGTAATCTATATTGGCGATCGCGTTCTAATTGTTGTTCACGCCAATCATGTCGCTGATTTCCGCCAAGAATTACTTGGATTTGAGCAGAGGCTGGTTGTGCTAAAGCACTAGAAGCTAGCACAACACCTAATAAACAAGTTGACAGAATTCTTTTCATAAAGACAATCCGTTGATGAAATATATTGTTAGAAATGGAAGAAAAAGAAGCCACTATCAAGTAGCTTCTAAGAGCATAAGGAACGGTAAAAGTAATTGCTGGTTGACTTATCTATAGCTGTAATTTTGTAAGCTATTGTCGCGAAGGAAATTAAGCAGATAGCACCTTTAAAATTGACCTAGCCAATTGACAGTTACTATTGGTTTATGACTCTTATAAGTTAGTAACAGCTTCAATTTCAAATGGTAGATGCAAGTTATATTAAAGCGCTTTTAGCAAAAAATTAATTCAGACAAAAGTCACGAATAAAGCCATGACTTTTGTCACAAAGATAAATCTAACTAAAGAGGCTGGAAGGACAGTAAAGAAGACAAAATGGCAAGAAATTATCTTGGAAAAAACTTCTTCCTCTGTTAAATTCTGCCATCTGCCTGTTTTTTAAAAGAAAAGTTTTAAGCAACTATCAACTCAGAATCGGTTTCTGATGGCGCACCATCTTGGACTAAAGAACGAGTTTCGCTGTTGCGTTGGAGAATACCACCTACCATTGCTAATAAGGCGTTTACTTTGCGGGTGCGCCACTCATCTACTAATTTCTGCACTTGGTTAGCAGACATTCTGCGTGTCATTGCTTCGTAGAGGTAAGCTGCATGACCGGTTTCATCTTGAGCAATGCTCAACATACCAATTTTTAGGTTGCGTGTCTTGGGATCTGTATCAGGTAGGACATTCGCCATGCGTGCAAAGTCTTTGCTGGCATCTAATTCTAGAATGTAAGTGCTAGCCATAAATACATCCCAGTCAATCACAGCAGGTTTTAGCTGTTCTGGAGTGTAGCCTTCAAAGAATGTCGCAAAGAAGGGACTGCGTTGTTGTGGTGATTTGCGTTCGGATGTGCTTGGCGGTTGACTCTTAAAATCTATAACTTGTTTATTTAGCTGTTTTAAAGCCTGGGCAAAAATCTTACCGTGTCTTGTTTCGTCTGCTGCGTGTTTTGCTAATTTTTCTGCTAGCCATGTATCGCCTTCAGCAGCGGCGCGATCGCTTAGTGCAGAGAGAAACGGAACGGAACCAGATTCAGCTAATTGAAATCTGGCAAGAATGTCGGGACGAGTTTTGGAATCGCGGATCTGGACGGCGGAGTAATAAGCACTAGCACCCGAACCAGCTAGGTGCATGAGGTAAGTCAAGAAGTTCATCGGAGATTCCCGCTGATTAATGGGAGATTACATTTCTTATACTAATCTTGCAAAACCAAGGATAGCCCTGGCGTTTTGCTAGTATCATCCTCCAGAGGTAATTTGGTGCATAGGAATGCGGAATTTAAATAAACAAGCACTGATTTGGCTGTGTGCAGGAATCATTATTTTGGGTTTGATGGGATGCGATCGCCTGCCCTTTTTTGCTCCTTCTGGAGATGTGGTTGAGCGAGTCAGTGATGGCGATACCTTAGCAGTGAAAGACTCCAAAGGCGATAAATTCAGCGTCCGCTTTGCCTGCATGGATGCACCAGAAGTCCCACATACCAATAAAGAAAGGCAAAGTAAACGCGCCAGCGATCGCAATCAATTTACTTGGGGTGCGAAAGCGCAAGAACGGGTGCAGGAGTTAGTCAAACAAGCAGGCGATCGCGTAACTTTGAATATTACTGATAGCGATCGCTATGGCAGAAAAGTTGCTGAAGTTCGCTTAAAAGATGGCACATTTGTGCAACAAGTTTTACTTCGAGAAGGACTTGCAAAAGTGTATCGTCCTTATTTAAATAAATGTCCTAGTAAAGACTTAGTACAACAAGCCGAAGCTGAAGCGCAGCAACAAAAGCGCGGAATTTGGGGTGATGCTAAGTTTGTTAATCCTTGGGAGTATCGGACTTTAAGTAAGCTGTAATTCGTAATTCGTAATTCGTGTTCAGTAGGGTGTGTTATGCCGAAGGCTAACGCACCTTTAATAGCGATCGCACAACAGTTAAGCCAAAGGAAACCCTTTCACATCTACGTTTTTTGCTCCCCGGCTACATTTCTAATCACTTCCACGTCTAACTCTAATATCTCAGCCACTTCTTGCACACTCATTCCACGTTGCAGAAGTTTTGCAATCATTTCTGTTTTGACTTCTTCTTTGAGTTCTTGCTTAACTTCTTGTTTGACTTCTTCTCTAAGTTCTTCTTTAACTTCTTGTCTAGCTTCTTCTTTTAACTCTTCATATACTTTTGTACCCTTGATTAATTCCATACTTAACATTGCTTTTACCTCCTCCCTGCTCAAATTAGGAAACTTGTTTACCAGAATCGCCTCTATTAATTCTATTAGCCTACTGAAGAAAGGAAATGTGATTACTTTTAACTTAGATTTCTGCAACTAATCATTTTCAATAATCCTGCCCATATCTGAGTTAGTTTATTCCATCCCAATTTTTGTTGCATACTAGCAATAAGTTGCTTCATCTGAGCCTCAGCAAAGTCAGGGTTAATTTCAACAGCTTTATTGCTACTAGCAATTCCTTCTTTCCAACGACCTAATTTTATTAATGCTCCACCACGGTTGTACCAAGCTAAGTGGTAATCAGGTTGAATTTCTAAGGCTTTATCATAGGATGCGATCGCTTCTTCATAGCGTCCTAATTTCCCTAGCACAATCCCTCGGTTGTACCAAGCTTCTTGGTAATCAGGTTGAATTGCGAGTGCTTTGTCATAGGATGCGATCGCTTCTTCGTAGCGTTCTAAATTATCTAGCGCAATCCCCCGGTTGTACCAAGCTTCGTGTTCATCAGGCTGAATTGCGAGTGCTTTTTCATAGGATGCGATCGCTTCTTCATAGCGTCCGAATTTCCTTAGCGCAATCCCCCGGTTGTTCCAAGTTTCGTGTTTATCAGGTTGAATTGCGACTGCTTTATCATAGGATGCAATCGCTTCTTCGTAGCGTTCTAAATTATCTAGCGCATTCCCCTGGTTGTTCCAAGCATCTTGGTTATCAGGTTGAATTGCGAGTGCTTTGTCATAGGATGCGATCGCTTCTTCATAGCGTTCTAAATTATTTAGCGCATTCCCCCGGTTGTACCAAGCTTCGTGTTTATCAGGCTGAATTGCGAGTACTTTGTCATAGGATGCGATCGCTTCTTCATAGCGTTCTAAATTAAATAGCGCTATCCCCCGGTTGTACCAAGCTTCGTGTTTATCCGGTTTAATGGATAGCGCTTTGTCATAGGATGCGATCGCTTCTTCATTGTGTCCTAAATTAAATAATGTATTTCCCCGATTGTTCCAAGCTTCGTGTTTATCAGGTTTAATGGATAGCGCTTTGTCATAGGATGCGATTGCTTCTTCATAGCATCCTAAATTCCCTAGCGCATTCCCCCGATTGTACCAAGCATCGTGTAAATCAGGTTGAATCGATACTGCTTTGTCATAGGAGGCTATTACTTCTTCATAGCATCCTAAATTCCCTAGCACAATCCCTCGGTTATACCAAGCATCGTATAAATCAAGTTTAATTTTCACTGCTTTGTTATAGGAGGTAATCGCTTCTTCATCACGACCTAAATTAAATAGCGCATTCCCTCGATTGTTCCAAGCTTGGTGTTTATCAGGTTGAATTGACACTGCTTTGTCATAGGAGGTGATCGCAGCTTCGTATTCTTTTGCCGAATACAGCAAATTCGCCAGTTCAAGTAGTAAACTTACCTTACTTTCTTCTGTCTGATATTTTTCTGCTAACAAGTCTTGGAATTCCAATACTTTTTCAATTTTTTGTTCTTGTCCAAGTTTTAAATACTCTTCATAATCTCCTTCCAATATCAGACGAGTTGATTCTTTTTCTACCAATTCAGGTGTAGTAGGTAATTCAAATACTCCCGAACGCCAATCAAAAAAATCTGGGGCGCGGTTGATAAAATAGTTGAGCGAAAATGATCGCAAAAGAAAAACAATGCAAAACGTAAAATCATCTCTAAACCTTTCTCGTTGTTGGTTTAAGTGATTTAGAATATGTGGTACGCTTGTTAAATTGCTGAATTGTCCTTCAGTAATTTGGCCAAAAGTCCTTTTCTCATATTTATATAAAGAATATTCCAGTCCTTTAATCAATAAAATATCAACTTGCTTGTGTTTAACAAACTCAGCCACTCGCTGATATAAATTATCAATCGCTTCAACCAAGCGCAAAACTTCTATATGCTTCTGGGGAATATCCTGTGGAAGTTTGGTAATAAACTTGTCTGCTTCCACAGGTGTACATTGTACAAAAAACAATCCAAATCCTGATTTTCGCTTCAGTGCGCGAACTAAATCTTGATAAACTTCTTCTGGTTCAGGGAGTAAATCATCATCCCAATCAGTTAAATTTGGGTTCATGGAAGTTTCGCTACAGCTTCTTTAAATTCGGCAATTCCTTGAATTAATGGATGAATATCATACCAGCGCTGCATCTCTCCCTCATCATCAAAATATTTGTATTCTAAAAGACACCGATTATACATCAAACTTCGATACAGGTCATCACCAGGAAGCTTTTTAGAGCGGGACACTTCAGCTAACAAACTCCATTGAGAGTTTTCTACAGTGCGGCGATAGGTATCTCTAGCTTGAGTAATTGCACGTCGCACAGCATTTTCTGTAATTGGTAACTCTTCAGTACGTCCAATAGCATCTTGAGTTAACAATAGCAAATTCCTCACATGACCTCCACTCATCAAACAAAGCCTTTCTAAGGTGTTAGAACTATCAAAAATGTCCTTTTCTAGCGATAACTCTGGTGCAATCTGCCGAACTCGCTTGCTAATTACTTCTTTAACTTTCTTCAACCCAGGCTGGTGAATTTCTCCATCGAGAGTTTTCACCATAATCATCGGTAAAATTAGGCATTCACCATAGATATCCCGAATATCTGTGCCTCGTTTAGAATACAGTAAAGAAATAGGTGCAGTGTAAATCAAATGGCAATCCAACGCTTGTAGTTGTCCGCTGCGGTCTACAAAAACCTCCTCATAGTTGGTGCTATCTCCGTCTTTTACTAACACCATCCGGTCTAAGTTATCGACAATTACCGCCAGTTTAGTGTAGCCATTAGGTAAATTCTTTTTGGCATCTATCAGAAATTCATTCAACGCCTGAATTAGAGTTACAGTGTGAGGATCAATTTTTTGGCGAATCTGTTGACGTAACTGCGGAACGGCTCTTAAATTTGCTGTCAGTTTGGCAAACTGAGCAATTTGCGCTTCTACTGTTAGCTTTTCAAACTCAATAGGAGTCTGCGCCAAATCTTTCAACTCTCCCCAAAGGCTTTTTAACCAGTTGAGTATAGGATCGGGTTTAGCAATTTTCTGTAAATCTTTAAGCAAGCGGCGTGTACAGGCGAGGAGAATGTCTGTATATTGAGCATCTTCTGAATCAATATCTTCTTCATCAGCTGCAAAATACACAACATAGAATTGCCGATTTTCTAAGTATTTCTTTAATTTGAGTAATTCTGTAGATTTCCCCGCACCCCGATGTCCAGAATATAATTGGCAGGTATTAGTGTTTGCCAATCGCATCCGATTTCCCAACTCTTGCACAATATCCGCATCTCCGCGCACATCCTGACAATCTACATACCTTGTATCATCGGCGGGTAAGGGTTCAAAGGGGTTAAAGGCGTTGTAGAGTTCAGTAAGTAAGTCAGGATGATTAAGCATAAGTATTAAATATGGCAATTTTGCCCATTATACTGTCGGTAATAGCCTCGAACACTCGTTAATGGAGTTCAGAGCCTCATTTACGGAGCTAATACCAATTCAAAAAATGTTTGCGACAGATAGGGCATTCAAAATGAAATCATAGCCAGTTAGGGAAGCAGCAATCTGTGGGGTAAGTTGTGCAAGAAGCTGACTTTTCCCCTTAAGTCTCTTTTGCAAGCTGCCAACCTTCACAGAGGTCATGTAATTTTAACCAACCTCGCCACAGTACCTGAATACCAATCATTCATGGTGTAATTATCCTCTGCTCTACACCATTTACACCATTTTTATGTCCAAAGGTGTCCAAAAACGCCCAAAATTCATCTCAGAATTAGAATATTTGTTCTTACTAAGCAAATACTTAGAAACTAGAAACCCCTTAAAATTGTTGAATTCCAAGGGGTTTTTGTAAATGCCAGGAACCAGACTTGAACTGGTGACACGAGGATTTTCAGTCCTCTGCTCTACCGACTGAGCTATCCCGGCTGGGACTTTTCTTAGCCACGATTAATAAATGTAGCAAACCTAGAATGATTGTGCAAGTACATGAACGAAAAAATTTTATGCTGCTTTCATGGTCAACTTCATCCAAATGAATACAGCTACGAATACGAGAAACTGAACCAAAACGATACTAGGGCCAGAGGCTAAGTTAAAGATGCCCGAAACCATCATACCTACAACGCTGCTGCTAGAACCGATAATCACTGATAAGATTAGGAAACGCGTAAAATGGTGACTTATTAATTTGGCAGTAGAAGCAGGAATTACTAAAAAGGCGTTGACCAGTAAAACGCCGACAGCCTTAATAGCCACAGCCACAGCTAATGACAGCAATATCACAAACCCATAGCGATACAGCTGGACGGGAATACCTTGTACCTGGGCTACATCTGCGTTGAGGGTCAACAAAATTTGCTGTCTGAGGGTTGAGAGCAAGAATATACTGCTGGCTACCAAGACAAGCAGTGTCAATATTAAATCTGTGGCATCAATAGCAAGAATATCCCCAAACAGCACTCCCATTAAGTTGCCGCGATATCCTTTGATCAGGCTAGTAAGAATCACGCCGATCGCTAATGCTCCTGAAAGAACTATGCTGAGTACGCTATCGCTCGCTAAATCGGTTTTATCGATAAAGTAGAGGACAATCATCCCAAAAATTAAGGTAAATGGCAGCAACATCGCCGTAGGATTTAACTGTAGTATTACACCTAAAGCCACACCTACTAATGCTGCATGACCGACAGCATGGCTAAAAAAAGATAACTGGCGTAAGGTGACAAAACAACCTAACAAACCGCCAAGTATTCCCATCAAAATAGCACCCGCGATCGCACGCTGCATAAAAGGGAATTGCAACAAACTCACCAAATCCTGGCTATTGGTGATACCGAGCCAAGTTATCTGGCAATCAGTGAATAAATTCATTTGTAAGGTTTTTAACTGATTAGCCTTTTATTTATCACAGATTAATCGCTAATTTTCTATAAATTACTAATTAAAGTTTACTGAGTTCTTCTGTAACTACTTTTATTGACTAAAGCTAAACAGCTAAAGGAAAAAGATGAAGTAATTTATTTTGAATTTCTTAGTGGTGATGCTGGTAGCGACTAAACCCAGGACCATAAGTTGCTAATAAATTTTGTGGTGAAAGGGCAATTTCTGGTTTACCAGTACAAACAACTGTTTGGTTAAGGCAAAGTACGCGATCGCAATGGCGGTTAACCATATCAATATCATGGGAAACCTGTAATATTGTCCAACCTTCCTCACGCTTTAACTCGTTGAGCAAGAGATAAAAATCTGCTGCACCTTGTACATCTACTCCTGCAAATGCTTCATCTAATATCAAAAGTTTCCGAGGCGTCACCAAACAGTAAGCCAATAATATCCGCTTGAGTTGACCACCGCTAAGAGTACCAATAGCCTGATGTCGCAGATGGTAAGCATCAGTTCGCTGTAAAGCTTGCGCTATTGCTGCTGATTTTTCCTGATCTTTTCTCCACAAGCTTTTCCAGAATGAACTTTTGGGCTGGTTTTGTCTGGCAATTCTCGCCCATCCCAGCCCTACTAACTCGCTGACAGAAATTGGAAAGTTGCGGTCAAAAATGAAATTTTGCGGCATATAGCCCAATAAATGACGTGAATTCCCTAAATTTTTAATTCGGCGACCAAATATTTCAATTCTCCCGGTATTGTGCGGAATTAATTCTAAAAGTGCTTTTACTAATGTACTTTTACCTGCACCATTAGGGCCAACAATGGCTGTATCTGTCCCTGGCAATAATTCAAAAGAAACATCCCGCAGAGCTAGATAATTGCCTTGATATACAGTTAATCCTTCTACTTTTAAAATAGGTAATGCCATTTGCCGTTGGTCATTGTTCATGAGTAATTAGAATTGGTAAATGCTTAAGAATCAAGGCTAAAAAATGCATTATCGCTCTTAGCACTAAATTAACTTATTTACAAGATGTTTCCAAAGTTTGTAAATTAGCTTTCATTGCTCTAAAATATTGTTGCGGATCTGTCTCGCCATTTTCTAAAGAATCTAGCGTTTGCAAATTTAACTTCAAGTCTTGGGAGAGACTTTTCAGCAATTTATTATCTATCCCTGGTTCGCTAAATAAAGCTTTAACTTTATATTGCTTCACAGCGTTGATTGCATTTTGTACATCTGCTGGTGAGAGTTGATCTTCAGGAATTTCTACCACTGCAACTTGCTTGAGGTTATAGCGTTGGGCTAAATATGGATAGGCGTCATGAAAGGTGACAAAGGTGCAGTTAGGATGTTTCTGCAAAGTCTGCTGAAATTCACTATTTAAACTTTCTAATTCTTGAATATAAGCTGCTGCATTAGCTTCATAAGTCCCTTTATTCCGAGAATCGGCTGCAATCAACCCATCCCGAATATTGGTCACTTGTTGTTTTGCTAAAACAGGATCTAGCCAAATGTGAGGATTACCCTCAGTATGTTCGTGGTCGTGGTCTTTTTCCTCTTTAGCAGTGTTTACGATGGGTGAAATCGCACCTATTGATTTAATACTTTTACTGGTGTCGATTTCAATTAATTTGGAATTTTGGGCATTTTTTACTGTTTGTTCAAGAAAAGTCTCTAATCCCAAACCGTTTTTAACCAGTACATTAGCAGTAGCGATCGCTCTGACATTTTCTGGTTTTGCTTGATACTCATGTACTTCCGTACCTGGTGGTACTAAAATTTCTACCTCTGCTGTGTCCCCAGCTACCGCTTTAGTAAACCAATATATAGGTAAAAATGTTGTTACTATTTTGGTTTTTCCCGTAGATGGTAACTCTTGGGAAACTGCTTTCCGATCTGTAGGCGATTGGTTGCAACCAGCAATTGATAATATCAGCAAAACAATTAGGAGCAGAATAGCGCTTGTTGTTCTGCCTTTTTTGGGTTCTATAAGAGTGCGAACCACAGTTTTTCCCCTCCGAAAACTAGCTGGCGCTGTCTTCGTTAAAATGCCTATTGACAATGAGATTGATTCTAAATCCCATATTATAATAATTCTCATTCTCATGCAATTGGGGTGTAAGCCATCACCTCAAAATTTTTGTTATTTGATTAATGATGATTTCCTGACTGAATTTTATTCAAAAAAAATCTCGGCTCCTGATAAGATATTGAGAATAGTTTTTAATAACTCCGACTTCAAAGCAGGGTAGTGTAGCCATTTACTGTCAATAGGTGTGAGGAAAAAAATGCGGAAAGTATGCAAGTCTCTGCTGGTTAGTTCAGCAGTTGGCGGCGCAATGCTATTTTTGAGTGCAGCGGCAGTCGCGGGGGAAATTAGTGAGCCGCTTGTTGCAGCTGATTTAGAACAAGAGGCTGAGAATTCCCCGCAAGAACAGGTAATGTCTCAAGTAACATCGGTTTCCCAATTTTCTGATGTTCAACCAACTGACTGGGCTTTCCAAGCATTGCAGTCATTGGTTGAGCGCTATGGCTGTATCGCAGGTTATCCCAATGGAACCTATCGCGGTAACCGTGCTTTAACCCGTTACGAATTTGCCGCTGGTTTAAATGCTTGTTTGGACCGAGTTAACGAATTGATTGCTACAGCAACAGCTGATTTGGTAACGAAACAAGATTTGGCAACCTTGCAACGGTTGCAAGAAGAGTTTTCCGCAGAACTGGCAACATTACGGGGTCGTGTGGATGCGTTGGAAGCCAAGACTGCGGAGTTAGAAGCAAATCAATTTTCTACTACTACCAAACTGCAAGGAGAAGTTGTTGCTGTAGTTAGTGATGTTTTATCAGGTAACCAAGTTAACGGTGGAGAAATTACAGACAAGAATACAAGTCTTGGGGCACGGGCACGAGTTGAATTTGTTACCAGCTTCACGGGTAAAGATACACTCTTTACCAGAATTCAAATGAACAATATTCTTAGCCCCAATATCGGTACACCAGAGGGTAACTTGTTTTTTGCTGGGGATGGTACGAATGATGCTTTTATTGATGCGCTATATTACCAATTTCCGATTGGTGAAAAACTACAAGTGATCGCGCTTGCTAATGCCGCCGCCGCAGATGATATTACCGATACCATAAATCTTTTTGATGGAGATGGTGGGTTGGGCGCTTTGTCTAGCTTTGGTACACGCAACCCAATTTATTATCAGATGAATGGTGCAGGGTTGGGAGTAAACTATGATTTTAGCGAGCAATTAGCACTTAGTTTAGGGTATTTGACTGGTGCGGCTAATGACCCTACTCCAGGAAATGGTTTATTTAATGGTGGGTACGGCGCTTTAGCACAGCTCACTTTTAAACCAAGCGATCGCTTGAAAGTTGGCTTCACCTACATTAATGCCTACAATCAAGAATTGGCAACTGGTAGTAATCGGGCAAACGTCGGCTCGTTTCTGGGTGGGGTAGTTCAAAATTTAACAGGAAGTGAAGAAGCTTTTCCCGTACCGACTTCTAGTAATTCTTACGGTTTAGAAGCATCTTTCGCCATTAGTGAAAAATTTGTGCTTGGTGGTTGGGTAGGATATACCAATACTCGTAACTTATCCACAGCCGGAGATACAATTAACCGAGGCAGCGTTGATATTTGGAACTGGGCTGTGACTTTAGGATTACCCGATCTTGGTCAAAAAGGTAACTTAGCTGGTTTCATCTTCGGTATGGAACCACAAGTTACAAGTTCCAACATTAATGGACTGGACAGAGACCAAGATACTTCTTATCACATTGAAGCTTTCTATCAGTACAAAGTGAGCGACAATATCACTATTACTCCTGGGGTAATCTGGCTGACAGCACCAGATCACAATGAGCAAAATGATGATATTGTGATTGGTGCTTTAAGAACTACATTCAGTTTCTAACTAGCTGATTAAAGTGAAAACCCAGCATTTCTGCTGGGTTAGATCTTTTACACCAAATAACCGTTGTTTCTCTTTGGATCTCAGGCAATTATCTTACCTAATGTTTGCCCCAATTTTGTTGCATTTAAAGAATGTAGGGATTGGATTAATTTTGCAAGTTGCCTATCCATACCTTCGCATACAAAAGATTCGACTGTATAGATTAAAGCAATTTTTTTTACAAAAAAAAGATTTATCTTGCCTGAGCCTAAAGATGCAATCAAGCACTTATTTATAAATAGGTATAAAACTATATTTTTGAGAAATTTTTAAGTATTTATCTCCAGGATAAAAAGCTTAAATGTATCATTAATCAAGATTCACGGCTGATTATTAAGTAAATCTACTATTACTAGAGTCTGTAAACAGAATAAGCCAAAAAATCTATAGCAAATTTAACTTAGATGCAAGAAAAAACATGTGGAAATTACTGGAATTTGGAATCTGATTAGTATTCCAAGCTAGCTAAAAATTTTAGTTTTGCCTTGTGATGTAATAGTTAGAGAGCTAGTTTTTGTAGAGATATCAGGAAGAATACCTGAAAGCAACCAATCACAACTGCACTTTTACTTA
The DNA here is from genome assembly GCF_002154725.1 of Nostoc sp. 106C. GTDB lineage: Bacteria > Cyanobacteriota > Cyanobacteriia > Cyanobacteriales > Nostocaceae > Aulosira. The sequence goes on along the minus strand of NZ_MTAW01000238.1, from coordinate 10,128 downwards.
AGTAGCTAGTCACCTCTCTACCAATGGAGAAAAATAAGAAAATTCCAAATAAGAAGTCAGTTGGCATAAATCTCAAAAAAATGACCAGCCTCCCACAGCTGGTCTAAAAAATATTTTCCGCGTTGTCTTCTCAATAGAGTTAAAACCGAGTTGCGCGTTCCCAAAATGCAACGGGCAACTTTTCTTAACAATATTGTAGCAGTCAACACAGTTTTTTCGTAAAAATTTACCAAAAAAAGATTGTGTAAAAGGTTAATAACCTCTATCTTTGTGGAGAATTCAACATATTCCTCTCAACATAAAGAACACAGCAGACAGCGAATAACTATTTACTATTGACCATTGATTGTGGTTTTCCCCAAAGAATACGCTCTTGCTTATAAATAGCAATTCCCGGTTTAGCTCCCTTGGGTTTATAGACGTGCTTTGGCTGAGTATACACTACTGGTACTTGTTCACTTTGGCGAGCGCGGCTGTAGTAAGAAGCAAGGTTAGCAGTAAATTGTAAATCAGTTTCTTCAGGGACAGAGCCTGGTTCCAAACGAAGTAACACATGGCTACCGGGAATTTCTTGCGCGTGGAACCACAGGTCATAATCTCCAGCGACTCGAAAGGTCAATTGGTCATTCTGACGATTATTGCGACCGATTAATACTTCAAAACCACTGGGGGTACGGTAACGATGAAAGTTGCAGCTAGCTTCATTGCTACTGCGGTTGCGGTATTCTGGATCTTCTAGATAGCCTTGTCCAATTAGTTCATCGCGGATTTCTTCAAGTGCTTGCAAATCCTCTGGTATTTGGTATTGGTCTATTTGGGCGATCGCAGCTTCTACTTGTTCTAAATATTCAATTTCCGCCTTAACTTCTGCCAGTAAAGGTTCTACCGCAGCACGAGCACGTTTGAGCTTTTGGTGCTGTTTATAAAGACCTTGGGCATTTTGTACAGCATTTTTATCTGGTTGCAGAGCGATCGCAACTGGTAAGCCAGTCTCAAAATCCAGGAGGGTAATTTCCTTCATCCCTGCTTCCCAGTTTTGCAGGTGAGCCATCAACAAATCAGCTTTTTGGCGATATTCATCAGCTCGATCTGATTGCTGCAAGCGTTCACTAAAGGTGTTAGCCTTAAGCCGTAATTTTGCCAAAATATTATTCAATTTTTGACTCAGCTGATGGCGCAGTTGGGAAAATAATTGTTCATTTAGCTGATCGGTATAGTAACGATTGAGTAACTCTTGAATATCTTTTGCTGGTTTAACTCCGCCCCAACCCATGACCGTATAGCCTTCAGAACTCCAAGCTGGGTGATATTTTTCATCTTTTAAAGCTTGTAGCCATTCTTGCCATTGCTCAAATAATTGATGCCAATCCTCGGATGTGAGACTATCGGTAGTTGCATCTGGTGCAATGTTTGCCGATCGCACCATTAACTCTACCAGTGCAGCACTCAAGCCGCTATAACTTTTGAGCAACTGACGCTTGATCGCTCCTGGTACTAAACTAACTCGTTCTTGCCAACGTTCTTGAGATTCGCTCAAACTAGGAACTGGGCCAGTAAGTTTTGGTGGTGTTTCATAGGGTTGTCCGGTTTGAATCGGACGGACACTAGATTGTTGCTGGCTGACTTGATGAGCTGCGGTGATAATCAAATTGCTGGCATCGGTGAGAATGACATTGCTATACTTGCCCATGATTTCCGCGTAGACATGGTAAAGAGGACTTTCTCCTGGACGACGCGCAAATTGTAAATCAATAACACGCTCCCAAGGAGCGATCGCTTCAATACCTATCAGTGCCAAACCACCTAACTGGTGTATGAGTTGTTGGCTAAAAGTAAAGGTATCTGGTGTTCGCGGTGGCGGATCGCCAATGCAAATGCGTGCAGCTTGGGGATGCCAGGAAATCTCTAGCCAACCCCGCTGTTTTAAGGTACGTAATGCTACAGAAATAGTATAGCGATCGCGCTGGAAAACCTGTTCTGTCCGGGATGGTAGCCAGTGAGCGCGTAGTTCGCTACAAGCAGCTGTGAGGGTGGTAAAGTCAACTGGTTGCACAACAGTTAGCCATTGGCTTTAAACGTCGATGCTAAGTATAGTGCCAAAATGTATAGACAAGTATCTTATAGTCTACGTTTGCCAAGGATGAAAAATTAAAAGGAAAAGGTAAAACCACATATTTGTGCGAAATACCTTCTCCTTTTTGATTTTAACGATTGCTTAGGCACAAAAATAGTTGTAGCTCAATTAGCTCAGTAAAGCTGGTTGTTTGGTAGGTTCTACGGCAGTTTTTACAGTAGGTTTTACTAAGGTTTGCTTTAATGTTTGTACTACAGGGGGTGTTACAGGCTGTTCTAATAGTTGGGTGTAAAGTTCACTAAGCTGAGATGCCACACCATCCCAACTAAACTTGCCGATCACACGTTCCCTAGCAGCTTTACCCAATTCATCGCGCCATTCTTGATTCATCAGAATTCGGTCAATGGCATCTGTAAAAGCGGGTACATCTTGTGGCGGTGCTAATAAACCAGTTTCTTCTGGAACTACAGTAAACTGAAGCCCACCAACATCACTTGCTACTACTGGTGTACCACTAGCCATTGCTTCAATCGCCACAAGTCCAAAGGGTTCGTAGTGGCTGGGAACAACGCATACATCAGCAGCAGCGTAGTAAGTAGGCAGAACTTTCTGGCAAAGACGACCAGGTAAGGTGGTAATGTCGTTCATGCCCAATTCATTAATAATACCTTCGATGCGATCGCGCTCGATACCGTCGCTATTACCTGGAGTGCTACCACCACCAATAATTAACTGAAGTTTTTGAGACTCACGCAACTTTGAAGCTCCCACGGCTCGAACTACAGTTTCTATACCTTTGCGCGGGTCAAAACGTCCTACGTACAATACAACTTTAGCATCTGGCTCGATACCCAATTTAGCCCGTGCTGCTTGGCGATCAATAGAGCCAAACTGCTGAATATCTGTACCGCAGGGAATAATATCAATATTACCTTTAGTAGAAACGAGCGATCGCATATGTTGCTTTTCTTGCGGACTCGTCGCCACAATTGTTTCTGCTGTCTCCAACACTTGTTTTTCTACTGCTAATCGCTTACTGGCAATTACAGGAATTGTTTCTATCGTGTTGTACTTGACTGCTCCTAAAGAGTGGTATGTGTGAACCTGCTTACATCCTTGAATTTTCTTCAATTGCATCCCTACCCAGCTTGAGAGCCAGTAGTTAGTGTGAACCAACTCATAGGTAATGCCATTTTCTCGTTGAAATTGCAAAAACTTATCTATAAATTCTGGTAAATACTCAAAAAGATTGTCTCGCGGTACAAACTCTAAAGAACCTGCTTGGAAACGGATAGTTCGACAATTTTCACTGTGCTGAACAATCGTTTCTTGCTCTGCACTCACTTTGCGGGTAAACATATCAACTTGCCATCCTAACCGCGCTAGTGCTTCACCCACTTGTCGAACGTAAACATTTTGTCCTCCGGCTTCTTCTTTACCAATTTCAATCGCCGGGTCTCCGTGAACTGAAATCAAAGCGATGCGTTTTTCAGTGGTAGCGTTCATAGTTTGTTGTTGCTGATTGTAAAAAAAAGTTGCAAAAGCAGCTCCAAATTTGCGACTTAGCACTTTTACCGGAAACATTTAAGAACTTTAATTAAACTTTATTTTAATTTAATAGATCAAATATTTTAATGTATCTACTGAGGGGAATAAACTTTTTAACTCCGTATTTATATTTAATTACTTTATATATATGCTGTTATATTTAGATTTAATGCTTTTGATAGACAAACTCCGACTGAATATATAGTTTGAGTTTCAGCAGTCCAATTGACATATATATTCAGAAATATACGCCTGCTCTGCTTATGTAATCTCTAAATACTAAGTATTATATTACACTTAATTATTGTGAGAATAGAATCACTTATTGGTTAAAAAGCTGTATGGAAAGAAATTAAAGGTTAATTTTGTTACAAAAGCCATTTTTTAGATAAGTTACTTATACTTAAAATCTAAGATTAATTTTTTGTTCTATAAGATACAGATTTTATAAAAGTCCATATTTGGAAATCAAGTTACATAGTTTACTTTGCTAATTGTTAAGCTAATTTAAAAGTCTAATGCAATACATAAATTTTAGTAATGAATTAAATATCAAAAGTGCATGGGTGACATTCAAAATATAAAAAACTGATGACGTAAAATAATCTTTTAATTTTGCCTGGCTGTACTAACTACCAGAACTATATAGAACAGGCTGAGAATTACTAACTACCTTGAGGCTTAGTTATTCTCTACTTGAGTTATTCTGAAATTTTCTAAATGTCGATCTGAGATCAAATAGCCTCATCCTGTTTTACACCGACACTTAGCTGTACTCAAAATACCTCAAGTATTATGCTGCCATCATCCCAAGCTCAACTCATGCAAAAATGTGCGACAACACTATCGCCAGATATATCTGTTGAGTGTGCAGTTCAAGTGATGAGCCAGCTAAGAACAGGCTATGTCTTGGTCTTAGAGCAAGATAAGTTAGTGGGAATTTTTACTGAAAGAGATTTGGTAAAGGCGATCGCATCAGGGAAAAACTTGAGTGTTGCTACCCTATCAGATGTAATGGCTGATAACGTCATTACTATCAAAGAATCAGAGTTAGGCGATTTGTTTAGTATGATCCGCCTGCTGCACCAGCACCAAATTTCCTACCTCCCAGTTTTGGATGAGCAGGGACAACTATTAGGTGTCATCACACCTCAAAGTATTCAGCAAGCATTGTCACAGGAAATGGATCGCTGCGAGTATCTTGCACAAACGCAAGAAAAGTCTCAGGCTCAGGTTGATGCAATTCTCCGCAATACAAGCACAATTGTGAGCAGAATTAGACTGCGATCGCATCAAGAGTTCGAGTATGAATATATTTCTTCTAGTTGTCAAAAGATTTTAGGCTACTCTCCAGAAGAATTCATAGCAGATCATAACCTCTGGAGTTCTCGACTTTTAGCAGAAGACAGGACTTTGTACTTTAAACATCTTCAGGATGCCGTTGCTGTTGAGCAAACAGTTACTGTTGAGTATCGGTTTCACCATCAAAATGGGTCAATATGCTGGATTTGTGATACTTTCAGTGCAGAGTGGGAGGAAACGACCCAATGTTGGGTGGTAATGAGTGTGAAAGCCAACATCACAGAGCGTAAACAAACACAAGCAGCCTTACGCGAGAGTGAAGAACGATTGCAGTTGGCATTGGAAGCGTCTGGAGATGGACTGTGGGACTGGAATATCTCTACAGGAGAAGTTTATCTTAATCCTCGCTGGTATGAAATGCTAGGCTATGCTGCTGGTGAGCTGACAAGTGCGTTGAGTACTTGGGCGAAATTGATTTATCCAGAAGATAAACCTTGGGTAATGGATATTTTGCAGTTTCACCTCAAGGATAGTTCTGTTCCCTACACTTTTGAATACCGAATGCAAACCAAATCAGGTGATTGCAAATGGATTGCTAACCACGGCAAAGTTGTAGCAAGAGATAAGAATGGTCAGCCATTACGCATGATCGGCATCCATCGAGATATCAACGATCGCAAATTAGCGGAACAAGCTTTACGAGAGCGAAAAGCTTTTCTGCGAGCGATTGGAGATCGCATTCCTAATGGCTACATCTACCAGATGGTTCGGGAATTAGATGGTAGCAATCGCTTTTACTACATTAGTGCTGGTGTTGAACGAACGAATGGATTAAAAGCTGAAGCAATCTTGGCTGATGCAAGTCTGCTGTTTAATAACGTTGTAGCAGAAGATATACCTTACCTCCTCCAGAAACAGGAGGAGTCAATACAAAATATGTCAGTATTTGACGTTCAGCTACGGGAGTATTCTCCTAGAGGAGATATCCGTTGGGTGCGCCTCAGCTCAACCCCTCGCCGCATGGACGATGGACGTATTTGTTGGGAAGGTATCCGACTCGACATTACTGACTTCAAACATACTGAAGAAACTCTACGTAAGAGCAAAGCTTTACTCACAGAAGCTCAGCGCATTGCCAAGATTGGTAACTGGGACTTTGATTTAGCTACCCAAAAAATCACTTGGACAGAGGAACTTTTTCACATCATGAACCGAGAGCCAGCTTTGGGAGAACCTACTTATGCAGAGAACCTGCAAATGTATTACCCAGAAGATGCAGAGAAATTGTACAAAGCTGTTGAGCGAGCAATTACTACTGGTGAATCTTACAAACTGATACTACGAGTAAATACTCACCCAGATGATTCTCCCCGCTACAATGAAGCCATCGGAAATGCAGAATTTAATGCAGATGGGCGGGTGATTCGTCTCTACGGAACTGCCCAGGATATTACAGAACGGTTCTTAGCAGAGAAGGCTTTGCAAGAGAAAGAAAAGTTTTTACGTAGTATTTATAACGGTGTTGAACAATGTATTTTTGTGGTCGATATTCGCGAAGATAATGAATTTTACTTCGTGGGGCTGAATCCTGTTGCGGAACGCTTTACAGGTATGCGTTCTGTGGATATACAAGGCAAAACTCCAGAAGAACTGTTTCCTCCAGAAATGGCATTATCAGTTCGACAGCATTATCAAGCCTGTGTAACCGCAAGAGAAACTATTCTTTATGAAGAATACTTACCTTTAAAAGGACAAGATACATGGTGGATCACCAGCTTGACTCCTTTGTGTAATGAACATTCGCGTATTTATCGCCTTGTCGGTAGCAGTATAGAAATTAGCGATCGCAAACAAGCAGAAGAAAAGCTCAGACAAGCGGAATTGCGATATCGAACATTGGTTGAACAAATCCCCGGAATTTTCTATACTGCACCCATTACTGCTACTACTGAATTCGCTTACATTAGTCCCCAAATTTACCAGTTTCTCAACATTCCTGCCCAAGAATGGACTGCTGGTCACTTAAATACTTGGGCTAAATATGTACATCCTGACGATCGCGATCGCATCACTGAAAGTGTTCAAAATGCTATTCAGACTGGAGAATCTTTAATTACGGAATATCGCATGTTCACTGGTGACGGTAGAATCATTTGGGTTCGCGATCAATCCAGCCTTGTACTAGCGCCAGATGGGAAAACTCAGATTCTTCAAGGGCTAGCTTTTGATATTAGCGATCGCAAACAGATTGAAGATGCGTTACGTCGTAGCGAACGCAACCTGTTGGAAGCTCAAAGAGTGGGTCATATTGGCAGCTGGGAATGGGATATTACCACCCAGACAGGTATCTGGAGCGAAGAACTATTCCGGATTCAAGGAATTGACCCTAGCCAACCTGTACCAAAAGCAGAGGCAATTTCTCAACTAGTTCATCCTGATGATTGGGTACTTTATCAACAGAAGATTAGGGAACCAGTACAAGCAGGCTTACCATTTGAAACTGATTTGCGGATTATACGCCCTAATGGAGAAGTCCGCTATGTTGAAGTTCGCGGAGAACCAATTTTAGGAAGCCAAGGAGAAATCACTCGTATTGTTGGCACAACCTTGGATATTACCGATCGCAAACGAGCTGAAGAAGCTTTGCGAGAAAGCGAAGCTTTGTTTCGGACTCTTAGCGAGTCTGCACCAATAGGCATTTTTAGAAGCGATACCCAAGGAACAAATATTTATACTAATCCTCGCTTTCAAGCAATTTGCGGATTGAGCATTGAAGAGTCATTTGGCAATTACTGGATGCAATTTATTCATCCAGATGATTTAGCAGTATTTTTGCCACAATGGCAGGCATTAGCAACAGCTAACCAAGAATTCTGCTCTGAAGTACGTTACATTCCTCCTAATTCAACCTTGCGTTTTTGTCGCATCATAATCGTTCCGATTCTGTCTGGCAAAAATGAGCTAATGGGGTACGTGGGTACAATCGAAGATATTACTGAAAGTCGGGCAATCGAGAAGATGAAGAATGAATTTATCTCGATTGTCAGCCATGAGTTAAGAACACCCTTAGCTTCTATTCGTGGTGCTTTAGGATTGCTGGCGGCTGGAGTGCTGCAAGCACAACCCGAAACCGCTCAACAAATGTTAAATATTGCTTACAGTGATACGGAACGTTTAGTACGCTTGGTCAATGACATTTTAGATTTAGAACATTTAGAATCAAACAAATTTACTTTAGTTAGGCAGTGGTGTGATGCTGCTACACTCATCCGCCAATCTGTAGAAGCAGTGAAGGTTCTAGCAACAGAAAATAATATTTCTTTAGTTATGTTGCTAAATTCTGTGCAGATATGGGTAGATTTCGATCGAATTATGCAAACTTTAGTCAACTTAATTGGTAATGCCATCAAATTTTCTACACCAAATAGCACAGTGACAGTGAGTGTAGAAAATTTCAGCGATCACGTTTTATTTAAAGTGCAAGACCAGGGGAGGGGGATACCTAACCAGATGTTAGAAAGTATTTTTGGACGATTTCAACAGGTTGATGCTAGCGATTCACGGCAAAAAGGCGGAACAGGTTTAGGGCTGGCTATCTGTCGTGGCATTATTCAACAGCATGGTGGTGCAATTTGGGCAGAAAGTGTTTTAGGAAAAGGTAGTGTTTTTTATTTTACAATTCCTAAAATTTTAGAAAAGTGATATAAAACTTATTTGCCAATTTTGATAATAATTTTTTAGTGGCTTTTTCAATCAAATTCATGTTCTTCGTTGAAAGCAAAATCGTTAATTTTAACTAGAGGAACTCCACTTTTGCGCCATAATTATGAATGTTGAATTGGTATTCTAAGTAGAACGGTGTGGAAAAACAAAACTATGTTTTGAAAAATCAAATAGGCTTAAACCCTCTTCCCTCCTGCCCTTCGGGTTCGCCAGTCGCTCATGGGGGAAACCCCCAAGACCGCGCTGGCTCACCTTCTGCCTCCTGCCTCATCCCAACGATAAATATTCACGCCGACCTACTTAGCTTATTATTCTGCATAAGTTTCAGTCTCTCCCAAGCCGTAAAAATTCTTTCACTTGCCTGTAATTCACAGATATCACCAGAGTTATATAATCTCCAAACGTATGCTGCATGTCGACAAAAAGCATATAAATATGCTTGGAAAATTGCATTTTCTGCTTGTTTTTCATCATATTTATAGCTTTGATAATGAATAAAATAATCTTCCATAACTAATATTTTTTACTTATAATAAATTATTGACTTACTAATACCATGTGTACTTTAGCTTTGAGTGCACATTTCTGAAATATAATTATTTCCAACCCATCATAGCTGCTACTTGTTCCGCCAACTTCAAAGGATCAAAAGGTTTATTAATTACACCCATAATTCCCAACTCAGTATATTTGTTATGTTTGGTAGGTTCGACTTTGGCAGTGATTAACATTACTGGAATACTTTGAGTCACAGGATTATTTTTTAACTCTTGTAATACTGTAAATCCATCTATATCTGGCATCATTACATCAAGCAAAATGGCATTTAGCCTTTCAGTTTGGGCTTTGAGTAACCCTTCTCTACCAGATTCAGCCTTCAGCACTGTCCAATCAGCTAAGTTTTCCAAACAGGCCTGAATTACTGTGGATAAAGATTTTTCGTCATCAATCAAAAGAATACGCTTGCTGGACATATCAAAATGTCAATTTTAAAGATCGAAATACCAGAGAGTCAACAGTTCTTAATTGAGTACAAGACAGTTTTTTCTGTCGGAGTAAGCGTTTTGCTCTCCTAGAACAAGCAAAATACATATCCTTCAAAATATGCCCTGTGTTTAATGTAATTAAGAACCACTATATTGTTTTTTGCCGAGAAAAGAGATAAAATAGTCAGCCAAACTATTTCGTTGTCTCTTGTTTGTTACTGTGTCCCAACTAACTGGTTATAAATGTAAAGGTTAATTATGAGGAAATTCTGAGTATTTCTGGCTAACACCTCAAAAACATAATTTACATAACCGTCAATCACAGGAAAATCCTGTTCCCTATATTCAAGTTAGATAATCGATAATTTATCCTAGGCTCGCTTTACAACTGCCATCCCAGTTTTTATTTTGCAACTAGAGAATAACTGTCATTGCGTAAAGCCTACGGCATAGCTTCGCTTAGCGCGTAGCGTCTCGTAGAGAGGAGGAACGACG